>CP065590.1:2152817-2460363 GCA_016025055.1 Chryseobacterium indologenes
CACTGATCAGTGCCAGCAAGGGAACTTCCCAAAGAATTGTTCTGTACCACAGTCCTTCTACCACCACAGAAAGATCTCCTCCCTCCTGATGGATCTTTACTTCAGAAGGATCATAGTGATAACCTTCTAAAAAATCAAGATAAGGAAGATCAATATAAGGGCAGGTTCTGGCCATAAACTTTTTCTCATCTTTGGTAAGCTTAAGTTCTGCCATTTTGTTGACCGCTTCCTTTAAAGCTGCATCAAATCCTTCCGGGAAATGATGCTTTCCTCTGTTGATAAATTCATATTTTACAATAGAACCTGGAAATAATTTTACCACTGCATTTTGCATGGTTATTTTATAGAAATCATTATCTAGAATAGAGTTGAGTCGTACATCGTTCATAATATGTGTAATTTTAACGCAAATATAAAGAATAAAAATAAAATCGCCTAAATGTAAGGCGATTTTTTTGAAATATTTTGATCGTGTTTCTCAATCTATTTTCCCAGGTAAGAATTATACATCCAGACTTCTTTCTCCTGTTCGGTAATATAATCGCTCATCTGAGAGTTAGTACCCTCATCTCCTGCGGCATCAGTAATATCTAAAAGCTCTCTCTGAAGATCAAGTACTACTTTGAATGAACTTAAGATTTGTTCAACGCTTTTTGTACCGTCACTTACTTCTTTACTTTCTTTAATAGTAGCCACTTTCAGGTAATCTGAATAGTTATGTGCCGGAGTAGCCCCTAAAGTCAGGATTCTTTCTGCAATTTCATCAATTTTTAAAACCAGGCTGTTGTAAAGTTCTTCAAACTTCGGGTGAAGGGTAAAGAACTGGTCTCCTTTAATATTCCAGTGGGATCCCCTTGTATTCTGGTAGAATACCGAATAGTTGGCCAACAGGACATTTAATTTTTCTGAGATCTTCTTGCAATCGGCTTCTTTTAAGCCAATAATACTAGCATTTTTCATATGTATATATTTATTTTTAAAGGTCATGATTCGCGTGCCGTCCTCAGGCTTTTCTGATCGTTGGCTGTGAGGTTTTGCGGACAGCAATGCAATATGCTTATTAGTTTTATATCCCAAATTTACGAAATATCGTGCCGAACTTCCCTGATTGTTAATAGATGATAACTATAAGAAAGTTTTTTAAAATAGTTTGAATTTATCAGACTTTGTAATTTAGTTGCCTATTATATTATTCTACAGGATATTACAGGAATTTTACAGATTCAAGACTTTGGAGATAACAAGGAATTGAAATCGTATCATCCTCCTCATTGTGAATTTTTAAGAATTACATAATAATATGTTAATATACGCCGGGGTCTGATTTTCTAGCTTTGCATTCGAAAACCACAAATAAATGGGTAAGCTATGAAAAAGATCTTGTTGTATTTAATGGTGTCAATCTCTATGTTGTCATGCAATAATGATACGGATGCACAAACAAAAACTGCGGATAAATACCAAACAAAAAATGTAGTCCTCCTTGTTGTTGACGGGCCCCGCATTTCTGAAACCTGGGAAGCTCCCAATAAAGAAAATATTCCAAACAGAGTCAGTCTTCTCAGCCAGGGTGTATTTATCAGTAATTTTAAAAATAACGGAACTACAAATACAAACCCCGGGCATAGTGCCATGTGCTCAGGAGTCTATGAAAATATTAAAAATAATGGGACGGAATTACCAGGTTTTCCGTCTGTAATGCAGCAGTGGCTTAAATTCACCGGGGCAGATAAAACAAAAGCCTGGGTTATTGCTTCTAAAGATAAGCTGGAAGTTTTGAACGACTGTAAACTGGCAGATTGGAAAGGTAAATTCCAGCCAAGTGTAGATTGCGGAGTGAACGGAAACGGAACAGGATATCGTGATGACCTTATTACAATGACGAAAACCAAAGAGGTGATGACGAAATACAGCCCGAATGTTATCGTAATCAATCTTAAAGATGTGGATTCTTATGGCCACGCTAATAACTGGAATGAGTATATCAAAGCTATTAAAACTACAGATGCATCCATTAAAGAAATCTGGGATTACATCCAGTCACAGCCTGCCTATAAAGATAAAACTACACTTATCGTTTCTAATGACCATGGCAGACATATTGACGCCAACGGAGGTTTTGCTGAACATGGAGACGATTGTGCAGGATGCAGACATATTGAGTTCTTTGCGATGGGACCTGATTTTAAAAAGAATGCAACCATCAGTACAGGAAACTACGAACAAATTGATATTGCAAGTACTATAGCAGAACTTTTAAGACTTCCGATGCAGTATGCAAAAGGAAAAGTAATTAAAGATGCTTTTAAATAATTTTTTTTTGTCTAATCTTCTGATTTAAAAAAGATTCAATAATATAAATAGGATGCAGGTTTCAGCCAGATAGGAAAATCAATGTAAAGATTTTCAGGAGAAATAAAAATACATAACTGCTTGTCAATTAAAAAAATATTACTATTTTTGCAGCCTAAAATAAAAAGCAATTAAATGCCTACTATTCAACAATTAGTAAGAAAAGGAAGAGCCACGCTTGCCAAGAAGAGCAAATCGGCTGCCCTTGATTCTTGTCCACAAAGACGTGGTGTATGTACGAGAGTATATACGACTACACCTAAGAAACCTAACTCTGCACTTAGAAAAGTAGCAAGGGTAAGACTTTCTAACGGTAAAGAAGTTAACGCCTATATCCCGGGCGAAGGACATAATCTTCAAGAGCACTCGATAGTATTGGTTAGAGGCGGAAGGGTGAAAGACCTACCGGGAGTACGTTACCACATCGTAAGAGGTGCATTAGACACAGCTGGTGTAAATGGAAGAACACAGAGAAGATCTAAGTACGGAGCTAAGAGACCTAAACCAGGACAAGCTGCTGCAGCTCCTGCAAAAGGAAAGAAAAAATAATCATTAAATAAGGTACAAAAGCAATGAGAAAGACAAAAGCGAAAAAAAGACCGTTGTTACCAGATCCGAAGTTTAATGATCAATTGGTAACGAGATTCGTAAACAACTTAATGCTAGACGGTAAGAAGTCTATCGCATTCAAAATTTTCTATGATGCATTAGATATCGTAGAAACTAAAAAAGGAGAAACTGAGAAAACAGCCCTTGAAATCTGGAAAGATGCATTAACAAACGTTATGCCTCACGTAGAAGTACGTTCTAGAAGAGTAGGTGGAGCTAACTTCCAGATTCCTATGCCAATCAGAGCTGACAGAAAAATTTCTATGGCAATGAAATGGTTAATTAGCTACTCTAAAAAGAGAAATGATAAGTCTATGGCTTTGAAATTAGCTAATGAAGTTGTAGCTGCTTCAAGAGAAGAAGGTGCAGCTTTCAAAAAGAAAACTGATACTCACAAAATGGCGGAAGCTAACAAAGCGTTTTCACACTTTAAATTCTAATCTGAAATGGGTAGAGATCTTAAATTTACAAGAAATATTGGTATTGCTGCTCACATTGATGCGGGTAAAACTACCACTACAGAAAGGATTTTATTCTATACAGGTGTAAACCACAAAATTGGAGAGGTTCACGACGGTGCTTCTACGATGGACTGGATGGAGCAGGAAGCAGAAAGAGGTATTACTATTACTTCTGCAGCGACTACTTGTTCTTGGAACTTTCCAACAGATCAAGGAAAACCTGTTGCTGATACTAAACCTTACCACTTCAACATCATCGATACACCGGGACACGTTGACTTCACCGTAGAAGTAAACAGATCTTTAAGAGTATTGGATGGATTGGTATTCTTATTCTCTGCAGTAGATGGAGTAGAGCCTCAGTCTGAAACAAACTGGAGACTTGCTGACAACTACAAAGTTGCGAGAATGGGATTCGTAAACAAAATGGACAGACAAGGTGCTGACTTCCTTAACGTGGTAAACCAGGTTAAAGAAATGTTAGGATCTAACGCAGTTCCAATCGTTTTACCAATCGGTGCTGAAGAAGATTTCAAAGGTGTTGTTGACTTAATTAAAAACAGAGCGATCATCTGGGATGAAGCTGGACAAGGTGCTACTTTCGAGGTAGTTCCAATTCCTGAAGACATGAAAGATGAAGTTCTTGAATACAGAGAGAAATTAGTAGAAGCTGTTTCTGAGTATGATGAAACTTTGATGGAGAAATTCTTCGAAGATCCGGATTCAATTACAGAAGAAGAAATCAATGCTGCATTGAGAGCTGCTACTATCGATTTATCTATTATCCCAATGACTTGTGGTTCTTCGTTCAAGAACAAAGGAGTACAGTTTATGTTGGATGCAGTATGTAAATACTTGCCTTCTCCATTGGATAAAGATGATATTAAAGGTACTGACCCAAGAACAGACGCTGAAATTACAAGAAAGCCATCTGTAGATGAGCCTTTCTCTGCTCTGGCATTTAAGATTGCTACTGACCCGTTCGTGGGAAGATTAGCATTCTTCAGAGCATACTCTGGAAGACTGGATGCTGGTTCTTATATCTTGAACACTCGTTCAGGAGATAAAGAAAGAATCTCTAGAATCTATCAGATGCACGCTAACAAACAAAACCCGGTAGAATATATTGAAGCTGGTGATATTGGTGCAGCGGTAGGATTCAAGTCTATCAAAACTGGTGATACAATGTGTGACGAGAAAAACCCAATCGTTCTTGAATCGATGGTTTTCCCTGATCCGGTAATTGGTATCGCTGTTGAGCCTAAAACTAAAGCTGACCAGGATAAAATGGGTAACGCTCTAGCTAAATTGGCTGAAGAAGATCCAACGTTTACTGTTAGAACTGACGAGGCTTCTGGACAAACGATCATCTCTGGTATGGGTGAGCTTCACTTAGATATCATTGTAGACCGTATGAAGAGAGAATTCAAGGTTGAAGTAAACCAAGGACAACCTCAGGTAGAGTACAAAGAAAACTTAACAAAAGTTGCTCAACACAGAGAAGTTTACAAAAAACAATCTGGTGGTAAGGGTAAATTTGCTGACATTGTATTTGAACTAGGACCTGCAGACGAAGGTAAAGTTGGTTTAGAATTCATCAATGAGATCAAAGGTGGTAACGTTCCTAGAGAATTCGTTCCTGCAATTGAGAAAGGATTTAAAGCTGCAATGAAGAACGGTCCATTGGCTGGTTTCGAAGTTGAAGGTATTAAAGTTACTCTTAAAGATGGATCTTTCCACGCGGTGGATTCTGACGCTCTTTCTTTCGAAATGGCTGCTAAGTTAGGATTTAAAGAAGCGGGACGTGCTGCTAAGCCAGTAATTATGGAGCCTATCATGAAACTGGAAGTTGTAACTCCGGAAGAATACATGGGTAACATCATTGGTGACCTTAACAAAAGAAGAGGTACTATCAGTGGTCAGGAAGAAAAGAACGGTGCTGTTGTAATCAAAGGTTCTGTTCCACTTTCTGAAATGTTTGGATACGTAACAACTCTAAGAACACTTTCATCAGGAAGAGCTACTTCTTCTATGGAATTAGAGAAGTACCAGGCTACTCCACAAAACGTTGCTGAAGAAATCATAGCTAAAGCAAAAGGTTAATTTTTAAATTAAAGAAATGTCACAAAGAATCAGAATAAAACTAAAATCTTACGATTACAACTTGGTAGACAAGTCTGCTGAGAAAATCGTAAAAACGGTAAAGGCTACTGGTGCTGTTGTAAACGGTCCAATTCCATTGCCAACAAATAAGAGAATCTTCACAGTGTTGAGATCTCCGCACGTAAACAAGAAGGCTAGAGAGCAGTTCCAGTTATCAGCTCACAAGAGACTAATGGATATCTACTCTTCTTCTTCTAAAACTGTTGATGCTCTAATGAAATTAGAACTTCCTTCAGGAGTAGACGTTGAAATTAAAGTGTGATAATTGCATACTTTGCAATGATTATAGAATCCGTTCCTATTTTAGGAACGGATTTTTTTTGCTATAAAAAGTCTCAGAATATTTAAAATAGAAGGTTGAAGTTATAAAACTTTACTTTTTTTCAATTTAATGATCCGTAACCATAAAGCAGGTTTTAAGTGGTATAACTATTCATCTGGTTAATAGATTGTGTTATTTTGAATGTTTCTAAATAACACTTTATGATCTGATATTGATTAGTCTTTTGTGGGTGACATATGTCACTTTACATTGTTTATTTAGAATGAATAAAAACAATAAATTTGCAAAAAATTATCAGATGAATAAAGTAGTATCCTTTTCTCTGCTTGTATTGGGTGGGGTTTTTGTAAACGCACAGAAAGTGAATGATTCTATTAAGAAGTCAAAAGACATTGAAGAAGTAGAATTATTTGGTGAAAGAAAAAAACAGCCGCAAGGTTTAGATGCAATTACCAGATTGCCATTGAAAACCAGAGATCAGATTCAGAGTATTTCTGTAATCTCTCACAAAGCAATCGAAGAATTGGGTGCGCTTACCGTTACAGATGTTGCTAAAAACGTACCTGGAGTAACGTTATTCTCAAGTTATGGAGGTGGTAACGAAAGTATGTCTATCAGGGGATACCGTGGTGTTCCCGTATTGAAAAACGGAGTTCAGATGGATTCGGACTTCCGTACTGCAGGAATGATGACAGATATGCAGGGAGTTGAAAGTATCCAGGTCATCAAAGGTTCTGCTGCAGTTAGTCAGGGAATCGGAAATGGTCTAGGATCTGCCGGTGGAGTTATCAACGTGGTGACAAAAAGACCCCAGTTCATTGATCAGACTAACGTAGGGTTCCGTTATGGGAGCTGGGATTTTTACAGACCTACCGTAGACTTCCAGAGAGTGTTGGATTCTCAGGGTAAAGTGGCGGTAAGATTCAATGGTGCTTATCAGAACAACAATTCTTTTAGAAGCCATGTTTCAGGAGAAAGAATATATGTCAATCCTTCAGTGGCTTTCCGTCCGGATGATAAAACGTTAATCAATGTGGAGATGGACTATCTTCATGATAAAAGAACTCCGGATAGAGGAACTATCAACGCTGCTCCCGGAAATGTGGAAGCATTATACCATATGCCAAAAGGTAAATTTTTAGGATATGCCTCCGACTATATGAAAACGCAGACCTATAACTTCTCCACTACAGCAGTAAGACAGCTTACCGATAAACTAAAACTAAGGGTTGCTTATGTGAATTCTGTTACCAATACAGATAACTTAGCTTCATCCATTGCTCTGCCTAAGGGAGAAACAAATTATAATATTAGACAACGTACCATTGGAAGATCCGAATCTGAAGATATTAACAGAGTTTTACAGTTAGACTTCATTGGAGAAAAAGTTAAAACAGGAATTATCAATCACACTTTCCAGGTAGGATTTGACTGGAGGGAGACCGAAACTTCTTCGGTAGCATATAATATTTATGGTAACGGAAAGTTAATCACTGCTCCTACCTTATTGATCGATAATAAAGCATTCCAATCTATTCCATTAGATCGTTTTGATGTTGTTAATGGTACTATTCCTAATCAGCTTCCGGTTGAGTTAAGCTTTGAGGCATTAGGTCGTTCCAATCCTATCTTGACACCAAGTATCGGAGCAATGGCTCAGGATGTAATGTCAATAGGTAAATATGTGAAAGCTCACTTAGGAATTCGTTACAGCAGATTAAATGGTTCCTCAAGTCAAACGGTTGATACCTGGAACCCATCTTTTGGATTAATTGTTTCTCCTATTGAAAATATTAATGTTTTCGGATCATATACAACCACCACTTCGTTAAGAGCAGCTAATAATATTCTTCAGGCAGGTGGATTTGTAGGGGCATCACATACTAAACAATGGGAAGCAGGAATTAAATCTGACTGGTTTAATGAGCGTTTGAGATTTAACGTGACGTGGTTCGATATTAACACAGAAAATTTATCATTTCAGATATTGGATGATAACTACCAGCCGATCAGAGATGCTAATAAAAATGTATTGTACGGATTGGCAGGTAATTTGAGAAGAAAAGGTTTGGAAGTAGAGTTGATCGGAAGAATCCTACCCAATTTACAAGTAATGTCAGGATGGGCTTATCTTGATGCTCAATATCAGGACAGTCCTGCATACGTAAACGGTTCAAGACCGATGAATGCACCAAAACACACGGCTAATGCATGGTTAAATTATAAATTTAATACAGGAATTCTGGATGGGGTAGATGTAGGTGCCGGAATTTATTATGTGGGAAGCCGTCCGGTAGATGAGTGGACCCAGAAAACGTTTACTGCCGGACACGTAAATAGTGTACAACCCGGTGTACAGCCATTCGATATGCCGGAATATACTACGGTAGATGCTCAGGTAGGATATACCCTGAAAAACGGAATGGGGCTGAGAGTATTCTTCAACAACATTTTTGATAGAGTAGGATATAGTTCTTATTTCAGAGGTGGATACATCGACCAGATTCAGCCTAGAAACTTTGCGGTACAGGTTAACTATAAATTCTAATCAACAAAATCATTCATATGAAAAGTGTAAAAACATTATGTATAGCTGTAGCTCTTGGAGCAGTTGCTATGTCATGCTCAGGAGATAAGAAAAAAGGAATCGACTATAACCAGTTCAAAACCAAAGTACAGCTTACTCCCGATCAGACGAAGAGTTTTGATGAAATCACCAAAAAATACCAGGACCTTCAGGAACAAAACTTCCAGGCTGCGAAAGCACAGGGAGGAAATATGGACCGTGTGGCTCTGGGAATTAAAAATGAAGAGTTGAGAGCCCAGCAGTCAATAGAAATGGCTAAGGTTTTGGATGGTCCTCAGATGGAACAATTCAACAAGTTCGTTGATGAAAATTCCAGAAAGAGACCAAGATACGATAATGCCTTATTGCAAAGAATCAAAACGGAAGCTCAACTTTCAGAGGACGAATTCAAAGTAGTAAACGCTGCCAATGATGCATTTGAAAAAGCTTTTAATGATGCTCATGATGTGTACCACGGAAACAATGACCTGGCAAAAGAATACTGGGACAAATTCGATGCACAAAGAAAAGCGGCTATTCAAAAGCATTAACCCCTGAACACTATACAAAATTCGAGGAGATTGTAAAAGATGTTCAGTTTAAAGGAAGAAAATAATATGTTTTAAGTTTTGAATGCAGGAAAAAGAGATGTTTTGTAAAATAAACGTTTTTTTTGACCGGCTTCACTCAGAATCATATTAACTTTTTTAATTTATTCATATCAATTTTAATTTTGGAAAACATTAAGACGGTAACGCGTCTTAATGTTTTTGCTATTAAGCCCCCTATGAAATTATTACTTAAAAGTCTTTACAGGAAAAAAAGGAAAAATGAATCTGTCACTAAGTATCTGATGTGGCTGATGCACCTGTGGCTGGGTCTTTTATCAAGTATTATTGTTTTTGTGATGTGCCTTACCGGTTGTCTGTATGCCTTTAAAAATCAGGTTATCGATTTTAGCAACAGGGATAAAGTGTATATCAGTGCAACGGCTGAAAAAACTAAAAATGCTGACTTGATTCAGGCCGAACTGTTAAGAGAGAACAAACAATTAACGTCTTTACTGATTCCTGCAGACAAAGGAAGAAGTTACGTCATCGGCTACCGTGAAAATCAACTGGACAAAAGTGCTTATTATAATCAATACACAGGAGAGTTGCTGGGCCAGGCTGATGTTGGTTCCGGTCGTTTCTTTGAACTTGTACTCGATCTCCACAGAAACCTTATGTTGGGTAATGTGGGAAGACAGATTGTAGGAGCATCGGTACTGATCTTTTGTATCCTGTTGATCTCAGGGTTGATATTATGGTTGCCCAAAAAGCTGAAGTTTTTGAAACAGGGCTTAACGGTAATGTGGAAAGCAAAGTTTCAACGCGTTAATTATGACCTGCACAATACCCTTGGTTTTTATACCTTTCTGATGCTTTTCTTTATGGCTGTCACCGGATTATATGTTACCTATCCATGGGTGAAGAATGGTCTTATTGTAGGGCTTGGAGGAACATCGATAGATAATATTGCTCAAGAGAAAGATAATGCAGATGATCCTTTCGGAGGACTTTTGGAAGATATGCTTCAAAAGCAGGATGAAAAGAAAAACCTCAAGAATTCTGCTTCAGCATCCATTGATATGATTTTACATCTTGCTGACCAGCATTTGCCTTATAAAGCTGTTACCAGCGTAGAACTTCCCAATAAAGAAAATCCGAGATATGTTGTCATTAAAACCAATACTCAGAACGCTTTGGGGATGATGTTTCCCGATGAAGTAACTTTTGATAAAACAGGAGTTTTCAAAACGAAAGAATTATTTTCAGACAAACCCCTGAACAAGCAGTTTACTGCTTTGGCAAAACCTCTGCATACGGGGGAAATCATGGGATTACCAAGCATCATTATTTATTGTATTGTATCCCTCATCGGATGCTCTCTGCCGGTGACGGGATTCCTGATATGGTGGCACAGGTACAGCAAGATGAACAATACATAGATCAGCTGGAAAAATTAAAGAGGAGTTTTTTAACTTCTCTTTTCTGTTTTTATATACCTCATTTTTTATTTTTGTTTCATCAGATTCATGTTAATTTTATACATTTATTAGAAGAAAAATAAATAGTATGGGACATAAGAAGAATCAGTTTTTTGAAAAATTTTCAAACTGGGCTGTGAAATTTACAGGCAGTGCATATGCCTTTGTCGGGGCTTTCCTTATTGTCGTTCTATGGGCATTTTCCGGACCATTCTTTGATTACTCGGAAACCTGGCAGCTGGTCATTAATACCGGTACTACAATCATCACTTTTCTGATGGTATTCCTTATTCAGAAAGCGCAGAATAAAGATTCCAAAGCCATACAGATCAAATTAAATGAACTCCTTGCTGCGCATGAAAAAGCGAGCAATAGAATAGTGGACATCGAAGATCTTACAGAAGTAGAGCTGGATCAGCTTCACCATTACTATGAACAGCTCGCCCAGTTGTCTAAAAAAGATTTGGATATACATACCTCTCACTCCATTGATGCTGCCCAGAGAAATCATGATTATAAGTATGATTTTTTTAAACGAAAGCATGAAGAATGGCTGCAAAAACAGGAACAACAAAAAAAGGAATCAAACTGATTCCTTTTTACTATAAGTTGACAGAATAGAGACCGGTAACTTAATTATCTCATAAAATAACTGAAGTAACTGCAACTACCCATAAGGCTTCTTGCTGCTTCCGTATCTCCATATTGAGTTTTTAACTGTGCAAAATATGTTCTGTACTTCTGATTTTTAAGATTGTCAAGTTCTTTCTGATAGGCGGCCTCTTTTTCTGACCATTTAGGATCAGAATAGTCATATTCTCTTTTGTTTTTTGCTTCATATTGATAATATTTACCCTGCTCAGCACTTGCCATCTGGAAGAGAATCCTTGCTTTTTCTTCTTTATTGTTAGAAAGCTTAAGGGCCTTTTGGTAATAATTGATGGACAGATCAAAATTATCAGGTTCAATAAAGATGGTATTCAGGAAATCCTTGTAATAATATTGGTATGGGTTGGTTCGGTCTGTTGTCCAGAAATGGTACTTTCCTCCGTTACTATTATCGATATCCATTACAAACAATTGTCTGTAATATCCCAAAACTGAAGTGTTGTAAAGAAGGTTTCCGATCAGCTGATTCGCTTTCGCTGCTTTCTCATCATTTCCGCTTCCGATCTTTTTAAGCTGAATAAGGCTGTTGGCCAGGTCGAGCTTGTTCATATTACTCTTAATAAATGGAAAGTCCGAATAATTTTCAGCTTTCATTGTTTCCGTATCCCCGCTCTCAAAACTTTCCCAAACATTATGTCCGAAAACAAGATCTGAAATATTATTGAAACCGTTGTATTCAGTGGAAGCATATTGTTTTTGGCTGATCTTCTGGCCATCTTTTTCCGTCCATTCGTAGTTTTGTCTTGGTATTCCGGTGAAGTTCTGGGCTTTTTCATAATATGATTTTGCTTTCTCAAAGTCGGCAAGTCTCATCTTCCTGTCACCATAAATCATATTGAAGAAGGCATCAATATTTCCTACGCTATCCATATTTTTCGCTATGACCTGCTGCTCAAACTGACTTTTATTTGGCTTTCTGTAAAAATCTTCAACACTCTTCACCAAATCTGAATTCGGGTTATACTGCAAATCTGAAAGTTTATTGTTCATCAGGAAAGATTTTCCGTCTTCTCCCTGAAGGAAATAACGGTTGGCCAGCACATCTTTAAGGAAGCGTGCCGTTGACGGTGCACTTCCGTAATAATCGGAAACTGAATTAGCAGTAGTGGCAGTATCTTTTTTACCCTCTTTTTCTACAAAATACTGAGGGTAATCTTTCATTAAATGGTCTTCGTAGGCTGCATCAATTTTAGGCTGGGATACAATGTCATTCAGAACTTTCATTCTTTTGATTTCTTCCAGATATTCCGGATTGGTTGTTTTAATATCATTCAGAATTTCAGAACTGGCTTTATAGTCTTTCTTCAGGAACTTAAGGTAAGCGTCCGCAATCTGCCAGTATTCATCACCGGACTTTTCTTTTGTTTTTTCAGTGAACTTTTCAAGGTCATCCAGGAAGTCCTGATTTTTAGTATCGTAATAATAATTGGCACGGGTATAGAAAGGGATCCTGTCCGGATTGCTGAATAATGCATCATCACTCAGGTCTGATTTGTTACTATTGCTATTTTTGTCAGATGAAGAACTTCCGAAAAGGTTCTTGAAAAACCTCACTATTTTTTGCCAGAAAGAGATCTTTTCTTCCTTGACTACCGGTGCTGCTTTATCTTTTGAATCGTTGGTTTCTGTATTTCCTTTCTGAACCGCACTTTTCTCTGATGCTGATTCAGAATAATAATAAGTAGGAAGGTAATTTCTTTCCAGCTCATTAATAGCCCTTGCAGCCATCACCTTTAAGATCTCCGAATCAGGATTGATATCATACATCTTTTCCATAGTCGGAATAGGATTGGTGTATTCTTCATATCCCAAAAGAAAATAGGCCATATTTTTCTCTTCATTGCTGCCTGCCCTTTTCATGATATTATTGAAAGAAGCCGTATCTGAAAGTTTCATAGATACAAAAGCAGACTCTTTACGATCTTTACTGTTCATGAACACCTGGAAGAAGTTCCAGTTGGCATCACCGTTCATTTCAAGGCCTCTTTGAGCTCCCGCCAGCTGATCCAAAGCCATAAAGTAAACAGTTCCCCTCAGTTTGATGGGCGTTACATAGGTATTAAAGGCTTTTACGGCAGAATCATAGTTTCTGGTATAGTGATTCAGACGCACCAGCTGATAGCCGTAGCGTTGTTTGATCTCAGGATTTCTGGCCGCAGTATACAGCGATGTTAAAGCTGAGATCGTTTTATCATAATCAAGGGCAGTGGCATTTTTCCGGTTGGCATCCCTGTCATAATAAAATGAATTTTCACTTTCGATATAATTGATGCTCATATAAGGTTCCAGATATTTGGCTTCAATTAAATAATCAATACCTTCCTTATATTTCTGATAGGACCCGTTGCCTAATTTGAGAAGCAATGGATTAGCAGGATTACCATTTTTAAGCGCATTCAGGTCACTCATACTCATTTTGTACACAAGATTTTGTGTCTCGGAATAAGTAAGCTGGTTATTAAAGAACTTTTTCCATGTTTCAATATTGTCATCAGGAATCAAGGAAGGGCTGTATTCTCTATAGAACCGATCAGAATACGTCCGCAGAAACGGAAGATATGATTTATCTTTAATAATGCTTTGGGTGAAAAGGTTGAAATAATCATAATCAGGATCCGACCACGCGCAGGCGTCAGATTGGGTATAGAAAAGTGATACAACCGCAAGTGAAAGAATATACTTTTTCATAGGGTTTGTCGTGTTTTTAGTTTTTTTGTAATTGATGTTTATGATCCCGGGCATTGTAATGCCTCTATCTTTTGAAGATTTAAAATTTTCGATCTGACACAAATTTACTATCTAATTGATAATAAATTACATTAAAAGTAGGGATTTTTTTCTCTAAAAACTGAATCACCTCTTCAAGTTGTTCTTCAGATATTTCTTCTACTTTTATGGTAAATCCCTTGTTTAAATATCTTCCAAAATAGAAACCGTCTTTTGTGATTTCCGCTTCATATTCAGAGATCTTTTTAAAATCGGGGTTTTCAAGATCCTTTTTAGATAACGCATTGATGAGTTTATGTTTGTCGAGATGATTCGTTACAATTCCCCATGAATAGATGGGTAACGCAACGTCAATGTTCTTGATGGGATAATCTTCCAGTTTTGAAAGGTAACTTTTGAGAATATTGACATCCAGGATTGAATTTTTATCAGACTTTTCCAGAGGAGATGAAGTAGAATAGCACATTAAATATACCTTATCAACAGGAGGAATTCCTGTCAGCTTTCTATCCTTTACCTGATGAAGGCGAAGCGTACAGGTAACCTCTTTTCCCGAAACTCTTTTCAGTTCTTTTAAAAATCTAAAATAATCATCCCGTGTGCCGGCGGTCCAGTCACAGTCAATTTGAATTTCATTGTTTGTTGTCAAATGATATTCTTCCGATTTCTTTTGAATCAGATGATGAATACTTTCTGCCAGAAACTTAATTTCTTCCTGAGTAATCCCCAGCAGAGTAGGGTTGGTGATAAATACAGTGGGTACAATCTTTTGGACTGTCTTAAAACTTGACTCCCTGGTAATAACGGCCACAGGCTGAAATGTACCGTTCACTTTATCGACATCGAAAAATCTTGTATAGAGAAAAGGCACCGGAGCTTTGTCCAAAACCTTTTTTCTTCCAGATCCAGCTTCAGATTGGTCCTCCAGTAATAAAATGTATAAGGGTGGTCTTTCTTTTTATGACATGAAACAATAAGGAGCAAGAGGAATAAAAGTTTTAATGCTTTCATTGATATAAAATACTCTTACAGTTACAATTCTTTTCACCCGTTTCCGGACAGCAGTCATCAGATTTTTGATGTTTCCGTTAGCATCCGTTAAATAAATATTTTTTTTGTCGAATTTCACATACAATGTTTCATGATATGTTTTAAAATGAACCTTCATGACTTTCGGATTATACTTCCCGGCATTGATAACTTCCTTTTTTTCTTTTCCACTTTCAGGGTCTACCTGAACAGAGCCAAAGTGAACATCTCCGTTGCTCTTTACCTCCAGATAATAAGACGGTGCTCCTGAACCTTGTTCTCCGGTTTCAATATTAAAATCTCTTTTCCCTGTAAACGGAGTCTGAGACTGTGCGAAAGATAAAATACTCAGGCATAAGATCAGTACACTGAAAATCTTTTTCATAGTTTTTTTTTCAAAAGTAGAAATATTTATCTGAATCTTCAACCGTAATTTCCCGGTGATTAATAGTAATAGAGCTGTTTTATCTCTTATGTGATGATAAACGGAGGTTTTGTAATTTTCTTCGCATGAACAGGGGCATCCTGATCTTTTGAAAATAAAAAACCACTCCAAAAGGAATGGCTGTGTATGATGTTAATACAATTCACTTTCACAATTGCAAGTATCTTTGTCCACACTTTCTCGGGAAGAGCAGCAGCCTTCAAGATTTTGAACTTTCCCTTTTTCATCGGTCATAAAGATTTTGTCTTTATCAAACTTTACAAAGAAAGTCTCGTTGTATTTTTTGAAATGTACTTTCATTACTTTATTAGGAACATACTTCCCGGCGTTTACTTCTTCGGTCATTTCTTTTCCGTTCGCCTGATTCACCTGAACGTATCCAAAGTATACATCGCCGGTTTTCTTTACATCCAGATAATAATGAGGAGTGCCGGTACCGCTGTAGCCTTTCATGATATCAAAACTTCTTTTCCCTGTAAAGGGTACCTTTCCCTGTTGTGCTAAAACAAAAGTACAAAGACATACAACTACTAAGCTTAAGATCTTTTTCATAGTTTCTTTTTTTCAAAAGTAAAAATAATTGTTTAAATCCTCAACCGTAAAATCCCGGTGAATGGATAGGGACTCATCATATCAATTTTAAACCTATACCAGATAATCTGTAAGGGTGATCTCCATGCAATAAACGAAAGACCACTCCGAAATAGAGTGGCCATATATCATTTTTATAGAAACCGGTTTAAAAAACGGTGGCTGCCAGTTGAATTCTTGCAAACTTATTAGAAGGATTCCACATCACCATCATATGGACGGGAAGACTGTAATGATCGGTGATCTTAACCACTTTTCCTGCTTTCACACCTACATTCACGATATCAAAACTGTTTTTCCCATTTCCATAGAGGAATGTCTTGTCATTAAGAGCAAAACCTGCCCCCACAAAAGCATCCAGGTTTACTTTCTGCCCGCTGATTACCGGATAGCTTGCCTGAATGTACGTAGAATATCTGTTCTTTTTATAACTTCCGTCCGGTTCAAGAATCACTTCTCCGGCATTGGCACCTCCGTACAGCATAATATCTGCTTCGATATTAATTGGGAATGATGGTCCAAAAGTGTATTTCGTCCTTAAATCAATGATATGTGCAGTTCTTCGTTGTGAATAGCTGAAGATATCATCAGCGGCAACAGCTGTATTGATGTTCCTTGAATTGTAAAGATCCCATAATCCAATATAAAAGCGTCCGTCCGAATACTGGATATAATAATTGATCTCTTTGTAATGGGTATTGTCTTTATCATCAGCCAATGCCGATGCTCCCCATATTCCTACTTTCCATTTCTTTTCTGCATCCAGCGCATAGGAAAGATTCCCCATTACAACAGGTTTATCTGTAATAATAAGACCTCTCCACAGGTGATTGTTCTGGATGTTAGCGGTAAAATCCAGCCTGCCTTCTTTGGCCTCTGTGTTTTCCTGAGAAAACAATCTTCCTGTGCCCAGGGCAAGAAGGAAGATTCCTTTTAAGATTTTTTTCATCATTTGTATTATTTTAAAAATCCATATAAAACAGCGGCAATAACGGCTCCTGTGATAGGGCCTACTACCGGAATCCATGCATAGCTCCAGTCACTGCTCCCTTTTACCGGAAGGATGGCATGCATTATTCTCGGGGCTAGATCTCTTGCGGGGTTAATAGCATACCCTGTAGTTCCTCCTAGAGATAGACCGATGGCCCAAACTACAAACGTAACCGGGATGGCACCGATGGAACCGAGTCCTACTTTAGCCGTTGGATCTGCCTGCAGGGAAATACTTGGATTGGCAAAATAGAATACACAGAATACCAGTACAAATGTTCCGATAATTTCACTGATCAGGTTTGAAGAAGTCTTTCTGATCGCAGGGCCCGTACTGAAACAGGCCAGTTTTGCCCCTTCGTCTTCTGTAATTGCAAAATGATCTTTATGAAACAGCCATACCAGAAAGGCACCAAGCATCCCTCCGATCATTTGGGCAGCAATATAAGAAGGTACCAGATCCCATGAAAACTGCCCTGCTGTAGCCAAACCAATGGTTACTGCAGGATTCAAATGAGCCCCACTCACAGGGCCGGCTACTGTAACCCCGACAAAAACAGCCAGCGCCCAGGCAGTAGTGATCACAATCCATCCGGAATTATTCCCTTTGGTATCTTTTAAGACAACATTTGCTACAACGCCGTTGCCTAACAGTATAAGAAGCATCGTCCCGATTACTTCTGCAATAAATGGAGTCATAAGTGTATTTTTAAGGTAAGGGAATTAGTCTTCTATCCAGTTTTGAGCACGGCTCACAGCTTTTTTCCATGAATGGATCATCTTGTCAACCTTTTCATTCTCCAGCTGAGGATGGAAATCTTTGTCTACGATCCATTGAGATTGGATCTCATCTATGCTTTTCCAGTATCCTACAGCAAGACCTGCCAGGTATGCGGCTCCTAAGGCTGTTGTCTCCAAAGTTTTTGGTCTTGTGATTTTAAAGCTGAACAAATCGGATTGTATCTGCATCAGAAGATCGCTGGCAGAAGCTCCGCCGTCTACTCTCAATTCAAGACTTGCTCTTCCTGAATCTGCTTCCATCGCTTTTACAATATCATAGACCTGAAATGCAATTCCTTCCAGAGTTGCTCTGGCGATATGGGCATCGGTAGTACCTCTGGTGATTCCTACAATAGTTCCACGGGCATATTGATCCCAGTAAGGAGCTCCTAATCCTGTAAGGGCCGGAACGAAATAAACGCCACCATTGTCTTTAACAGATGATGCCAATGTATTGATCTGTTCCGAAGAGTCAATCAGTTTAAGCCCGTCTCGAAGCCATTGAATAGCTGCGCCGCCTACAAATACACTTCCTTCCAGAGCATAATTTACTTCGCCGTTGATTTTCCATGCTACAGTTGTAAGAAGGTTGTTCTTGGATGATACCGCTTCTTTTCCCGTATTCATTAATAAGAAACATCCGGTTCCGTATGTATTTTTTACCATTCCAGGAGAGGTACACATCTGACCGAATAAAGCTGCCTGCTGATCTCCTGCTATCCCTGCAATCGGGATCTTCGTAGAGAATAGAGTAGTGGCTGTTTCACCATATACTTCGCTGCTTTGCTTTACCTCAGGAAGAATGGCTTTAGGAATATTAAACAGTTCCAGTAAATCTTGATCCCATTCCAGAGAATGAATGTTTAAAAGCATGGTTCTGCTTGCATTCGATACATCTGTAATGAACATTTTGCCACGGGTAAGTTTCCATACAAGCCATGTATCAACCGTTCCAAAACATAATTTTCCGGCTTCCGCCTTTTCTCTTGCCCCGTCTACATTATCAAGGATCCATTTTAATTTGGTTGCTGAAAAGTAGGCATCAAGTACAAGTCCTGTTTTTTCTTTGATAGCTTCGGTGTGTCCCTGTTCTTTCAGTTCGTCGCAGTATTTCGCAGTTCTGCGGTCCTGCCATACGATGGCATTATAGATCGGTTCACCTGTTTCCTTATCCCAAACCACCGTTGTTTCACGTTGATTGGTAATCCCGATAGCGGCAACTTCCAGTCCGGAGATTCCTGCTTTTGCTATCACTTCTGCTGCCACAGAGATTTGTGATGACCAGATTTCATTCGGATCATGCTCTACCCAACCCGGAGTTGGAAAAATTTGTCTGAAGTCTTTCTGTGATACGTATTTTATTTCTCCACTGTGGTTGAAAAGAATCGCTCTGGAGGAAGTTGTCCCCTGGTCAAGAGCGAGAATTAATTTTTCATTCATATATGGTGTTAATTTAGGTTAATAACTTTAGGGGAATAAGGAGTCAGTAAATATCCTTTTGCCAGTGCTATAAATTCGTCTTCCTGTTTTTGAGCCCATTCTTCAGAATTCCCATTTTCTTCAGCAATGATGCGCGCTACATTGTGAGCACAGTCTATCGCTGCTCTTGCATCTAAGAATAACAAACGAACTCTTCTTGCTAAAATATCTTCAATGATCACAGCCATTTCGTTTCTTACCGCCCATACTACCTCGGCCACAGTGAAAGGGTGATCCGGGTGTATTTTTTGCGCATAACGAGGGTTGCTTTCCTGAAGAGCTTTTACAGCCGGGATATCAGATCCGTAAACATATAAATGATTGGTTCTGTCTACCAGCTCCGGTTTCATATTCCCGTGAATGGAAAGATGTTCTGTTTTAGAAGGGGTGTTTCCAAGCTGATGCACTTTCATGGCTTCGTCTATTGTATCTTCAGCCATTTTACGGTAGGTCGTCCATTTTCCTCCGATAATAGAAACCAGTCCTGTGTCTGAAGTGATCACTTTGTGGCTGCGGGAAACTTCTTTTGTACTTTTGGCACCGTCTTTAGGGGCGGCAAGCGGACGAAGGCCTGCAAAAACTGATTTCACATCCTCGCGGGTAGGTTTTTTTGCTAAATATTGTCTTGCTGTGTTTAAAACAAAGCTGATCTCTTCTTCCAGGGCTCGGGGTTCAAAACTTTCATCCTTCAAAAGAGTGTCGGTAGTTCCTACCAGTGCTCTGTCATGCCATGGTACAACAAACAATACTCTGCCATCGGAAGTTTTTGGAATCATAATGGCATCATCACTTTTAAGGAAAGATTTATCCAATACCAGGTGGATTCCCTGACTCGGTACAACAAATTTGCCATGTTTCGGATTATTCATGTTGAGAATCTCGTTGGTGAATACTCCTGTCGCGTTGATGACAACATTGGCATGAATCTGATACTGTTGTTGGGTAAACTGATCTTCTGCAGTCACTCCGATTACTTTACCGGAATCATTTTTCAACAGACCTACTACCTTCATATAATTGATTGCACTTCCGCCTTTTTCAATAATAGTCTGGGTTAAATTGATGGCCAATCTGGCATCATCAAACTGTCCGTCCTGGTAAACAACTCCACTCATCAAATGGTTTTGTTCAATAGTTGGCAGCTTTTCGATGGTTTTTGATTTGCTGATGTATTTTGTCTTTCCCAAACTTAGTTTTCCGGCTAGGAAATCATAAACTGATAATCCTATTTTGTAGTAGATTCCGCCCCACCAGGTATAATTAGGAATGATAAAAGATTGGTTTTTCACAATATGTGCTGCATTTTTAGCCAACAAGCCTCTTTCTTTTAATGCTTCTTTTACCAAACCGATATCTCCCTGTGCAAGATATCTTACTCCACCATGTACCAATTTGGTACTTCTGCTGGATGTTGCTTTCGCAAAGTCGTGGGATTCAAGCAATAAAGTTTTGAATCCTCTGCTTACTGCGTCTAATGCTGAACCTAAACCACTGGCTCCTCCTCCTATGACTATAAAGTCCCACTGTTTTACATTGGTTAATTTACTGAGTTCTTCGTTTCGTTTCATAAATGTTTCGTTTATGTTTCGTTTTCAAATATATAAATTTAAAATGAAAGTAAAAGAAAAATAAATGAAATTTCAACGAATGAAATCATTATTGTTTGGAAAAGGCTTTTATCATTGAAAACGAACGAATTGTAACGGGCCTTTAAAAAACAATAAAAGCTTATATTTGAAAAAAAAAGCGGTAATTTTGAACAAACAAATTAAATGGAGAAGCTAATACCAAGGCATGATGAAATATTAAAAGAACTGGATGAAAAAGGTCATGTTCTCGTTCAGGATTTGTGTGAGAGGTTAAATGTATCTTCAGTTACGATCCGAAAGGATCTGAACTATCTCGAAAGTCTGGGACTTCTTTTCAGAAATCATGGGGGAGCTAGTAAGCAGGTAAGATATGCTTATGAGAAGAATGTAGGGGAGAAAGAGAATATCAATGTGGAAGCGAAGCAGGCAATTGCCAAAGCGGCTTTGTCGTTGATTCAGGAAAATGACTGTATTATCCTGGCTTCGGGAACTACCATGCACTATCTTGCAAGGATGCTGGTGAATTTTGGACCGCTTACAGTATTGACGTCATCTTTGAGGGTCGCAATTGAGCTTTGTAATAATCCTAATATTAATATTATCCAATTAGGAGGTGAGGTGAGGAAAAGCTCTACTTCCATAGTGGGATCTATTTCCGAAGGGATCCTTAAGCAGTTTTCCTGTAACAAACTTTTTCTGGGTGTGGATGGGATTGATCTTGAATTTGGAATCAGTACCTCCAATGCTGCAGAGGCTCATCTTAATCAGGTTATGATTGAATGTGCTGATCAGACCGTGATCCTTGCGGATTCTTCCAAGCTGAATAAAAAAGGTTTCGGTAAAATTGGTTCACTGGATCAGATTGATTATCTCATTACGGATCATGGAATTTCGGATGAAGACCAGGCAAAACTGGAAGAAATCGGTGTGAATGTCATCAGATAATATAATCAGAACTTTACTATATAATACTATCAACCTTATGATCTCATAAGGTTTTTTTTCATTAAATGGGATGTCATCATGGCAGAAATAACCATCTATAATTTTCTGTACGTGATGAATTGTAAGTTTTTTCCGATGAAAAAACGAAATATTTCATTCTCTATGAGTTATGGCATTTGTTTTGTGTATAGCTGTTCGCTGCAAAGTCTTTGTAATAAACAGATGGAGATCATGAATATTTTGAGTCAGCAAAACTTTTTCTCAAAGTCTTCTGATTTTTTTAAAATGACCTAAATGATTAAAAATCAAAATATTTTAGTTGAAATATTTGTCAGTTACAAAATTATTCGTAGATTTGCACACTCATTTTAGGGGCGTAGTATGCCTATATCAGAAGTAGAAATTACTTTAGACCTCCTAAAAATGGTGATAAACAGAAAGATAAATTTTATTTAATATAAACAATGTCAGGTATTATTGGTAAAAAAATCGGTATGACATCTTTGTTTAACGAAGAAGGAAAAAACATTCCTTGTACAGTTATCCAAGCTGGTCCATGCTCGGTTTTACAGGTCAGAACCTTAGAAAAAGACGGTTATAAAGCTGTTCAATTAGGTTTCGATGACAAGAGTGAGAAGAACGTTGGTAAAGCGTTAGCTGGTCATTTTAAAAAGGCTGGTTCTGCTCCTAAAGCTAAATTGGTAGAATTCTACAGAGAATTCGTTGATGAAGTAAAAGTAGGAGAAGAAGTAAAAGTTGATTTATTCACTGAAGGTGAGTATGTTGACGTAACAGGAACTTCGAAAGGTAAAGGCTTCCAGGGTGTTGTTAAAAGACACGGATTTGGAGGTGTAATGCAGGCAACTCATGGTCAGCACAACAGACTTAGAGCTCCAGGTTCTATCGGTGCTGGTTCAGACCCTTCAAGAGTATTCAAAGGGATGAGAATGGCTGGAAGAATGGGAGGTGAGCAGGTAACTGTTCAAAACCTTCAAGTGTTAAAAGTTGATCAAGAACAAAATCTTTTAGTAGTAAAAGGTGCTGTTCCGGGAGCTAAAAATTCTTATGTAATTATCAGAAAATGGAACTAGTAGTATTAAATACATCAGGAAAAGAGACCGGAAGAAAAGTAACTCTAGACGAAACAGTATTCGGAATTGAGCCAAACCAGCACGCGGTTTACTTAGAAGTTAAACAGTACCTTGCTGCACAAAGACAAGGAACTCATAAAGCAAAAGAAAGAAGCGAAATTACTGCTTCTACTAAAAAGCTTAAGAAGCAAAAAGGATCAGGATCTGCTAGATATGGTGATATTAAATCTCCAACTTTCAGAGGTGGAGGTAGAGTATTCGGACCAAAACCAAGAGACTACAGATTCAAATTGAACAAAGCTCTTAAGAGATTAGCTAAAAAATCTGTTTTATCTCAGAAAATGAGAGACAACAGCATCAGAGTTTTAGAAGATATGAGCTTAAATGCTCCTAAAACTAAAGATTTCATCACTGTATTAGATGCATTGACATTAAGCGGTAAAAAATCTTTGTTTATTCTTCCTGAAGCTAACAAGAATGTGTATTTATCTTCAAGAAACTTACCTAAGACTAAAGTAATGAACTTCAACGAAGTAAGCTCTTACGATTTAGTAAACGCTGGTGAGATCATTTTCTTCGAAGGTGCAGTTGAAAAATTCCAGGAAAATTTAAAGAAATAAGTCATGTCAGTTATTATTAAACCAGTTATTTCAGAAAAGGCTAATTACCTTACAGATTTAAGAGGTTCTTATTCTTTCTTAGTTGATCCTAAGGCGAATAAAATCCAGATTAAAAAGGCTGTTGAAGCAGCTTACGGTGTAAAAGTAGCAGACGTTAACACAATGATTTATGCTCCGAAGGTTTCTTCAAAATACACTAAAAAAGGTCTTCAAGTAGGAAAGACAAACAAATTGAAAAAAGCGGTAATTAAACTTGTTGAAGGTGAGGTTATCGATATTTTTGCTGTAAATTAATTATTAATTATAAATAATAGTAATGTCTGTTAGAAAATTAAAACCTATCACCCCGGGACAGAGATTCAGAATTGTAAACAATTTTGAGGAAATTACTACCAACAAACCAGAGAAATCTCTAACAGTTGGTATTAAAAAGTCAGGTGGACGTAACCAAACAGGTAAAATGACCATGCGTTACACCGGAGGTGGACACAAAAAGAAATACAGAATTATAGACTTCAAAAGAAACAAAGCAAACGTTGAAGCAACTGTAAAATCTGTAGAATACGATCCAAACAGAACTGCATTTATCGCTTTATTAGAGTATGCTGACGGAGAGAAGAGATATATCATCGCTCCAAACGGTATCAAAGTTGATCAGAAAGTCATTTCTGGTGAAAACGTAGAGCCAAATGTAGGAAATGCAATGAAGTTGAAAAACATTCCTTTAGGTACTGTAATTTCTTGTGTTGAAATGAAGCCTGGTCAAGGTGCAATTTTAGCAAGAAGTGCTGGTTCTTCAGCTCAATTGACTTCTAGAGATGGTAAGTATGCGATCATCAAATTGCCTTCAGGAGAATCAAGAATGATCCTTACTGAATGTTATGCAATGATTGGATCAGTTTCCAACTCAGATCACCAATTAACTGTATCAGGTAAGGCTGGTAGAAGCAGATGGTTAGGTAGAAGACCAAGAACAAGAGCGGTTGTAATGAACCCAGTAGATCACCCAATGGGTGGTGGGGAAGGACGTTCTTCAGGAGGTCACCCAAGATCTAGAAACGGTAAACCGGCTAAAGGTTACAAAACTAGAAAGAAAAACAAAGTGTCTAACCGTTACATCGTATCTAAAAGAAAATAATTATGGCAAGATCACTTAAGAAAGGACCGTTCATTCATCATACTTTAGATAAGAAGGTTCAGGCAAATATAGAGTCTGGTAAGAAGACAGTTATCAAAACTTGGTCTAGAGCATCTATGATCTCTCCGGACTTCGTAGGACAAACTATTGCTGTACACAACGGGAAATCTTTTATCCCTGTTTACGTTACAGAAAACATGGTTGGTCACAAGTTAGGCGAATTTTCTCCAACAAGATCTTTCAGAGGTCATGGTGGTAACAAAAACAAAGGAAGCAGATAATCATGGGATCAAGAAAACAAGATAGTTCAATCGCAAGAAAAGAAGCTAACAAAGACGTTGTAAAAGCTTCATTAAATAATTGCCCGTCTTCTCCGAGAAAAATGAGATTAGTTGCTGATATCATTAGAGGAGAGCAGGTAGATAAAGCTCTTTATATCCTAAAATATTCTAAGAAGGATGCTTCTAACAAGTTAGAAAAATTACTTCTTTCTGCTATGGCAAACTGGCAGGTGAAAAACGAAGGTGCGGATATCGAAGAAGCTAACCTTATCGTTAAAGAAATCTTCGTGGATAGTGCAAGACAATTGAAGAGACTAAGGCCAGCTCCACAAGGAAGAGGGTATAGAATCAGAAAAAGATCTAACCACGTTACATTAATCTTAGGTAATAAAGAAAATTAATCAAGGTATGGGACAGAAGACAAATCCAATTGGTAATAGATTAGGTATCATCAGAGGATGGGATTCTAACTGGTTTGGTGGAAACGATTATGGAGACAGAATCGCGGAAGACTACAAAATCAGAAGATACCTTGAGGCTAGATTATCTAAAGGTGGTATTTCAAAAATCTTTATTGAAAGAACACTTAAATTAGTAACAGTTACAATCACTACTGCTAGACCGGGATTGATCATCGGTAAAGGAGGTCAGGAAGTTGATAAATTGAAAGAAGAGTTGAAGAAATTGACTGGTAAGGATATTCAGATCAACATCTTCGAAATCAAAAGACCTGAATTAGATGCTGTACTAGTTGCTGATAGTATTTCTAAGCAAATTGAAAACAGAATCTCTTACAGAAGAGCTGTTAAAATGGCGATGGCAAGTACTATGAGAATGGGTGCTGAAGGTATCAAAGTTCAGATCTCTGGTAGATTGAACGGAGCTGAAATGGCAAGATCAGAATCTTTCAAAGAAGGAAGAATTCCATTGTCAACTTTCAGAGCTGATATTGATTACCACTGGGCAGAAGCTCACACTACTTACGGTAGACTAGGAGTAAAAGTTTGGATCATGAAAGGTGAAGTTTACGGTAAAAGAGAACTTTCTCCACTAGTGGGACAACAGAAAAAAGGAGGTCAGTCAGACAGAGGAAACAGAGGAGGAGACAGAGACAACAGAAGACCTAGAAAAAACAACAACAATAACAATAATAATTAAAATTTTAGATTAGAAGTTTTGAATTTTAAATTACCGTTACTTTTTTAAAATTAAAAAAAATCTAAAATCTAAAATCTAAAATCTAAAATTTAGAAATTATGTTACAACCAAAAAGAACCAAATTCCGTAGAGTTCACAAGATGAAGATGAAGGGGAATGCCCAGAGAGGTAGTCAACTTGCTTACGGAACTTTTGGGATCAAAGCAACGGAAGGAGCTTGGATCACTGCAAGACAAATTGAAGCGGCTCGTATCGCTGCGACAAGATATATGAAGAGAGAAGGTCAACTATGGATCAAAATCTTCCCAGACAAACCAATTACTAAGAAGCCAGCGGAAGTACGTATGGGTAAAGGTAAAGGTGCTGTTGAATATTGGGTAGCTGTAGTAAAACCAGGTAAAATTATGTTCGAAATCGGAGGAGTATCTTACGAAATCGCTAAGGAAGCTTTAAGACTTGCTGCACAAAAATTACCAGTAGTTACTAAATTCGTCGTTGCTAACGATTTTGTTAAACCTCTATAATCTTTGAATACAATGAAAAATGCTGATATTAAAAATTTAAGCGCGGGTGATATTCAAGCTCAATTAACTGAAGCAAAAGCTCAATATTCTAAACTGAAATTGGCTCATGCAATCAGCCCAATTGAAAACCCGATTCAAATCAAAGATTTGAGAAGAACAATCGCAAGACTAAACACTGAGTTAACTAACAAACAATAATTTCATTTTACAATGGATAGAAATTTAAGAAAAGAAAGAATCGGAGTGGTTTCCAGCAATAAAATGGAAAAAACTATTGTTGTTAGTGAAACTACAAGAGTAAAGCACCCGATGTACGGTAAATTCGTTTTGAAAACGAAAAAATATACCGCACACGACGAGAACAACGAATGCACAGAAGGTGATACAGTTTTGATCCAAGAAACTAGACCTTTGAGCAAGAGCAAGAGATGGAGATTAGTAAGAATCATTGAAAAAGCTAAGTAATAATGTTACAAACAGAATCAAGATTAAAAGTTGCTGATAACACAGGTGCAAAAGAAGTACTAGTTATCAGAGTTCTGGGAGGAACCAGAAGAAGATATGCTTCAGTTGGTGATAAAATCGTTGTTACTATCAAGGATTCTACACCATCAGGAAACGCAAAAAAGGTCAGGTATCTAAAGCTGTCGTAGTAAGAACTAAAAAAGCAGTAAGAAGAAAAGATGGTTCATACATCAAATTCGACGACAATGCTTGTGTATTACTAAACGCAGCGGGAGAAATGAGAGGAACGCGTGTTTTCGGACCGGTTGCTCGTGAGTTGAGAGACAAAGAATATATGAAAATCATTTCATTAGCTCCTGAAGTACTTTAATTTTTAAAATTTTTTAAAGAAATGTCAAAGTTAAAAATAAAAAGAGGAGATAACGTAATCATTACTACTGGTAAGAAAGATATCAAAGGTAAGACTGGTGAAGTTATTGAAGTGATCAAGAAAGAAGGTAGAGACCCAAGAGTAATTGTTGCAGGACTTAACATCGTTAAAAAACACGTTAAGCCTTCAGCTGCAAATCCTCAAGGAGGAATTACTGAAAAGGAAGCTTCTATTCATATCTCAAACGTAGCTTTAGTTGGTAAAGACGGAAAAGCTATCAAAATCGGTTACAAAATCGAAGGAGATAAGAAAGTAAGAGTGAACAAAAAAACGGGTGAAACTTTATAATTTGAATTAACATGGAATTTATAGCAAGACCCAAAAAAGCATATAAAGAGACAATTGTTCCTGCAATGATGGAAGAATTCGGGTACAAGTCAATCATGCAAGTACCTAGATTAGAGAAAATCGTTGTATCACAAGGTTTAGGAGATGCTACTGCAGATAAGAAAATCATTGATTATGCTGTAGAAGAATTGACAAACATCACAGGTCAGAAAGCAGTAGGGACTATCTCTAAGAAAGATGAAGCTGCATTCAAACTGAGAAAAGGAATGCCTGTAGGTGCAAAAGTAACTTTGAGAGCTCAGAGAATGTATGAGTTCTTAGACAGACTAACTTCTTCTGCTTTACCACGTATCAGAGATTTCTCTGGTATCAAAGCAGATGGTTTCGATGGTAGAGGTAACTACAACTTAGGTATTACTGAGCAAATTATCTTCCCTGAAATCGTAATTGACAAAGTGAAAAAAATCCAAGGGATGGACATCACTTTCGTGACAACTGCGAAAACAGATAAAGAAGCTAAAGCATTATTAACTCACTTCGGTTTACCATTTAAAAAGAACTAAGAAATGGCTAAAGAATCAATGAAAGCGCGTGAGCGCAAAAGAGAAGCACTAGTTGCTAAATACGCTGCTAAAAGACAAGCTCTTAAAGAAGCTGGTGATTACGAAGGACTTCAAAAATTGCCTAAAAATGCTTCTCCTGTAAGATTACACAACAGATGTAAACTGACAGGTAGACCAAGAGGATACATGAGAACGTTCGGTATTTCCAGAGTAACTTTCAGAGAAATGGCAAACAACGGTCTTATCCCAGGTGTAAGAAAAGCCAGTTGGTAGTAATTACTAATTAAAATCGGAACAATTAAGTTGTTCAGATACTAAAGATAAAAAATATCAGACCGAAGTTTTCTGAAGTCTGATATTTTAATCTTCAAGTCTTTGCAAAACTGATTGTTCTTTAACCAATAATTTATAAAAGAAAAATGGTAACAGATCCAATTTCAGATTTCCTAACTAGAGTAAGGAACGCACAAAGCGCAGGCCACAAAGTGGTGGAAATTCCTGCATCGAAAATCAAAAAGGAGATTACTAAGATCCTATTTGATCAAGGGTATATCTTAAACTACAAGTTTGAAGATAACGCTGTTCAAGGAGTGATCAAAATCGCTTTAAAGTACGATAAGCAAACTAACAAACCTGCTATTAAGTCTATCCAAAGAGCTTCAAGACCAGGTCTAAGACAGTACAAAGGTTCAGCTGAGCTTCCAAGAGTACTAAACGGTTTGGGTATTTCTATCATCTCTACTTCTAAAGGAGTAATGACTGACAAGAAAGCTAGAGAAGAGAAAGTAGGCGGTGAAGTAATCTGCTATGTTTATTAATTTTTAATCAGAGGAAAATGTCAAGAATTGGTAAAGCAATTATTACAGTTCCAGCTGGAGTTACAATCACTGAAAACAACGGTGTAGTAACTGTAAAAGGTCCTAAAGGAGAACTTTCTCAGGAGCTTACAGCAGGAATTACTATAGAACAGAAAGATGGTGAACTTAACGTAAACAGACCATCTGATTCTAAACAACACAAAGCACTTCACGGTCTATACAGAGCGTTAATCAACAACATGATCGTTGGAGTAAGTGCAGGTTTCGAAAAGAAACTAGAACTAGTAGGGGTAGGATATAGAGCTTCACACGCAGGTCAAAAACTTGAGTTGGCTTTAGGATTCTCTCACGGTATCGTATTAGAACTTCCAGGTGAAGTAAAAGTTGATACATTGACTGAAAAAGGTAAAAACCCAATTATTACTTTAACGTCTCACGACAACCAACTTCTAGGAATGGTAGCTGCAAAGATCCGTTCTTTCAGAAAGCCTGAACCATACAAAGGAAAAGGTGTAAGATTCGTAGGAGAAATTGTTAGACGTAAAGCTGGTAAATCTGCTTAATAAATTATAAGTATTATGGCATTAAGTAAATTAGAAAAAGAATAAGAATCAAAAGAAGAGTAAGAGGGAAAATCTCTGGATCTTCTGAATTGCCAAGATTATCTGTATACAAAAGTAATAAGGAAATTTACGCTCAGTTAATCGACGATAAAAACGGTACAACTTTAGCATCGGCTTCTTCAAGAGAAAAAGGTGTAGACGCTAAAGGTACTAAAACTGAAGTTTCTGCTGCTGTTGGTAAAGCTATCGCTGCTAAAGCTATCGCTGCAGGAATCGAAAGTATTGTATTTGACAGAAACGGTTTCGTATATCACGGTAGAGTAAAAGCTCTAGCTGAGGGTGCGAGAGAAGGTGGACTTAAATTCTAATCATTAAATTTCGGAAAATATGTTAGGACTAGATAATATAGAAAGAGTAAAACCGGGAGGATTAGAATTAAAAGATCGTCTCGTAGCTGTTAACAGAGTAACAAAAGTAACAAAAGGAGGTAGAGCTTTCGGATTTTCTGCTATTGTTGTAGTAGGAAACGAAGAAGGTGTTATCGGTTTCGGTTTAGGAAAATCTAAAGAGGTTGCTTCTGCAATTGCTAAAGCAGTGGAAGATGCTAAGAAAAACCTTGTGAAAGTTCCTGTAATGAACCATACGATCCCTCACCAAACTACTGCTAGATACGGTGGTGCAGATATCTTCTTAAGACCTGCTTCTCACGGTACAGGATTGATCGCAGGTGGTGCGGTTAGAGCAGTATTGGAATCAGCTGGTATTCACGATATCCTTTCAAAATCTAAAGGATCTTCTAACCCACACAACGTGGTGAAAGCTACTTTCAAAGCGTTATTGGATATCAGAAGACCTGAAGAAATCGCTAGAATGAGAGGTATTTCTCTAAGTAAAGTGTTTAACGGTTAATAATAAAACAATGGCAACAATTAAAGTAAAGCAAGTAAGAAGCGCTATTGGTAGAACAAAAACCCAAAAGAGAACGCTTGAAGCATTAGGATTAAAAAAACTTCACCAAGTTGTAGAGCACGAAGCTACTCCTTCTATCTTAGGAATGATCGCTGCTGTAGGTCACTTACTTGAAGTTCAAAAATAATTTTATAAAAGAGAAATTAAAATGAATTTAAACAATATACAACCAGCAGCAGGTTCTACTTTCAATTCAAAAAGAATTGGTAGAGGACAAGGTACTGGAAAAGGAGGTACTTCAACAAAAGGACACAAAGGTCAGAAAGCTAGAGCTGGTTATTCTCAGAAAATCGGTTTCGAAGGTGGACAGATGCCTTTGCAAAGAAGATTACCTAAATTCGGTTTCAAAAACGTAAACAGAAAAGAGTTTAGAGGAGTGAACCTTGATACTATCCAGACTTTAATCGAGAACAAATCCATCACAGGAGATATCACGAAAGAAGTTTTAGTAGAAAACGGGATCGTTTCTAAAAACGAATTAGTGAAAATTATGGGTAGAGGAGAATTGAAATCTGCGGTTTCAATTTCTGCTGATAAATTCACGAAATCTGCTGAAGAGCTTATTGCTAAAGCAGGTGGAAAAGCAATTACCTTATAATACTTACTAATGAAAGAATTTATACAAACACTTAAAAATATATGGAGCCTAAAGGAATTAAGAGATAAAATTCTCTTTACGTTAGGTATTATCCTTGTGTATAGATTCGCATCTTATATCTCACTTCCCGCAATTAACCTTGCAGAAGTGGGAGATCTCTTAGAGCATTATAAAAATCAAGGCGGTAACAAGCAAGGAGCAGGTCTCCTTGGCTTGCTTTCGTCGTTTACGGGAGGAGCTTTCAGCCACGCTTCCGTAATGGCGTTAGGAATCATGCCTTATATTTCTGCTTCTATTATTGTTCAGTTGATGGGGATGGCTATTCCTTATCTTCAGAAGCTTCAGAAAGATGGAGAGTCAGGTAGAAATACATTGAACCAAATTACAAGATGGTTAACGATCGGGGTTTGTCTGGTACAGGCACCTTCTTACTTAACTTCTATTACTCAATTATTCTTACCATATGCTCAGTTCCAGTCTGCATATTTTGTAGAACCCAATTCAATTATGTTCTGGTTACCAAGTATTGTTATCCTGGTAGGCGGTTCAGTATTTGCAATGTGGTTAGGTGAAAAGATTACCGATAAAGGAATCGGAAATGGTATCTCTATCCTTATTATGGTGGGGATCCTTTCAAGATTACCTGAGGCATTCGTACAGGAGATGGCCGTGCAGAACGGAAAAGGAGGAATGGGATCAATCATGATCCTTATTGAAGTATTATTCTGGATGTTGGTTGTTCTTTTAGCTGTGATTTTATCGGTAGCTGTTAGAAAAATTCCAATTCAGTATGTAAGCAGAGCTCAAGCAAGAGGAGGTGTAAACAGAAATCTTATGCAGGGAGCAAGACAATGGATTCCATTGAAAGTGAATGCTGCTGGTGTAATGCCGATTATCTTTGCCCAGGCATTGATGTTCGTACCAGGACTATTAACAAAATTCGATGAGTCTAACACTTTTCTTGCAGGTTTCAAGAATGTTTTTAGCTGGCAGTACAATGTATTGTTTGCGCTACTAATTATTATCTTCTCATTTTTCTATACTGCGATTACAATTCCGGTAAACCAGATGGCTGATGATTTAAAGAGAAACGGAGGTTTAGTACCAAAAGTAAGACCCGGAAAAGAGACCGCTGATTATTTAGATGATATTTTATCAAAAATTACCTTGCCAGGTGCAATTTTTTTATCTATCTTTGCAGTCCTTCCAGCAATTGTGCATGGAAGCTTTGTTCAGACGGATGCGTTTGCCCTGTTTTTCGGGGGGAACGTCACTATTAATTATGGTGGGTGTAATTTTAGATACAGTTCAACAGATTAATACTTATCTGCTGAACCATCATTATGATGGCTTAATGCAGTCTAAATTATCAAGAACGACTGGATATTAATTTATGGCAAAACAAAAACATATTGAACAAGATGGCGTGATCGTGGAAGCACTTTCGAACGCCATGTTCCGTGTAGAGTTGGAAAATGGGCATATCCTTATTGCTCATATCTCCGGCAAAATGAGAATGCATTATATTAAACTTTTACCCGGTGATAAGGTAAAACTAGAAATGTCTCCCTATGATTTGACAAAAGGGAGGATCACATTTAGATATTAAAACAATTAGCCAAATGGAATACACATTCCATTTGGCATTTGTAAAAAATAAATACTATCAAAATGAAAGTAAGAGCATCAATTAAAAAAAGAAGCGCTGATTGCAAGATTGTACGCAGAAAAGGTGTCCTATTTGTAATCAACAAGAAGAACCCAAAATTTAAACAAAGACAAGGCTAACATTAAATTATGGCGAGAATTGCAGGTATTGATTTACCAAAAAACAAAAGAGGTGTTATCGGTTTAACTTACATCTATGGAGTAGGAAGAAGTACTTCTTCTGAAATCCTTAAAGCTGCCGGTATCAGCGAAGACAAGAAAGTCAACGAATGGAATGACGATGAATTGGCTGCAATCAGAACATATATCTCTGAAAACGTTAAAGTAGAAGGAGAATTAAGATCTGAAGTGCAATTGAACATCAAGAGATTGATGGACATAGGATGCCAACGAGGAATACGTCACAGACTAGGATTACCTTTAAGAGGCCAGAGAACGAAAAACAACTCTAGAACCCGTAAAGGAAAGAGAAAAACAGTTGCTAACAAGAAAAAGGCAAGTAAATAATCGTTAGGAATTATGGCAAAACAAAGTAAAGTAGTTAAAAAAAGAAAAGTAAAAGTTGAAGCTATTGGTGAAGCACATATTCAAGCTTCTTTCAATAACATCATCATTTCTTTAACAAATAAAAACGGAGAGGTTATCTCTTGGGCATCTGCCGGTAAAATGGGATTCAGAGGTTCTAAAAAGAACACTCCTTTTGCTGCTCAAATGGCAGCTGAAAATTGCTCTGCTGTAGCGCATGAAGCTGGATTAAGAAGAGTAAAGGTGTTTGTGAAAGGTCCTGGAGCAGGTAGAGAATCTGCTATCAGATCTATCCACAATTCAGGAATTGAAGTTAGCGAAATCATTGATGTGACTCCAATGCCGCACAATGGATGTAGACCACCAAAAAGAAGAAGAGTTTAATTTTTAGAATTTACCCATTATGGCAAGATATATTGGACCTAAAACTAAGATTGCTAGAAAGTTTGGTGCTGCAATCTACGGAGATGATAAAAACTTCGAAAAAAGAAAGAACCAACCGCCAGGACAACACGGTCCTAACAAAAGAAGAGGTGCTAAAAAATCAGAATATGCAGTTCAGTTAGCTGAAAAACAAAAAGCTAAATATACTTACGGTATTTTAGAAAGACAGTTTGCTAACCTATTTGAAAAAGCACACAGAAGTAAAGGTGTAACAGGGGAAGTACTATTACAACTTTGTGAATCAAGATTGGATAACGTAGTATACAGATTAGGTTTTGCTAAAACAAGATCTGGAGCTAGACAATTAGTTTCTCACAGACACATCACTGTGAACGGAGAAATCCTTAATATCCCTTCTTACTTGGTAAAAGCTGGTGATGTAATCGCTGTAAGAGAAAAGTCTAAGTCTCTTGATGTTGTTACCAATGCATTGGCTTCTAAGTCAAACTATGAGTGGTTACAATTCAACGATGAGAAAAAAGAAGGAACTTTCGTTTCTGCTCCTGAAAGAATCCAAATTCCGGAGGATATCAAGGAGAACCTTATCGTCGAACTTTACTCTAAATAATTTTTTAATCAAATTTTTGCTCAACCCAATAATATGGCAATTTTACAATTCATAAAACCCGATAAAGTAATTTTACTTAACTCTGATGAATTTAAAGGTCAATTTGAATTCAGACCTTTAGAACCAGGTTTCGGGCTTACAATCGGTAATGCTTTGAGAAGAGTGTTGCTTTCTTCTCTGGAAGGATATGCTATTTCATCTATCAAAATAGAAGGTGTAGAGCACGAATTTTCAACCATTCCAGGAGTAATCGAAGACGTTACCGAAATTATTCTTAACCTAAAGCAGGTTAGATTAAAAGCTGCAGCAGAAGGCCAGGCTAACGAGCAGGTTGTTGCTAAAGTTTCAGGTCAAACGATTATTACTGCTGGAGATTTAGGAAAGTCGATCAACGGATTCGAGGTACTAAACCCGGATTTAGTGATTTGTAACCTAAACAGTGATGTAACTTTCGAAATTACTTTCAATATTGAAAAAGGTAGAGGATATGTTCCTTCAGAACAAAATAAGTCAAACAATGCTCCTGTAGGTACTATTGCTATTGACTCTATTTTCACGCCGATCAAGAAAGTACAATACAGCATTGAAAATTATCGTGTAGAGCAAAAAACAGACTACGAAAAACTTGTATTAGATATAGAAACTGACGGGTCTATCAGCCCTCAGAATGCTTTAACTGAAGCTTCTAAGATATTAATCTATCACTTCATGTTGTTCTCTGATGAGAGAATCACACTTGAAACTGAAGCCGTAAAAGCATCTATCCAATATGACGAGGAAACTCTTCATACAAGACAATTGCTTAAGTCTAAATTAGCAGATATGGATCTTTCTGTAAGAGCCCTTAACTGTCTGAAAGCAGCTGAAGTAGAAACTCTTGGAGAATTGGTTTCTTACAGTAAGTCTGATTTGATGAAATTCAGAAATTTTGGTAAAAAATCTTTGACAGAACTAGAAGAATTAGTGCATTCAAAAGGTCTTAACTTCGGTTTCGACGTTGCAAAATATAAGTTAGACGCTGATAAATAATTAATAATGAGACACGGTAAAAAATTCAATCACTTAGGAAGAACAGCTTCTCACAGAAGTGCTTTACTTTCTAATATGGCTTGTTCTCTAATTGAGCATAAAAGAATCAACACTACTGTAGCTAAAGCTAAAGCTTTAAGAGTATATGTTGAGCCTCTATTAACAAAAGCAAAAGAAGATACTACACACAATAGAAGAGTAGTATTCTCTTACCTTCAAAATAAATTTGCGGTTGCTGAATTATTCAGAACTGTAGCTCCTAAAATCGCTGAAAGAAACGGTGGTTATACAAGAATCATTAAGACAGGTTTCAGACCAGGTGATGCTGCTGATACTGCTCTTATCGAATTGGTAGATTTCAACGAGCTTTACAACCCGAATGCTGAGGAGAAAAAAGCTACAAGAAGAAGCAGAAGATCAACTGCTGCACCTAAAAAAGCTGAAGCTGTAGTTGCTGAAGCTCCTGCAGTAGAAGAAAAAGTAGAAGAAGCTAAAGCTGATACTACTGAAGAAAAAACTGAAGAATAATATTCATTCAGATATAAATAGAAAACCATCCGAACTTCGGATGGTTTTTTTTATTGTGCATCTTGTACGTTCTCAGATACCGTTTAAATCTTTGTTCTCTTCAACTCAATAATATTATTCCCTTGCTCCAGATGAAGGCTGTCTCCCTTCACTCTTGCAGTCATATCATCTTTTTATAGATCGTTTCACCACCCTTCGTTTCTGTTTTCGGCAGCGTAAATGTTTTTTTATTGCTGGTAATAGCTACCGTGCTTTCCTTCGGATCATTTTTGAAAATTACTTTTACCAATGTACCGTCCGTTGCTTTATAAACGAAATCTGTTTTTTCATATCTTTTACCATTGACATCTACTATAGTTGAGCTTTCAGTGGCAGAATCAATTTTTCCGTTGTGATCAGTGACAACTGTTTCTGAACTGTCTGTTTTTATAATACCTGTATTTCCGCTTTCAGTTTTTTTACAGCTGATCACAGATAATGTAAGTATTGCACCAAGTGCCAGGAGACTTTTTTCATGATTATTTTATTTGATATTCAATATAATTTTTATTCTTTAATTTTACAAAAATCATGCCTTACAATATGAAAAATTTCAGCAGATATTTGTACATAATTCTTTTTATTTCCTCGTTTAATTTGATGTTTTCTCAGCAAGGAAATTTTCAAATCAAAAATGGTAATTTTTTATTAAATGAGAAACCTTTTACCATTTATTCCGGAGAAATGCATTATCCGAGAGTTCCTTCCGAATATTGGAAACACAGGTTGCAAATGATGAAAGCCATGGGACTAAATACCGTGACGACTTATGTCTTTTGGAATTATCATGAAGAGGCTCCCGGAAAGTGGAACTTTTCCGGCGAAAAAGATTTGAAGAAATTTATAAAAACCGCCCAGGAAGTAGGGCTATATGTGATTATCCGTCCCGGCCCCTATGTTTGTGCAGAATGGGAATTCGGTGGCTATCCCTGGTGGTTGCAAAAAAATAGAAACCTGGAAATTAGAAGGGACAATAAAGCCTTTTTAGATGAATGTGAAAAGTATATTCAGCAGCTGGCCCGTCAGATCGTTCCGTTACAAATTGATAAAGGCGGACCGGTAATTATGGTTCAGGCAGAAAATGAATTCGGATCTTATGTGGCCCAAAGAAAAGATATTCCTTTAGACGAACATAGGAAATACAGCCATAAAATAAAAGATATGCTTATAAAAGCCGGAATTTCTGTCCCGCTTTTTACATCAGATGGAAGCTCCCTTTTAAGGGAGGATCTATTGAAGGCGCACTGCCTACAGCAAACGGTGAAAGTGATATAGAGGCCTTAAAGAAAAGTATTGATGAATATCATGGAGGAAAGGGACCCTATATGGTTGCAGAATATTATCCGGGATGGCTCGATCATTGGGCTGAGCCTTTTGTGAAAGTTTCTACAGAAGAAGTAGTGAAACAAACGGAACTGTACATCAAAAATGGAGTTTCTTTTAACTATTACATGATCCATGGCGGAACTAATTTCGGATTTACAAGCGGAGCCAATTATGATAAGAACCATGACATTCAGCCCGATATCACGAGCTATGATTATGATGCACCCATCAGCGAGTCAGGATGGGCCACTCCAAAGTATAAAGCCTTAAGGAATATCTTTTCGAAGTTAAGTAATAATACACTGCCTGAAGTTCCTGAACAGGTAAAATTAATCTCGATACCGGATATAAAAATTTCAAGGAAAACCGGCCTTTTGATTTGCTTACGCATACTAAGCCGGTAATCAGTGATCAGCCCCAGACATTTGAAGACCTTAATTTTGGAAATGGTTATATGGTATACCGAAGAAAATTTGACAAAGCCTGGAAAGGAATTCTTGAAATAAAAGGACTCAGAGACTATGCTAATATATATGTAAATAAAGTCTGGAAAGGAGAGCTGAACAGGGTTGATAAAAAATATGATCTTGAAATAGATCTTAAAACAGGCGATCAGTTGGATATTGTTCTGGAAAATATGGGGAGAATTAATTATGGAGCTGAGATTGTCCACAATATAAAAGGAATGATAAGCCCGGTAAAAATAAACGGAACCGATATTTCGGGGGATTGGCAAATGTTTCCATTGCCTTTTGATACATTTCCAGTACAACAGGATCATTCAAATAATATCGCGGACCATTCGCCCGCGATTCTGGAAGGAGAATTTACCCTTAAAGAAATCGGAGATACGTTCCTTGATATGAGAAAATTTGGTAAGGGCATTGTTTTTATTAACGGAAAGAATATCGGAAGGTATTGGAGCAAAGTAGGACCGCAGCTCACTTTATATGTTCCCGGTGTATGGCTGAAAAAGGGAAAAAATACAATTCAGATTTTCGAACAGCTTTATGAAAATCAAAATACAATTCATTCCATTGATCATCCGATATTGGATCAGCTTGTCAAAAAATGATTTTTTAAAATTTACTATGATTTAAATAAGATGTCAGCCTGCTTATTAACTAAATTTTAACTTGCAATTGTTGCAAAAAGATATTCATGAAATACCCTTGAAAAGTTTAATTTTAGCTAAATTTGTATAAACTAAAAAAAATAAAAAATGAGTGCAATTTCTTATATAGAAGCAAGACAGATTTTGGATTCCAGAGGTAATCCTACCATTGAAGTAGACGTATTTACAGAAAACGGAGCAATGGGCCGTGCTGCTGTACCTTCAGGAGCATCTACAGGAGAACACGAAGCGGTGGAATTACGTGACGGAGGTTCAGAATACCAGGGAAAAGGAGTTCTGAAAGCTGTTGAAAATGTAAAAGAAGTAATTGCAGAGAATTTAGTAGGACAACCGGTTTTTGAACAAAACTATATCGATCACATTATGATTGATCTTGACGGTACACCAAACAAAGGAAATCTTGGGGCGAATGCCATTTTAGGTGTTTCTCTTGCCGTAGCAAAAGCTGCCGCTGCAGAGCTGGGAATGCCTTTATATAAATATGTAGGAGGCGTAAATGCTAACACACTTCCTGTTCCAATGATGAATGTAATCAACGGGGGATCTCACTCTGATGCTCCAATTGCATTCCAGGAATTTATGATTATGCCGGTAAAAGCAGATTCTTTCTCTCATGCATTGAGAAAAGGAACTGAAATTTTCCACAACTTAAAATCTATTCTAAAAGGAAGAGGCCTTTCTACTGCAGTAGGGGACGAAGGTGGTTTTGCACCAACTTTCAACGGAACTGAAGACGCTCTGGATACTCTGCTTCAGGCAATCGAAAAAGCCGGTTATAAGCCTGGTGACGATATCATGCTGGCATTAGACTGTGCAGCTTCAGAATTCTATAAAGACGGAACTTACGATTACAGAAAATTCGAAGGCGACAAAGGAGCTCACAGATCAAGAGAAGAGCAGGTGTCTTACCTTGCTGAGCTGGCAGCTAAATATCCTATTATTTCTATCGAAGACGGTATGCAGGAAGATGACTGGGAAGGTTGGAAAATGTTAACTGATAAAATCGGTGACAGAGTACAACTGGTAGGTGATGATTTATTTGTAACCAACGTAGACAGACTGTCGAGAGGAGTACAAGAAGGAATTGCCAACTCAATCCTAGTAAAAGTAAACCAGATCGGTTCCCTTTCCGAAACTATGGCTGCTGTACAAATGGCCCAGAACAACAAATTCACTTCGGTAATGTCTCACAGATCAGGAGAAACTGAAGATGCTACGATTGCTGATCTGGCAGTGGCCATGAACTGCGGACAGATCAAAACAGGTTCAGCTTCAAGATCAGACAGAATGGCAAAATACAACCAGCTTTTAAGAATCGAAGAAGCGTTAGGTGAAACTGCTATTTTCCCAGGACTGGAAGCATTTAAAATCAAAAGATAATCGAATTTATAAATAACGGCAAGCGATAATTTTTGTTTGCCGTATTTTATGGAAAGTAGTATATTTAAAAAAAAATAAATAATGTCAGACAACAAAGTAATATTGAATTACGACGGTAATTCATATGAATATCCTATCGTGGATAGTACTATCGGAGACAGAGGGATTGATATTTCAAAATTAAGAGACCAGACAGGTTTAATCACTCTGGATTTAGGTTACAAAAATACAGGAGCTACCATTAGCGACATCACTTACTTAGACGGAGATAAAGGGGAATTATTCTACAGAGGTTATCCAATCGAGCAGATCGCGGAAAAATCTAACTTTACAGAAGTAATGTACCTTTTATTACATGGAGAATTACCTACTCAGGACCAATTTACTTCTTTCGAAAACAATATTAAAAAATATAACTTCATCGCAGATGAGATGAAAAAGATCATTGATGTTTTTCCTCGTTCTGCTCACCCTATGGGAGTTCTTTCTTCTATGACCTCTGCATTAACGGCTTTCAACCCAAAAGCAGTTAACGTAAACTCTAAAGAAGAAATGGATCATGCTGCTGAGCTAATGATCGCTAAATTCTCCCACCTTTGTGCATGGACGTACAGAAAAACTCAAGGTTTACCTTTAAACCACGGAGATAACAACTTAAACTATGTAGAAAACTTCTACAAAATGGCATTCAGATTACCAAATGCAGATTTCGAAATCGATCCGGTAGTTGTAAATGCTCTAGATAAATTATTAATCCTTCACGCTGATCACGAGCAAAACTGTTCTACTTCTACAGTAAGAATGGTAGGTTCTGCTCACACAGGCCTTTTCGCTTCTATCTCTGCCGGGGTATCTGCACTTTGGGGCCCACTTCACGGTGGTGCAAACCAGGCTGTTATCGAAATGCTTGAGCTTATCGAAAAAGATGGTGGTGACGTATCTAAATATGTTGCTAAAGCAAAAGATAAAGGAGATAGCTTCCGTCTAATGGGATTCGGACACAGAGTGTACAAAAACTTCGACCCAAGAGCAAAAATCATCAAGAAAGCTGCTGATGATATCCTTAAAGCTTTAGGTATCCAGGACAAAGCTCTTGATATTGCCATGCAGTTAGAAAGAGTAGCACTTGAAGATGAGTACTTCGTAGAAAGAAAACTATATCCTAACGTAGACTTCTACTCTGGTATTATCTACAGAGCATTAGGAATTCCTACAGAAATGTTCACCGTAATGTTTGCTTTGGGAAGACTACCGGGATGGATCTCTCAGTGGAAAGAAATGAGACTGAAAGGAGACCCTATCGGAAGACCAAGACAGGTGTACCAAGGTGCTCAGGAAAGAAACTACATCGATATCGCAAGCAGATAATATTTGCTTATACCATATCAAAATCCCAAGGCTTGCTTTGGGATTTTTTGTTTCTAATATTCAGGAGCTGTTTCCTGCTATCCACTCATACTCCTCGCACCGGTGCCAGCCCGGCGTTCAAGGCCTGTTAAGCTCCATTGCATGCTGCGGGGTAACCGTTCCTATCAGGGCTATGATATGAGTAATGATAGACAATATTAGTCTTATTTTTAATGTCATGTATTCTGTTGATAAAGGTCCCGAAGAAACAAACCAACACCTGTGAAGATCTGAGGAATCTGTGGGAAAAAATACTATCAATTTCTTATTCATACAAACACTTACCTCGTATGCTCCATAAACCTTGTCATCCAATAGAAACGGGCTTTAGCCTGTTTAACAAATAAATCCCTGCCCATCGGCTTTAGCGGAAACCTATAAAAATATCAATAGATTTCTATAAAAAAACCTACATATTCCTGAAATTCAATCCAATAAATTATTAAATTTACTTTCAACAGATACGACATCAAAAAGTTGATGCTTATTGACAAAATACATGTAAATCTTTTATGATGACCAGAGATTAATGCGTTTTGTGAGCCCATTTGTATACAAAAAATAAAAATTAATAGAACATGACTTTCGGACAGCAGATGTTATTTTTCTTCAGTGCAGTAGGAGCTTTCAATGGGTTTTTGCTGGGGATTTATCTGTTGTATATTAAAAAACTAAAATACCTGCCTGATTTTTTTCTCGGCCTTCTTTTACTGATGCTAAGTATCAGAGTTGGGATTTCAGTAAGTATTTATTTCTATCCTGACTTACCGAGAATTATTCCCCACCTTGGATTATCTGCATTATTTTTTACAGGCCCGGCTCTCTATTATTACATTAAGTCTTCTTTTCAGCGGGAAGAATTTGATCAAAGAATGTGTCGGAGGATGTTTGGGCTATTAACCCTTATTTTAGGAGCTGTGGGGCTGCTTTATCTGTTTTTCCCGGTAACCTGGGATCATTATTTCGGTACATTTACTTATACGGTCTGGTCTGTATTTATAGTGTTGGCGGTCTATCAGTTTTATATTTCTTCCCGACAAAAGAACAAAAACAACAACCAGTTTGTTTTCCCTGTTTTACTCAGTAATGTCATTATCTTTTTAACCTATCAGCTGATCTCTACAGGTTGGGTACAAATCTATTGTGCAGGAGGAAGTCTGGTTTTTTCTTTTGTGCTGTATGCCAACTTCCTTATTTTATTCAATAAAAAATATCAGCAGATATCGACAAGAGAGCCTCATAAGTATTCCAATAAAAAAATACCGGACGAACAGGCGAATAATTTTACTTCAAAACTGGAGCGGCTCATGCATTCCGAAGAACTCTATAAAAATCCAAATCTAAAATTAAGTGATCTGGCATCTATGATGAGTATGTCTTCCCATCAGCTTTCTCAACTATTGAATGACAACCTTGAGAAAAGTTTTTCCATCTACATCAATGAATACAGAATTGATGAAGCCTGCAAAATGATTGAAAGAGGTTCGTACCTGAAGATTGAAGAGATTGGCTATGAGGTCGGATTTAATTCAAAATCTACATTTTTCTCAACATTTAAGAAAATTAAAAATACAACCCCTCTTTTATATAAACAATCGCAAATACCCGTTGAACAACAATTCCAGAGTTCAAATTTATAATTCAGTACTGCGGAATTTAAACTTTAAAACCGCATTCTTACCCCAGGCCGATACTTTTGACTTCATAAAATATAAAGTTTATGATGATCAAATTATGGTTTCTTTTATTCCTGCTCTTTTTAACCATTTTTGGAAAGGCACAGGAGATTGTAAAAGAAAAAGCTTCGGACTCCCTCACTGAATCAAAGTCTTCAACAGCGAACATCGCAGAGGTTATTATAAAATCTGCTCCGAGGAGTATAAAGCTTAGTGATGGAAATACGGTCGTAGCAGTTTCCGGCAATAAAGACTTTAAGACTTCAACAAATCTTCTTGAAGTGTTGAGAAAAACGCCGGGAGTAACCGTAGACCAGGAAGAGGGCATTTTTATCGGAGGCAGGGTAACTCCTGCTATTTTTATCGATGGTAAACCTGTGGTCATGAGTACTCAGGAACTGCAGGCTTATCTACGGTCTTTAACACCTGAGGTGGTAGAATCAATAGAAGTTAATACCAATCCTTCCTCAAAATATGATGCGGAATTTAAAGGAATCATTGATATTAAATTAAAAAAGAATATCCATCTCGGATGGAAGGGAAATTATAATGGAAATATATATATCAATAAATTCAATTACAGAGAAAATACTTTAAACCTTTCCTATAATATCTCAAAGGCTGTTTTTACGATGCAGACCAGCTATAATGATGGCATTTCTAACTACCGTTATAATGCTTTACAACGATTAGCAAATACCGATGTGATGCGCACAAATACAAAACAAAAAGAAAATGCCGGTGTGTATAATGTTTTGGTAGGTGCAGATTTCACATTAAATGATAATAAGAGATTGGGGATCAATGTAAGAGGCAATTTTTGGGATAATGATCGTCTTCGTTCCGGATCATTATACACTACTGACAAAAATGAAACTCAATTGGTTTTTCATACTACAAGTGAAAACCCTTCAGACTATGTACAGAATAATTATGGTATTACAGCCGATTATTCTTTTCAAAACAAGGGATTAACAATTAATTTTCTCGGAAACTATCTTGCAGTTAAAAACAAACAGAAAGATGACTTTATCAACAGAGATCAACCTACATCTGATCTTTTATCATATTGGAAGTCTGACCTCGTTAATAAGATAGATATCTACACCACACAGATGGATGCATCTCAAAAAATAGGAAATGCAGACATTGAAATGGGAATTAAGTACAGCTATTCAGATACCAGCAACAATATCAGATATGATACTTTATCTGCCGGAGGACAGTTTGTATTCGACCCCGACAGGAGTAATGTATTTTCCTATAAAGAGAAAATATTGGCTGGTTATTTAGCATATAGACAAAAGTTTGGGGCACTTCAGATGAATGCAGGGTTAAGACTTGAGAATACGAACAGCATTTCTGATGCAGTCAGTGTAGATTCTATTGTTACCCGAAACTACTTGGAATGGCTGCCTTCCTTTAGCGCGAATTATACATTCAGTAAATCCAGTGAAATTTCCCTTTCTTACAGCAGAAAAATGACCAGACCTATTTTCTCCCAGCTTAATCCGTTCAGGTTTTATTTTAGCCCTCTGAACTACTGGATAGGAAATCCCTATCTGCAACCTTCTTTCACCAGCCAGATCAAAGCAACCTATCGCTATAAAAACTGGATTACAAGTTTTAGTATAGGAAAAGAGAAAGATGTAATGACGCGTTATCCTATTTATAATCCCGAAACAAATGTTTTAGAATATCTGGGAACCAATTTACCTTACAGGAATTTTGCTGTTTTAGAAACCACTTTCCCGTTGAAACTGACAAAATGGTGGAATCTCACTACCCAGATTACGGGATATTACAATAAAGAATTCAGGCCCTACCTGGGAGACGTCTTTGCACTTGATATTTATAATTATGACATAAGGTTAAACCAGGTTTTTACTTTGCCCAAAGGATATACAGTGAATCTGTTCACAAATTATGAATCAAAATCAGGGAACAGTCTCTACATGATCAAGCCACGGTACACCGTAGACTTGTCACTTCAAAAATCATGGTTAGATAATCAGCTTAATACAAAAATTGGGTATAACAACATCTTTGATTCTTATGACCAAAGCCTGGAGTTCAGGCATAAGCAGATTATGGATAATAAGTTTACGCATTGGTGGGATAGCAGTAGACTATTTATTTCGTTGAGTTATCATTTTGGAAGTTCTGTATATCAGGTAAAAGAATTTCAGAAGACAGAAGAAGAACAAAGGACAAGATAAAAGAAAACCTGCTTAAAAAAGCAGGTTGAATATTTTATGGGCAAACACAGTTTCCGCATGTCCAGATTCTGCAGCTACCATCTTCATTCCATTCGCAGCAGTAATCAGGGGGTCTGTTTATGCTTCCTCCTGTAATTGATTTTTGTTGCTCTCTCCTTAATTTTTGTGCATTTTTAAGCGTCGGATTGTTCTTGTTCATGATTTTTTGTTTTTGATGTTAATAGATTGTTAGGTTGTCATATTTTTATGGGCATTGACATCTATCACAGGTATAGATAAGGCATTTTCCTGAAGGATCCCATTCACAGCATCTTTTTCCTGCTGAGATTCCTATTCCGCCTACTAATTTTTTTTGTTGCTCTCTTTCTAATTTTTGTGCGTGTTTTAGCACAGAATTGTTCTTGTTCATGATTTTGTTGTTTTGATGTTGATAGTTTAGTTTAATTATTTTATAATCTTGCAAAATTATATCCCTAATTTATGAATTTATTTTGAATTTAAACGAAAAATTTATCATTATGCATCTGGAATATAGTAAGTTGTGAAAATGTGTAAAAATATTTTTTTGTCTTCATTGTTAAAACAAGAGGAATTCTCGACACTCGGGAGTGTTTCTTTGATAATTCAGAAGGGTTATAATAAATGAAACGGCTTACTTCATGTTACGGGCAGTTACATCTGCCGCATATCCAGAGGAAACATGTTCCGGTGGCATCATCCCACTCGCAGCATTTTTTAGTTCCAGGCATAAATTCACCTCCGATGATTGTTTTTTGCTGGTCTCGTCCCAGCTTTTGTGCGTTTTTCAGCACATAATTTCTCTTGTTCATGACTTTGTTTTTTTTGATGTTAATAGTAAAGTTTTATGAAGTATAATTTCTCGAGAATTATATCCCTAATGTAGGAAGTTGTTTTTACTTTTTCAGCAAATCCGGGATTCTTACGTAGATGAAATATAGTTAGTTATAGATGGTTAGGAACCTTTGGTGACTGATTTTGTTAAAAAATATGAAAAGATAAGCCCGCTACCCATCAAATTTATACATAAAATAATCCAAAAGTTTTATAGATAGAGACCTTTACTTATATTTGTAGTATTGCATAAATCTTTATGAAACTAAACATTAAAAACGAAACGGGGAGGCTGAAGTCAGTAGTTCTAGGCCAGCCTAATTCACTGGGACCGGTTCCCACGCTAGAGGAAAGTTATGACGCCAAGTCATATTACTCAATCGAACACAACATTTATCCTAAAGAAGCGGATATCATCAATGAGATGAATGCTTTTGAAGCAGTTTTAAAAAAATATAACGTTGAAGTGCTTCGTCCAAGTATTATCCAGGATTACAATCAGGTTTTTTCAAGAGATGTAGCCTTCGTTATTGATGATAAAATGATTATTTCCAACGTGATCGCCGACAGAGCAGACGAACAGGAAGCATACAAAAGTGTTTTTGAAAAAGTGGCCTGGAGAAAAATTATCAATCTTCCGGAAACAGCACATATCGAAGGCGGAGATGTCATTGTATGGAACGATTTTCTTTTTATAGGAACTTGCTTCAGCGAAGACTACAGAAACTATAAAACGGCCAGAACCAACGAATATGCGATCGAAATTTTAAAAGAATATTTTCCCAAGAAAAGAATCATTGATCTTGAACTAAAGAAGAATGACAAAGTTCCTTTTGAAGGTATTCTTCATCTTGACTGTACTTTCAATCCTGTTGGTGAAGACAAATGTATTATCTATAAAAACGGATTTGTTGATGAAAGTGATTACCGATTAATTATTGATATTTTCGGAGAAGAAAACTGTTTCCATATCAATGATGAAGAAATGTTTGAAATGTTCCCGAATATTTTCTCTATTTCCCCTGAAGTAGTTGTTTCAGACAAAGCATTTACAAGAATGAACAACCATTTAAGAAACGAGTGGGGAATGACCGTTGAAGAAATCCCGTACAGAGAAATTTCTAAAATGGGAGGATTGCTGAGATGTTCCACAATGCCTCTGGTGAGAGAGTAGCTGAGTTAGAGTGTCGAAGAGTTTTAGAGTGGGGGAAAGGAGTTGTCTAATATTAACTGATAAATTATGTCAACAATTTAATTTCATCAGGATTTAAAAGTCTATCAAAGGTCTTTTGAAACAGCACAACAAATTGATAAACTCTCAATTTTTTCCCAAAGTAGAATTATACACTTTAAAAGTAGAATTATACTCTTTAACAGATCAGATCAGGAGATCATCAAGATCAGTTTTGGCGAATATAAGTGAAGCTTGGAGAAAAAGATTCAGAGGGTGAAGCAAGAGAAACTCAGACATGGCTCCAATTTGCATATGCTTGCTGTCACATTAATGAAGAGCAATATAATGATTCACACAGACAATATAATCAAATAATAGGAATGTTAGTAAATATGACGGGTCAGTCAGAAAAATGGTGTTCATTCTCATCAATTAAAAAAGATGACGAGAATTGATAGTAAATCATATCTCAGACTCTCAAATACTAGCACCCTCAAACTAAATAAAAATGCAAACAACAGATACCGTATTAATGATAGAGCCGATAGCATTCGGTTACAACGCAGAAACTGCAGAAAATAATTATTTTCAGGTTGAACAGACAGGTTCAGATATTCAGTCAAAGGCATTGGCAGAGTTCAATACTTTTGTAGGAAAGCTGAGAAGTAAAGGGATTAATGTGATCAGTATAAAAGACACATTAGATCCCCATACTCCGGATTCTATTTTTCCCAACAACTGGGTGAGCTTTCACAAAGATGGAAAAGTTGTTTTATATCCGATGTTTGCTTCCAACAGGAGAGTGGAAAGAAGGGATGATATTATTGAAACCATCAAAGCACAAGGGTTTGAAGTCGCTGAAATTGATGATTGGTCCTTTCCTGAGACCCAAGGGCATTTTCTTGAAGGTACGGGAAGTATGATCTTCGATCACGATAACAAAATAGCATATGGTTCAATTTCTCTGAGATTAGACGAAAATTTATTCAGAGAATTCTGTGCAAAATATAATTTTACACCGGTCGTTTTCCATTCTTTTCAGACAGTAGGAGCAGAAAGACTTCCCATTTATCACACCAATGTCATGATGTGTGTCGCAGACAAGTTTGTCGTAATCTGCCTTGACTGTATTGATGATGAGTTGGAAAGAGAGAAGGTGATTGAAACCATCAAAAACTCAGGAAAAGAAATCATAGAAATCTCCGAAGAACAGATGCAGCAGTTTGCAGGAAATATGCTTCAGGTTCAGAATAAAGACGGCGAAAAATTCCTGGTAATGAGCCAGACGGCATACCAGTCCTTAACGAAGGAACAGGTAGCAGCTGTTGAAAAATACTGCGAAATTATTTATTCAGATCTTAACACAATTGAAGTAAACGGAGGCGGAAGTGCAAGATGTATGCTTGCTGAAGTGTTTCTGCCAAAAAAATAATATATTTACGAAAAAAATTAATTGAAACCATTATCAAGTAAAGGTTTACATATTCTTCTGACTTTGGAAACAGAGTCAGAAGATTTGTTATTAGACTGCAGTAAATTTCTGGAATTTACTAAAGAAATTCTGAAAATTCAAGACGTGGAGATTGTAGGAATTACCAATCATATTTTTGACAATCAAAGTTTCACGGCTGCCATATGCCTTAAAGAATCTCATCTGTGCATTCACACATGGCCGGAATATAAACAACTGACTTTTGACGTTTTTCTGTGCAATTATACTCAGGATAACACATCAAAAGTTGAACGGATTGCTGATGACGTAATAAAATACTTCAAGGCAATTACTATCCAGGAACATAAAATTAATCGATAAGTATGGATCATATTTGCCCCGTTTGTCATACAAACAATAATGATCTTGCCATTGATTTTGAGGTTAAAGAATTTGTTTGTAGTTATTGTGAGAACCTTATTGAAGTAGGAAAGTCTACACCGAAAAAACATATTAAAAAACCTGTGGAAAACGTTGCTCTTGAAATTGGAGACAAAGGTGAAATTTTTGGTACTGAATACTGGGTAATCAGTATTGTCATCAAAAAATATGGTTCAGATACTTTTTGGAGAGAATATGTATTAAAAGATAAAGATGGAAATGATGCCTTTCTTAGTGAGAGTGACGGACATTGGGTTTTCCTTCACCAACTCGATACTGCTTTCAAAGAATCTAAATTCCATGCTGAATTTGAAGGCAGAAAATACAGATGGTATGAAACAACTCCATGCACTACTTATGCAGCAACCGGATTTTTTGAAGATAAAATTGAGTTTGGTCTTACAACATATAAAGAATACGTGAACGGTACAGAAATGATTTCCATAGAACAGTCCGGGAATATAGCCCAATATTTCAAAGGAAATCATATTTCCAGAACTGAGATCAAAAAGGCCTTTGATGTAAAAGCTTTGCCATACCGTTCCGGAGTGGGAATCGTTCAGCCGTTTCCTTATAATGTAAGACAATGTATCAATATTATGAGTATTACAGCACTTCTGATATGCTTATTACAATTATATGTAGTGACATCAAGAAGTAATCATACTATTTTTGAAGAGACGATTAACTTTGTTGATGTTAATGATAAAGAGATGGTAAGCAAAAGTTTTAATCTTTCAGGTGGATCGGCTCCACTAAAGATAAATACTTTTTCAGCAGTGGATAACTCGTGGGCAAGTGTAATTATAAGCCTTGTCAATGAGAAAACTAACGAAGTAACATATGCCTCTAAAGATATTGAGAAATATTCAGGTTTTGAAGATGGTGAAAGTTGGACGGAAGGAAGCCAAAATGAAACCTTTAATATTTGTGGCGTGCCCCCGGGAAATTATCACTTTCTGGTTTCTGCAGAAAAAGAAGGAGGAATCATAGACCCTTTTAAATCCGGTTATCGCCCACAAAATGGAAATTTTTCAGTAATCCAGAATGAAACCGGGACTTACTTTTTACAAAATGATAAAGATAAAACAATTGTTACCTATCCGGAAAAGGATGCTTTAGAAAAGAAATACAGACAAGAACAGGTATACAGAATAACTTGCAGGAAGTTAAAAAACTTGATTCTATTCTGATCAATATGGTTCCGGATTATGGCTATCCGGGAAAATATGAAGAACATGCTTCAGTAAGTATCAAAGCGACTTGGTTGCCGGTATCTTTCTGGAATTTTGGAATTGTTCTGGCATGTTTAATTGTATTCACTGTTCTAAGCTATGTGGGACAGCATATTTTTGAAACCAGCAAATGGAAAAATAGTTCCAATTCACCTTATCCCTCTACATAGACTATGGAAAAGATACTTGATTACATTAAAAACAATTGGAAACTGTTTATTATGGGAGGAGCTTTTCTCATCTGGTTTATCTATCTCACATTTTCAGGAAATCAGTTCTGTGATTGTATCAAAACGGAAAGCTATCGGGATGGTACTACAAAAAGCCATTCCAGAACTGGATATTACAGATTTTATCACAAATAAAAATATAAAAACAAACTATGGACAATATTAATGTATTACCTATAATTAACTCGATTCTTTATTCATTTTTGGGAATCGCCATTTTGCTGATTTGTTATTTCACTATTGAAAGGTTAACACCAGAGAAGACATGGCATGAAATTGCCCAGAATAAAAATATAGCATTGGCAATTGTCTTTGGAGCATTTATTATTGGAATTTCAATGATCATAAGCGCTGCAATTCATGGATAAAAGGAGAATCCCTTTTGAGCTGCTTTTATTGTTTTCGGTATTTGTTATAGCTACTTGCGGGTTGATTTATGAGTTGGTGGCAGGTGCGCTGGCGAGCTATCTATTGGGAGACTCAGTTAAACAGTTTTCTTTCATCATCGGGGTTTACCTGTTTTCAATGGGCGTAGGTTCTTATCTTGCCAAATTTATAAAAGGAAATCTTATTGATAAATTTGTTGAGATCGAAATTCTGGTGGGAATTGTAGGAGGTATAAGCTCAGTAGTGCTATTCATTTTATTCAATGCAATGGCCCATTTTGAGGCTGTTCTCTATCTTTTTGTTTTCTTTACAGGATGTTTGGTAGGTGTGGAGATTCCATTGCTGATGAATATTCTAAAAGATAGGATTGGCTTCAAAGATCTGGTTTCAAATGTTTTTGCATTTGATTATATCGGGGCACTTCTTGCGTCCATATTATTTCCGTTGGTTTTGATTCCTAATCTGGGGATTGTAAAAACACCACTGTTCTTTGGGCTGATTAATATTTCCATAGCCATATTTCTCTGTTTTTATCTTAAAAAAGAACTCTCAAAACCTATTTCTTTAAAAGTAAAGGCTATTGCTGCTTTCATTTTTCTTCTAGCTCTTTTTCTTTTTTCGGATAAGATTCTGTCTTATTCAGAGGAGAAACTATACGGGGAAAATGTAGTTTTTACCAAAAGCTCACCTTATCAACGAATTGTTTTAACCAGGAACAATCGAGAATTCCGATTGTATTTGAATAATAATCTACAGTTTTCCTCCACAGATGAATATCGCTATCATGAAGCTTTGGTGCATCCTGTCATGTCTATGGCTAAAAATATCGATCAAATCCTGGTATTAGGTGGAGGAGATGGTTTTGCTGTTCGTGAAATCCTCAAATATAAAGATGTTAAAAAGATAAGTCTTGTTGACCTTGATGTTGATATGACCAGATTTTTCAAAGACAATGAGACCATGAGAAAGTTGAATCAAAATTCTTTTTCTAATCCTAAAGTTGAGATCATCAACAAAGACGCCTATATTTGGGTTAAGGAAAATAAAAAGAAATTCGATGTCATTATCATAGACTTCCCAGATCCTTCCAACTACAGTTTAGGAAAACTCTATTCACTTCAGTTTTATAAAGAGCTTGAAAGGCTGACGACTCCGGAAACTAAAATTGTAGTTCAGACAACTTCACCTTATTTTGCTGCAAAGTCTTTCTGGTGTATTGAAAAAACTATAAATCAGATTTATCCTTTTACCTCGGCGTATCACACCTATGTGCCATCATTTGGAGAATGGGGTTTTTCTATGGCTTCCTTTGAACCTGTTAATAATAAGATTTACAGAAGACTTTCCAACCTTAAATATTATGACTATAATTTTTCTCAGCTATCTTATTTTAGTAAAGATATGAAAGCTTCTGGAGTGGAAGTGAATCGTCTGGATAATCAGATACTAGTACGCTATTTTGATGAAGAGTGGGGAAAAGTTCAGTAGGAAAGACTTTCTTACAACAATAGCATTGGGAACTCTGATGCTTCCTTTTCTGCAATATTGTGGGAAGAAGATAAAATCCATAATGCTTACCATTACAGGAACCAGCCATGTTCTTGGTCATCGCTTGTGGGCTAAAGATTTTCCACAAGTTTCAGAAGTTATCCACAAAAAATATCTTATCGTGGGTGGTGGTATTTCGGGACTAGCGGCATCCAGATTTTTCCATCAGCATCTTGAAACTGATTTTCTTCTGTTGGAAATGGAAAATCATTTGGGTGGAAACTCATCAAACGGACAAAATAAATATTCAAAATTTCCCTTAGGAGCCCATTATCTTCCATTACCCAATAAAGAAAATGAAGAGATTATTGACTTTTTAAAAGAATGCGGGATATATTATGGCGATGATGAAAACGGAGAACCAATACTGGATGAATATCAGATGACCTTCCCACAGCAGGAAAGATTGTTTTTCAGAAATTCCTGGCAGAATGATATTGTCCCTCAAAAAGGAATCTCATCGGCGACACAAAAGGAAATGGAGCGTTTCTTTAAAACGATGGAAAATTTTAAACAAAAAAAAGATCACCTCGGAAAATATTGGTTTGCTATTCCTGTTCATGATTCTAGTAGAGGAGATGAGGTGGTACAGCTGGAAAAAATCTTTTTTAAAGACTGGCTGAAGGAAAATAAATATCAGTCCGAAGAACTTCTCTGGTTGCTGGATTATTCCTGCAGAGATGATTACGGATTGGGAATAGATTATGTTTCTGCCTGGGCAGGTATTCATTATTTTGCCGGAAGAAAGAACAACTGGAGCAAAATTTATAAAGACAAAGTATTTACGTGGCCGGAAGGTAATGCAAGACTGACAAAACATTTATCAAAATATGCTGAGGGGAAAAGTCTTTCCGGGCATTTGGTTTTTGATATTAAAATAGATGATAAGGTAGAAGTACAATGTTTTGATAGTGTTCAACAGAAGACAAAAAAAATTATTGCTGAAAAAGTACTGTTTGCGACTCCTCAATTTGTCAACGAAAGAATATTTAATCACAAAAAAGCAGAGTCCTTCCAATATGTTCCATGGCTGCTGACAACCATTACTCTCAAAAATGAATTTGGAGGAGATGAAGAGCTGGCATGGGACAATGTGATATATGGATCGTCAGGATTAGGTTATATTTATGATCAGCATCAAAATATCAATCAGATTACCGGTGAAAAAGTGATTACGTATTACAAAAGCTTTTCAACTGATAACTGTAAAAAAGCCCGTAAACACTTATATTCTATGAGGGAGGATGATATGAAAACTTTAGTTTTAAATGACTTAAAGAAAGCGCATCCATTGATAGAAGATTTTATTCTGGAAATGCAATTTCACAAAATAGGACATGCTATGATTTCGCCTGTTCCCAATCAGATCTTTGGAGAAGAAGCTCAAGCAGCTAAAGAACGGATGGACGGTAAAGTATTTTTTGCCCATTCCGATCTTTCAGGAATCTCTATTTTTGAAGAAGCTTTTTATCAGGGAATACGAACGGCAAAAGAGATGTTGTAAAACTTATTGATAAAGAATATGAAACAACCCTGGATACATAATGCAAAAACTGATTGGTGGTTTATTCTATCCCCACCATTTCTTGTCCTGTTGATTATTTTTCTTTTTCAGAAGCAGATTCACGAGCTTGAAAAAACGTATTCTTTTTACACTTGGCTGTTGCTGATAGTTTTTGTGGATGTAGCTCATGTATATTCCACTTTATTTAAGACCTATTTTGTAAAAGCAGAAGTACAGAAAAGAAAACTGTTGTATTATGGTATTCCTCTTCTAAGTCTGGGATTGGGTATCCTTTTATTTCAGTTCGGAGATTTGGTATTCTGGTCTGTGCTTGCCTTCATTGCTGTATTTCATTTTATTCGGCAGCAATATGGTTTCGTAAGAGTATATGCGAGATTTGAACCTGGTAACTGGAGTAAAAAAACAGATGAAATAGCCGTATATGCTGCTACAATTTTTCCCATGTTGTATTGGTTTAAAACGCCACGTTCTTTTACTTGGTTTGTGAACAGCGAATTTGACTGGTTCAAAAAGTTACCTGACTATCTTGGTGTAGTCACTGGTCTATATATCTTGATACTGGTCGTCTGGATCATAAAAATAATAATGGAAGGAGTAAAAACAAGAAATATTAATATTCCTAAAATTACCCTTATTGCCGGAACCTACTTTTCATGGTATTTCGGGATTGTTTACTTTAATAATGATCTCCTTTTCACTCTTCTGAATGTAGTTTCCCATGGTATTCCCTATATCGCATTGATTTATATCCGTGAAATTAAACAGAAAGACTGCTCACTTTTCTGGTTGCCTGCGCTGAGGTCTGCTTCCGGGATATTCATATTCATCGGAATTATCCTGTTATTTGCATTACTCGAAGAATTCCTATGGGAAACATTGGTGTGGAATGAACATTTCTCACTAAACTTATATATTTCCGAAAATCTATTGGCATTTTTGATTCCTTTGCTGACTGTTCCGCAGTTTACTCATTATCTTCTGGATGGCTTTATCTGGAGAAAACCCAAAAAAGTTAGCTAACTTTGCCTTAATCTTTAAAATCTAAAAATGAGACAATACTTTCTGTCAATAGCTATTTTCCTTGGAATTGTAATAGGTGCCCAGCAGAAGACATTCTGTAATCCCATCAATATTGATTATGGCTATACGCCGTTTGAAGCCTTTTCGAAACAAGGAAAACATCGTGCTACAGCAGATCCGGTAATTGTTAATTTTAAAAATAAACTTTTCCTTTTCTCCACCAACCAGGAGGGATATTGGTATAGTGATGATATGCTGGACTGGAAATTTGTCAAAAGAAAATTTCTAAGAGATAATAAATATATTCACGATCTTAATGCTCCGGCTGTCTGGGCCATGAAAGATACATTGTATGTTTTCGGTTCAACATGGGAGCAGGATTTCCCGATCTGGAAAAGTACAAATCCTACTAAAGACGATTGGAAAATTGCCGTGGATACCTTAAAAGTAGGTGCCTGGGATCCGGCGTTCCATTATGATGAAGATAAAAATAAACTTTATCTCTATTGGGGATCCAGCAATGAATGGCCGCTATTGGGAACTGAAGTCAAAGTAAAGACTCTTCAGTCAGAAGGTTTTGTAAAGCCTATCCTCAGATTAAAACCGGAAGACCATGGTTGGGAAAGATTTGGGGAGTACAATGATAATGTTTTTCTGCAGCCTTTTGTAGAAGGAGCATGGATGACAAAGCATAACGGAAAATATTATATGCAGTACGGAGCTCCAGCCACGGAATTCAGTGGGTATTCGGATGGAGTATATGTGAGTAAAAGTCCTTTGGAAGGCTTCGAATATCAGCAGCACAACCCTTTTTCATACAAACCGGGAGGTTTTGCCAGAGGAGCAGGGCACGGTGCTACTTTTGAGGATAACTTTAAAAACTGGTGGCACGTTTCCACTATTTTTATTTCCACCAAAAATAATTTTGAAAGAAGACTTGGAATCTGGCCGGCTGGTTTTGATAAAGATGACATAATGTATTGCAACACAGCGTATGGAGATTATCCTACCTACCTTCCCCAATATGCACAAGGAAAGGATTTTAGCAAAGGACTTTTTGCCGGATGGATGTTACTGAACTATAACAAACCCGTGCAGGTTTCTTCTACATTGGGAAGTTACCAGCCCAATTTTGCAGTAGATGAAGATATTAAAACTTACTGGAGCGCAAAAACCGGAAACACCGGAGAATGGTTCCAGACTGATCTTGGGGAGACTTCAACGATCAATGCCATTCAGATCAACTATGCAGATCAGGATGCTGAGTTTATGGGGAAAACTTCAGGAAAAATGCATCAGTACAAAATCTACGGATTTGATGACGGTAAAAAATGGAAAGTCTTAGTAGATAAAAGTAAAAATACCAAAGATGTTCCGCATGATTATATCGAACTGGAAAAGCCAGCCTCCGCAAGATTTCTTAAGATGGAAAATCTGAAAATGCCTACCGGAAAATTTGCCTTAAGCGGCTTCAGGGTATTTGGAAAGGGAGCAGGAGAACAACCTAAGAAGGTTGAAGGCTTTGTTCCGTTAAGAGCCGATCCTAAAAAATATGGTGAAAGAAGAAGTATATGGATGAAATGGCAACAAAATACTGAAGCAGACGGATACGTTATCTATTGGGGGAAATCACCGGATAAATTATATGGCAGCATCATGGTATACGGAAAGAATGAGTATTTCTTTACGGGTGCTGACAGAGCAGATGCTTATTATTTTCAGATTGAAGCCTTTAATGCCAATGGAATGTCGGAAAGAACAGAGGTTTTTAGATCAGAATAAATAATTCTTTTATAAACACACTTTGAGCTATCAGGGGTGTTATTTATTATCAGCCTTTTGTAGAAATGATTTTATACCATCGATGAGAACAACATCGTTTGGTGATTTGTCCCAATCCAGATGGCCGCCATTGAATTCATAAAACTCATGCAGTACATTATTTCTGGACAAAACAGAATCGAGTATTTTTCCCTGGCGGGATGGAATGACCCGATCGTTCTTTCCGTAATAAGATAGAGTAGGAGGTGATTCTTTTGTAATCCAGTATACAGGACTGGCCACATCGATATCTGAAATTCCGGCTTTTGGAAAATGAGGATCTACAAGCTGTCTTTCTACAAAGGAGTATTCCTGATAATTTTTAAAACCGGAATCGGAAAGATCTGCCGGTCCGACAATATTGATAACTGCTTTAACTTTTTTCAAAAGGTCACACTTGTAAGCGTATAACATGGATAAATGGCCGCCGGCACTGTTTCCCAATAGGATCAGTTGAGGAGAGTAATGAAGTTTGTTCTCCAAAAAAGAAACCACATGGCCGATATCGTCTGTCTGATTGGGCAAGGCATATTCAGTTTCAGAAGCAAGCCGGTAATTCATATTAACAAAAATGTGACCGGGAAACTGCTTCATCAATGATAAGGCAAAGAATGTCAGCTGTGATTTATTTCCGGCACGCCAGCCACCTCCATGGATCATGATAAAAGCCTTTGTGTTTTCGGTGATTTTTTTATGAGGAATATAAAGATCCATGGTTTGTCCGGAATGTGGGCCATATGAAATGTTTTCTTCTTTATCAAAACCGACCTTATTATCAAAACTAATCTTTTTGTCTTTGCAGTTTATTAAAAGAAGAAATAAGGTGGTCAATAAAAGTGTTCCGATCAACCTTTTTTTCATACCATTAAAGATAAAAAACCCGTTGAGATCTCAACGGGTTTGTGTACAAAATAATTGATTTAAATATGAAGAAAGATAATTTCTATCTTGTTCTGCTTTTAATAGAGTCTGATGCCCCTTCAATGTCTCTTACCTTTTTCACCTTCTGATTTCCAAAGTTGTAGGTAAGGCTTACCATGATGTTCCTTGGGTACTGGTTTTGGTGTACATAATTGTAGTTTCCATTGGCCTGGTAATCTTCGATCTTAACAATATTTGTTCTTAAAATATCATTAAGATTCACTGCGAAAGTCCAGTCATTCCAGGTTTTCTTTATACTAAGGTCTAAACTCATCAGGCTTTTTAATTGACCGAGCTCAATTTGTTGCTTATCTATATAGAAATAATTAATTCCCAGGAACCACGTTTTCTTTTTATCAAGACGGATGGTATTATTGGTCTGGATCAAAAGACTCGTAGATTTTATATTATTAGTATATACAATAAACTGGCCATCTTTATTTTTAAATCGATCTCCTGTTGTAGGATCGGTATCCAGGCTTCCGTTGTTGATGTTATGCTGAAGTCCGATATTAAAGTTGGTGGTCCAGTATTGTTTGAAGAATGACTTTTGAATTCCAAACATGGCAGACATTTCCTGTCTGTCTCCGAAATTGGTTCTGATGTATCTCAATACAGGGTTTGATCCAACGGTTCCATCCGGAGATACAGGATAGCCCTGCAACGGTACCTGGGTAATAGCATCCTTAAAATAAGAATGGTTTAAAATCAGGAAATATGAATTTTTATACATATAGGTAAGTTCCTGATTGTAGGTAGAAGAGGCTTTTACAAAAGGGTTATTCTGTGTATAATTATAATCTGTAAGGATGTTTTTTACCGGGTTGATTTCCCAGAAGCTCGGTCTTCTCATTCTGCTGGAGAAGGAATAGGAGATATTGTTTTTTTCATTAATTGCGTAGTTGAAACTCAGGTAAGGAAGAAAGTTATTATAATTTCTTTCAATTCTTTTCAGATCTTCAGTGGCTGCATTGTCAGAAGTTCCCAGGCTGTTTGTGATCTCATATCTGGCACCAATTTTTCCGGAAAATTTATCAGAAAATTTCTTTTCTGCCGTTACATACAATCCATAGATATTTTCGTCATAAATAAAGTGATTTGGTTTTGGATCAGGGTTTTTTGCCGGGTCATAAAAGTAAGTTATGTTTTTAGAATCGTTATCAGTTTTTGTCCTGTTATAATTTCCTCCTACAGAAATGGTCAGGTCATTTTTAAATTTCTGGATATAATCAACCATCCCTGAGAAGTTATTAATAATCTGAGGAAGGTCCTGGAATACCTGAGTGGTCATATCTTTAATGTCTCCATTACTATTTGAGGCATACGTCCTGTTGTCGGTAAACTGAAATCTTTTATAATTCAGGTAAGCGGCATTCACATTCAATTTACTCCCCAGAGAATCCGTTTTTAATTCATAGTTTAAGTTCAGAGAATTATTGTATGTTCTGGCATCTTCTTTATTTTTTGACCAGGTATAAACCGTGTTGTTGCCGTTTTTTATGGTATTGAATAAGCTTACAGTTGAGTTGTAGCTTTTATTGGCCCATGTATTCCAGGAAAGAGCAAGGTTACTTTTATCTGTCAATTGGTAATCAATGTTGAGGTAGCCACCTATGTTTTTGTTTGGATCATCGATGTCTCCTACAGATTCATTGGAAGTATCTGCAGTTCCGTTTCTCAATACATATCTTTGTGCCTGAATATTTTCACCACCATTAAGGTTGGCGCTGATGGCCAGTTTATCTTTTCTGTAATTGGCAGAGAAGCTTGCCTGGCTGGCATTGTATTTACTTTGTGTGTTTGAAAACCTCATATTTCCGTTAAGTCCGTCACTCATCTTTTTCTTTAATACGATATTGATGATTCCGTCTGAAGATTCTACCTGATATTCACTGCCGGGAACTGTAATAACTTCAATTTTCTGAATGTTTTCAGCAGGTGTATTTTTGAGGAACTGAACCAGAGATTCTGCATCCATATTTGTTTTTCTGCCGTTGATATAGATGAGGGCATTATTTTTTCCTGCAATCTTTAATGTTTTGTCATCTGTTGAAGATAACAAAGGAGTTTGTTTAAGGAGGTCAAAAGTAGTATTTCCCTTAGCAACAGGCGATGCAGCAACATCATATACAAAACGGTCGCTTTGTTTCTTGAATACCTGTTTAGTGAGGGTAATTCCTTCTATATTTTTTGTTTTTGCCGTGTCGGATTTCTTTTCCTGAGCTAATGCAAAGGTTCCGAAGATGACAGCCATTGACAAAAGGATACGTTTCATGTTTGTTTTTTTTTAAGAGTGGTTGAATGATATAGTTTTATGATATTAGGTTCTTGATTTTACAGCATCATTGGCTGATTTCATTTCCCTTGCTTTTTTAGTTTCTGGTTCCCGAAATTATAGGTAACTCCTATACTTATCAGTCTCGGATAGCTGAAGTTGGTGATGTTATTGTATTTTCCATCTGGCTGTATTCCGTTGACCCTGTAGTAGCTTTGATTAAATAAGTCGCTCACTTCCGCCATGATAGTCCAGTCACCCGCAATTTTTTTCAGGTTAAGATCGAAGCTTTGTCTTACCCCTACTGTTCCTGCTTCCGTAGCTGCTTTGCTGGAGAAAAAGTAATTGACCCCCAAAAACCAGTCTTTTTTAGAAGAAAGCCTGACAATATTGTTGATTGTCGCAGACATATTGTAGTTCTTAATATCAATGATGTAAGGATCCACCACCTCAATTTCCCCTGGAGCTGGCATAGAAGTAGGATCATTCAGAACAGCACCTTTATAGGTTACATAAGACAGGTTTACAGAGTAGTTCGTTGTCCAGATATCTTTGAACCAGGATTTATTCATACCTAGGGTCAGGCTAAGTTCCCTGCTCTTCCCATAATTGGTTCTTATGTATCTCAGAAATCGGGTAGTCTGCATGATTGGATTTCCTTTAATATCGTAAATGATTTTACCATCATCATCTTTTTGGGGAGCCGTTACCGTTCCCTGTAAAGGAAGCATATCAGAGGCAGCAGCATCTTCTACCATATTAAAACTAAGATTAGCATAGAATGCATTTTTATACATGTAATTAAGCTCCTGGTTATAATATTTGGATGCCAGTATAAATGGATTGTTCTGTGTATAATTGGTTGGAGTAAAATAAGTTCTGGAAGGATTAAGTTCCCAAAATCGAGGTCTTCTGATTCTGCTGGAAAAAGTATAGCTGAGGTTGTGGTCAGAATTGATGGTGTAGTTTAGATTCAGGTAGGGTAGCAGGTTATTGTAGTTTCTCTCAAATCCTGTTTTGTCTACGATATCTCCCGTACTTCTGGTCATTTCGTAACGTGCTCCTATTTTTCCGGATAATTTTTCCGTCAGTTTTCTTTCATAGTTGAGGTAGATTCCCAATATGTTTTCCTTGTAAATAAAGTGGTTGGTTTGGTTGGGGTCGATGACAAATTCACCTTTTAAAAGTTTATCCTGTCTTGTATCATTATCTGTATTGGTACGGTTGTAGCTGATTCCCATTAACCAGGTCGCTCCTTTGGCAGTTTTTTTAAGATAGTCGATATTGGCTGCATAGTTGTTGATAATTTGTGGAACTGATTGGTGAAGTGCCCCGTATTTATTGATCGTATCATTCGTCAGAGGAAAACTTTCATTGAAACTTACTTTATCCCGGTTAAACCATAAATAAGAGACATTCGAAGTAAGTTTACTACCCAGAGAATCTGTTTTTAGCTCGTAATTGAGATTAAAAGAATGATTTCTTGTCTGTGCATCTTCGTTATTAACCGTTCTGTTTTTTAAAACACCATTTTGCCAGTTGGTGATATCAAGTACCGAATTGAAACTTTTGTTGTATCTCATGTTATACGAAAATCCTAAGCTTTGTCTCCTATTAATCTCATAGTCGATATTGAATCCGCCACTGAAGTTTTTATTAGGATCATCATTAAAACCATAAGACTCATTTCTGAAGGTTGAGTCTCCGTTGGATAAAGAGTATTTTTGTCTTTCTGTCCAGCTTCCCGTTCTGAAATTTGAATTCCCCGACCATTTTCCCTGTCTGAAATTAAATGATGCTCCTGCATTAGGATTATTGTAATAAGCCTGTTCATTCTGCATTTTCAAGGTTCCGTTATAGCCGTTGTTTTTATTCTTTTTCATGACAATATTGATAACTCCTTCCTTAGATTCTACCTGAAATTCACTTCCCGGAACAGTAATCACTTCAATTTTCTGGATATCTTCTGAGGGAGTTGACTTCAGCATTTCTATCAATGCTTCAGAATCCATATTGGTTTTTTTATTGTTGATATAAATAATGGCATCAGACTTTCCCAGAATCTTTAATGTTTTTCCGTCAATACTGGAAATCATGGGAGTTTGCTTTAAAAGATTAAAAGTATTGGTTCCCTTTGCAATAGGAGAAGATGCCACATCATAAACTAATCGATCGCCCTGCTTTTTGAAAACCTGTTTCTTGATATTCACCGCATCAATAGCATTTACTTTCAGACTGTCTTTTTTTGCTGTGCAGTTATCAATCCGCCGAAAAATAAAGCTGCTATAAGGATTTGAGTTTTCATGATGATTATTTTTTAATTGTTAATAGCTTGTATGATTAGTTATTTAACATTACAAAGATATATAATTAATTTAGTATTATGCAATACAAAGTACTGAAAAATATTTTTACTTTTATATAATTAATTGATTTACAATGAATAAAAATTAAATGAAAAATATGGTTTGCCTGACCTTTCTGTATAATAAGACAACTGTAACAACAATTTTGTTACAGCAAAAATTCAGATTTTATTAAAAAAGTGATTATTCTCTGTCGAATTGAGCCAGTTTTTTATCGACCCAAACCGTAGCAAAAGGGAAAAATGCTGCTAATAAAGCAAAAACAAAATCTTCATCATCCCAGTTGTAAATTTTTCTTGCAGGAAGACATAATAAAAGATAAAGTGTAAAGAATAAGCCGTGTAAACTTCCCACTACACTAATGAAAATAATAGAATACAGATTTTCATCATATCGAATCCAGATCATAGCTACACAATACAGTAAAATACATGAAATGGCCTCTGCAAGACAAATCTGTTTAAACCACTTAATGATTTTGTCCTGGGAATATTTGTTGAAAAATTTTTCGATGAAGTTCATTTCTTTACGTATAATTTGAGTGCTGTAAGTAAGAGTTTTATCAAACTTCTAACCTCTGATTTCTGGTTTGCAAAATTACTTATAAAAACTGCTTCCGTCCAAATATTCAAAAACTTCGGGTGGCAGCATAGGCCTTACATTCTTACCCTCTTTAATCATATTGCGGATCTCAGTGGCGGAAAGTTCTATTATTGGCGCCTTTACCAAAGAAATATTATCGTGCCTCAGATATTCAGAATCCTTTTTTGCTCCGTCAAACACTCTGGGGTACACAATAATATGATGGTTTTTGATCAGTATATCAGCGTTTTTCCATTTATGAAGGCTATCCAGATTATCTTCTCCCATAATCAAACTGAAAGAATATTCGGGATACTTTTCATGAAGATAGGTAAGAGTATCAATCGTGTAGCTGGGCTTCGGAAGTGAAAACTCTACATTGGAAGCTCTCATATTCGGATAGTTTTTTACAGCAAGCTGAACCATATCCAGTCTGTTGTGGTCATTCAGCAATGATTTTTTATCTTTAAACGGATTTTGCGGACTCACTACAAACCAAAGCTCATCCATGTCTGAATTTTCCAGAATATAATTAGCTAAAATAAGATGCCCGATATGAATAGGGTTAAAAGATCCAAAAAATAAACCGATTTTTTTCATTTGTCAAAGTAAGAGATGATAAGCAACAGATAAGGTAAAACAGTAATTATTCTCTGAACTTTACATCTTTGATATTAAGATAATGGGTTACATTGCCTTTCCAGTGATTTTCTTCCAATGTGAATGCCAGATCGAAACTTTTAGTTTTAAAATCATCAACAAACTGCCCGAGTTTAAAACCGACACATTCAATATTCCTACCGGTAGATTCTTGTTTAATATAAAACTTAAGATGGTTGTTATCTTTTCCCATCGTTTTTACATAGCCAGACAGCTTCTGGTTTGTCAATGTAAAAATAGGTTTCATATTATGAGGGCCAAACGGAGCGAGTTTTCTGTGAAAATTGATAAATTCTCTGTTGATTTCATCAATTTTAATTTCCGTATCAATCGAAATAGAAGGCTCTTTCTGGTGCTCCTGAATTTTTTCAGAAACAATTCTTTCAAATTTCTCTTTGAATGCAGCAAACTTATCTTTCTCCATAGAAAGTCCGGCAGCGGCGTGGTGCCCTCCGAATTTAAGGAAATATTCAGAACACATATCAAGAGCTTCATGAACGTCAAAATCAGAAACAGATCTTGCAGAAGCTACCATTTCCCCATTGTTACCGTCAGTAAATACAAGGGTAGGTTTGTAATAGGTCTCAATAAGCCGTGAGGCAACAATACCGATTACTCCTTTATTCCATTCAGGATGATAAACGATGGTAGTATGCTTTGTTTCCTGCTGGGATTCTATAATTTGATTCAAGGCAGACAGCGTAGAATTCATATCCAGTTCACGCCTCTCATCGTTGAGGTTCATGATATCATTCACAATCTGGTTGGCATGCTTTAAATTGTCGGAAACCATTAATTCTACCGCGGCTTTACCATGAGATATTCTTCCGGCTGCATTAATTTTAGGAGCAATTTCAAAAACAATATTGGAAATTTCAAAATGGGAAAGTTTATCCTCAGGAATTAATAGTCTTAATCCCATATTTCTTGTTTTCCTCAGGATTTTTAACCCCATTTTGGCTAAAACCCTGTTTTCTCCGGTCATTGAAACGATGTCGGCTGCTATGGAAATAGCAAGAAGGTCCGTAAGTTCAAATAATTCGGCTTCCGGAATTTTATAAATGGTATTTAATCCCTGGCAAAGCTTAAAGCCTACACCACATCCGGAAAGTTCCTTGAAAGGATATCGGCAGTCGGTTCTTTTAGGATCAAGAACAGCAGCTGCGTTAGGAATTTCTTCACCCGGAAGGTGATGGTCACAAATAATAAAGTCTATCCCTAAACCAGAGGCATAGCTTATCATATCAAGTGCCTTTATTCCACAATCGAGGGCAATGATTAATGAGAAACCATTTTCTTTCGCAAAATCAATTCCTTCTGTAGAAATTCCATATCCTTCAGAATTTCTGTCCGGAATATAGTAATCCAGGTATTTTTTCTCAACAATTTTGCTGAGATAAAGGTACATCAGGGCTACAGCTGTGGTTCCGTCTACATCATAATCGCCATATACCAATATTTTTTCTCCGTTTTCAATTGCAGTAGCAATGCGCTCAACAGCCTTTTGCATATCCGCCATTAAGAACGGGTTATGAATATCGTTAAGGTTCGGTTTAAAAAATTCTCTGGCCTTTTGATAATTGTCAATTCCCCGCAGAACGAGGAGCTTAGATTCAAAAGTACCAAAACCAAGTGACGAACTTAGTCTGTCCACAACTTCCTCATCGGGTTCAGGCTTATAAATCCATTTTTGACTCATTTCACAAAAATAGGGAAAAAAATAGCATTGTGAAACGATCAGGAATGAAGTTTGAGCTTTATAATTGTTAAAAAATAATTATCTTCGTGCTCCAAATTTAAATGACTATGAAAAAAATGACTGTGTGCCTTTTATTTCTGGGCGCAATGCATACGATCAATGCTCAAAAAATTAATCTGGGAAAAGCAGCTGGAATCGTTTCTAATGGTGCAAAAGCCCTGACATTTACCAACGAAGATGCCATCAAATTATCCAAAGAATCAGTAGAATGGATGGATAAGAATAATCCTGTGGCGGGAGCAAAAGATCCATATACCGTGAGATTGAATAAATTGTTTGGAAAACACAAATCACAAGATGGCCTTAACCTGAATTACAAAGTGTACAAAGTAAAAGATATCAATGCTTTTGCTTGTGCAGACGGTAGTGTGAGAGTATTTTCTTCCCTGATGGACATCATGACTGACAGTGAATTACTGGCTGTAATCGGGAACGAAATCGGTCACGTAAAAAATCAGGATACAAAAGATGCCATGAAATCTGCATACCTGAAGGCCGCCGCATTAGATGCCGCATCATCAGCTTCGGGCGCAGTAGCAGCCCTTAATGAAAGCCAGATCGGAAAAATGGCCAATGCATTTTTAGATGCCTCTCACAGCAAAAAACAGGAATCTGAAGCAGATACCTACTCATACGATTTCATGAAGACGAATAAGTATGATGTTGTAGGAGCTTATACAGCTTTCAAAAAACTGGCATTACTTTCAGAAGGAAGTACGCAGACCAATTTTGAGAAGATGTTTAATTCTCACCCTGACAGTGAAAAGAGAGCGCTTGCAATCAAAAAGAAAGCAGAGAAAGACGGATTGTGGAAAGATCCGGGGACGGTAAGTCTTCCCACTTCAAAACTGACAAAATAATTATTTTATTTATTGTTTAAACGAAAATACCTCAAAGCTTTGCTTTGAGGTATTTTTATATATTTTTTAATGCTGTTATAAGATTAAGAATACATTTTTTCTCTTAATTCTTTTACCTTTTTATCAGCAAGATATTCGTCATAAGTCATTTCTCTGTCGATGATTCCTGTAGGAGTCAGTTCAATGATTCTGTTACAAACCGTTGAAAGCATTTCGTGGTCATGAGATGCTAACAAAAGATTACCTTTAAAGTTGGATAAAGAGTTGTTCAATGTTGTGATACTCTCAAGATCTAAGTGGTTGGTCGGTTCATCCAGTAAAAGTACATTTGCTTTCTGAAGCATCATTCTGCTGAACATACATCTCATTTTTTCACCTCCTGAAAGCACTTTACAAGATTTTAAAGCCTCATCACCAGAGAAAAGCATTCTTCCCAGGAATCCTCTTACGAATTCTTCATGGCGCTCTTCATCATTTTTGGTGAATTGTCTCAGCCAGTCCACCAGGCTTAAATCCTCCTGAAAGAAATTAGTGTTATCCAAAGGCATATGAGATTGGTTTGTTGTAACTCCCCAAGCAACTGTTCCTTTGTCTGGTTCAACATTTCCTGCCAGAATTTCAAAAAATTCTGTAATGGCAAGTGAGTTTTTAGAAAGTACCGCTACTTTATCTCCTTTTTTAAGATTTAAGTCGATGTTAGAGAACAATAATTCTCCATCTTTAGTCTTCTCAAGACCTTTTACATCTAAAATCTGATCTCCTGCTTCTCTTTCCATTTCGAAAATAATAGCCGGATATCTTCTTGAAGATGGCTTAATATCGTCAATATTTAGTTTGTCGATCATTTTCTTTCTTGCTGTAGCCTGTTTAGCCTTAGCAACGTTCGAACTGAACCTTGCGATGAAGTCCTGAAGTTCTTTTTTCTTCTCTTCAGCTTTCTTATTTGCCTGCGCTCTCTGTCTTGTAGCCAGCTGAGAAGCCTGATACCAGAAAGAGTAGTTACCTGTGTAAAGGTTAAGCTTAGAATAATCAAGGTCACCGATGTGCGTACAAACTGTATCTAAGAAGTGACGGTCGTGAGATACAACGATTACTGTATTTTCATAATCAGCAAGGAAGTCTTCTAACCAGGAGATCGTATCAATATCAAGGTCATTGGTAGGCTCATCCAGAATCAGTACATCCGGATTTCCGAAAAGTGCCTGAGCCAAAAGAACCTTTACTTTGTCTTTGTTCTCAAGTTCACTCATCATCTGCCAGTGCATATCATCTGTAATTCCTACGTTGGAAAGCATGGTTTGTGCATCAGATTCAGCAGTCCATCCTCCCATTTCGTCATAAATTACCCCTAGTTCACCAGCTTTAATTCCGTCTTCATCAGAGAAATCTTCTTTTGCGTATAACGCATCCATTTCCTCCTTTATCTCAAATAATTTTTTATTTCCTCTTAATACAGCTTCAAGAACAGTATATTGATCATATGCAAAGTGATCCTGCTCCAAAACTGACATTCTTTTCCCTGGTTCCAGAGATACATGCCCTGTTGTCGGATCTTGCTTCCCTGTTAGTATTTTCAGGAATGTAGACTTTCCCGCACCGTTTGCTCCGATGATCCCGTAGCAGTTTCCTTTGGTAAACATAATATTTACCTCGTCAAAAAGAACTCTTTTCCCGAATTGTAAAGATAAGTTAGATACTGTTAACATATAGTTTTGTAAATTTGGCGCAAAAATACGAAAAGAATTTGGGTATATTGTAATAATATAATACTCAAGTTTTTAAATGTAGGGTATTTTTTATATATTTCATTAACGAAATTTTAAAATGATGAAGATTGAAAAAACAGTTAACATATTAAATAGAAGAGCTCGGTTTGAATATGAAATTCTTGAGGAATACGAAGCCGGGATGGTTTTGACAGGGACAGAAATAAAATCTTTACGTTCTTCTAAAGCATCTATCACAGAATCGTTCTGTCAGTTTATTGATGGGGAATTATACATTATTAATATGATGATTGATGAGTATAAATTAGGCACTTTTTATAATCACAAAACAAAAAGGGAACGGAAATTGCTGTTGCACAAAAAAGAATTAACAAAACTTGAGAAAAAGTTAAAAGATGCCGGGAACACAATTATACCTCTGAAGTTATATATCACCGATCGAGGTAAAGCAAAGGTGCTGATAGCGCTGGGTAGAGGGAAAAAGCTTTACGATAAAAGAGAGGCGATAAAAGATAGAGAAAATAAACGGAACCTGGACAGAATATTAAAGAAAAGTTAAAAATCATTTGAAAAACTTTGTATATAAAGAAAAATTATATTTATTTTGCATTATCAATTATTTAATCATTTAATTCTATGAAAAATCTAAAATTAGGAATTTCAGCATTGGCGCTTACTGTCGCTTCTACTGTTTTCGCGCAGACTACCAATAATCCGTGGTTAATCGGAGTTGGTGCTCACGCAGAAAACCACGTAGCAGCACGTTCAAGCTTCAGTAATACGTTCTCTGCTAAAAATTTAACGAAGAGTATGTTCAATATGAACAACTTCTCTATTACACCTCCACTATCTAAGTTAACAGTTGCTAGAAACATTGGAAAAGGTTTCGTTATCGACTGGCAGACTTCAGTAGGAAATGTTGAAAACAAAAGATTCAACATGGGGAAAGAGTTCTACCTAATGACAGGTCTTGGTCTTCAGGTTAAAGCTGCAGGTCTTTTATGGAACGAAGAATCTTGGTTTGATCCATATTTAAGAGTTGGTGCTAACTATTTAAGACATGACTATACTGCACTTTCTTTCCCAAGAACTAGTGTAGATGCTAATGGTAACCCAATCGAAACTGTTCAAAACGGTAAAGATGGTAACGAAAATGGTAAAGCTAATTTCTTTGCTTTATCTACAGGTGCTGGTGCTAACTTCTGGGTAACTAAGAACTTCGGTCTTGGTGTTCAGGGTGATTATGTATCAACTCCAGGTGATAAATCTTCAGTTGCAAACCACTGGCAAGCTTCTGCATCTATCTTATTCAGATTTGGAAACAGAGATAGAGATAAGGATGGTATCCTAGATAAAGATGACCTTTGTCCGGATACACCAGGTTTACCAGAATTCCAGGGATGTCCTGATACAGACGGAGATGGTGTTCCAGATAAAGACGATCAATGTCCAGATGTAGCTGGTCCAGTTGAAAACAACGGTTGTCCTTGGCCAGATACAGACGGTGACGGTGTTATCGATAAAGATGATGCTTGTCCTACAGTAGCAGGTCCTGCTGAAAACAACGGTTGTCCTTGGCCAGATACAGACGGTGACGGTATCCTTGATAAAGATGATGCTTGTCCTACTGTTCCAGGTCTTCCAGAATACAACGGATGTCCTAAACCAGAGAAAGTAATCTCTGAAGAAGCTACAGGTGCTCTTAAAGGTATCTTGTTCAACTTCAACAAAGCTACGATCAGACCAGAGTCTAACGGTAAGTTAGATGAAGCTGCTAAGATCATTAAGCAATCTTCAAATGGTACATTCTTAGTAACTGGTCACACAGATGCTAAAGGTGCTGCTGCTTACAACTTGAAACTTTCAAGAGAAAGAGCTGCTTCTGTAGTTGCTGCTCTTGAATCAAGAGGAGTTAACGGTAACCAATTGAAATCTACTGGTGTTGGATCAAGAGATGCTAAAGTTCCTGCTAAAGCAACTGACGCTGAAAGAATGGTTGACAGAAAAGTAGTTGTTGAAGCTGTTAACGGTGCTGCTTGGGATGCACTTAAGAAATCTGATCTAGACGTAGTAGTGAAGAAGACTGTAGTGAAGAAAGGTAAAGCTCCAGCTAAAAGAAAAGCTCCAGCTAAAAAAAGAAAATAATTAATTTTTCTAAATAATGAATACCTCCAATTTTTTTGGAGGTATTTTTTTTTTGTTGACTTTTAGTTAATTTTGTTGAAAATTAAAAATTAAAATGGGAAGAGCATTTGAATATAGAAAAGCTTCTAAAATGGCCAGATGGGACAAGATGGCCAAAACATTCTCTAAAATAGGTAAAGATATTGCACTGGCAGTAAAAGCAGGAGGCGCAGATCCGGAATCCAATCCGGCACTAAGAAGATGTATCCAGAATGCCAAAGGGGCCAACATGCCAAAGGACAACGTTGAAAGAGCAATTAAAAAAGCAAGCGGTGCCGATGCCGAAAACTATGAAGAAGTTACTTACGAAGGATACGGACAGGGAGGTGTGGCTTTCTTTGTAGAATGCACTACAAATAATACAACCAGAACTGTAGCTAATGTAAGAGCTGTCTTTAATAAATTTGACGGAAACCTTGGAAAAAACGGTGAGCTTGCCTTTATCTTTGACAGAAAAGGTATTTTCACCATCGATTTGGCGCAAATCAAAATGGATTGGGATGATTTTGAAATGGAAATGATTGATGGAGGAGCAGAAGATGTGGAAAAAGATGAAGAGGAAGTAATGATTACAACTGCTTTTGAAGATTTCGGATCTTTATCCCATAAATTGGATGAACTTGGAATTGAAGCAAAAAGCGCAGAACTGCAAAGAATTCCTAATAATACGAAAGAGGTTACTGAAGACCAGTTCAAAGCCAATATGAAAATGCTTGAACGTTTTGAAGATGACGATGATGTACAAAACGTTTACCACAATATGGAAATCACTGAAGAGTTGATGAATTCTCTTTAAAAAAATAATATAGCATTCATATACAGTTAACTTTCAATTAGTTTCTTTGTATAAAACTATGAAATACCTTTCCTAAATTTCTAAACTATTGAAATTGTCGGGCGTTTCATTCGGCAAACCAAAAAAGCTGAAAAATATACGGATGAAAAGAAACGTTGAATTAGTTGTCATATCGGATGTTCATTTGGGAACTTATGGATGTAAGGCTAAAGAATTGTTGAGGTACCTCAATTCTATCCAACCCAAAACACTGGTTTTGAATGGCGATATTATTGATATCTGGCAGTTCAAAAAGTCTTACTTCCCTAAACCTCATTTGAAAATAATCAGAAAGATTCTTTCATTTGCTACTAAAGATACGGAGGTTTATTACATCACTGGCAATCATGATGAGATGTTCCGTAAGTTTACAGATTTTGAGCTTGGAAAACTTAAGGTTTGTAACAAAATTTGTCTTACCATTGACGATAAAAAAACATGGATCTTTCATGGCGACGTTTTCGATGCGTCTGTTCAACATTCTAAATGGATTGCCAAACTGGGAGGAAAGGGATACGATCTTTTAATCATAATCAATAATGTTGTCAACTGGTTTTTGGAGAAGATGGGTAAGGAAAAGTATTCGTTTTCAAAAAAAATCAAAAATAATGTAAAAAAAGCAGTAAAGTACATCGGTGATTTTGAGCTGACAGCTTCTGAACTTGCTATTGACAATCACTATGATTATGTGATCTGCGGGCACATTCATCAGCCGCAAATGCGCGAAGTGGTCACTAAGAAAGGTTCCTGTACCTATCTTAATTCCGGTGACTGGATTGAGAATCTATCCGCTCTGGAATATAATGATAAACAATGGAGGATCTTTTATTATGACGAGTATAAACACTTGCTCACAGATGATGGAGCAGAAGACATTCAGGAAATGGATAATTCTGATCTTTTAAAAATCGTAACCAATTTTACCTAAATGAAAATTTTATACGCATTTCAGGGTACCGGAAACGGACATATGGCCAGAGCCCAGGAAATAATTCCCATTCTAAAAAAATATGCATCCGTCGATACACTGATCAGTGGTCATCAATCGCAATTAAAGGCTGATTTTGGTATTAATTTTCAATATAAAGGTATTTCTTTACTTTATAATAAAACAGGAGGTTTATCCTACCGTAAAACGTTTACTGAGAATAAATTTTTCGATGCGTTAAAAACTATAAGGAATCTTGAGCTTTCCGGATATGATTTAATCATCAATGATTATGAACCGTTAACAGGCTGGGCTTCGAAGATGAAAGGGCTGCCGATGATTGAACTAAGCCATCAGGCATCAATGAGCTTTCCTGAAACTCCTAAACCTGATAAAAAAGATTTCCTGGGTGAAATGATTTTGAAATATTACGTTCCCAGTGAACGGAAAATCGGATTTCACTTTGAAAATTATCATCCCCAAATTAAAAAACCGGTGATCAGAAAAAAAATCAGAGATCTCAATCCGCAAAAACAGGGATATTATCTGGTATATCTTCCGAGTTTTGCAGATGAAAACATCATCAAAGTTTTAAGAAAGATTCCCGTACAGTGGAAAGTATTTTCAAAATACAGCACAGTTCGTGTAAAAGTAAAAAACGTTGAAGTTTTTCCTATTGACGAAATCCAATATCTGAAATATTTCGAAGGATGCGAAGGTATTCTATGCAATGCAGGTTTTGAAACACCTGCAGAAGCACTTTTTATGGATAAAAAACTGTTCGTAATTCCTATCCACAACCAATATGAGCAGGAGTGTAATGCCTGTGCCCTGGATAAAATGGGAATTCCTAATTCTAAAGTTTTAAAACTACAGGAAATTATGGAATGGGTAGCTTCTGACCAACATTTAAAAGTAGATTATCCCAATGATATTGAAGATATTCTTTTGAACGAAGTGCTAATTCTTTAGAAAAATATCATCCACATCATTCATCCTCATCATTACAGATCTTGCATATGAACAGTGAGGATACACCTTCCAGCTATTCTCCCTTGCAAATCTGATGGCTTCTTCAACTAAAAATTTTCCCATTCCCCTCCCTTCAAATTCAGGATGCACAAGAACAAATGAAATGATCAGTTTGTGATCTTCAGGGAAAATGGTATAGGTAAGTCTTCCTACTTCTTTAATTTCGTTATTTAATGTAAGTACTCCGCCGTTTCCGGATTTATTGTTTTCAAATTTCATGAGTGTGGACTTTGATTCTAAAGATACAAAAATTGAACCGACCTTTAATTGTAGGCCATAAGTAAATGATTTAGATTATCAATATTTTGCGCCTAATTATCTTTTCCCGTATAATAATTGTAATCTTTGATAATAACATTGATAAACTGCCTTTCCGTCATTTTTGTTGGATCTATTTCAAGTTTTAGAATTCCTTTTATTTTATCAGAAAGTCTGCTGATGATCTGACGGTCGTCTACTTTCAAAGCCTTTGTATAATTATCTTTAATGATCCTCATATCATTATCACTTAAAGCAATAACCTGAGGAAATGAAGGGATATAATCTTCCTTAATATGCTCTAAAATAGTATGGGAAATATTGATATTGTTCTTTAATGAAATAACAGCCGTCCCTGAGGCAATATCTCCCAGACGCTGATTGTTTTTAGACACGATCATTGAGATCAGTCCAACGATACCGGCAAATGAAACATCTACAATTCTGAATACCCATCGGATCATATAGTCCCCAAAGCTCGCCTGATATCCGTCAATCTTCACCACCCTTATTTTCATGAGTTTTTTCCCCGGAGTCTGTCCTTCCATTAAGCTTTCAAGAACTACCGGATAAATATATACGGGAAAGGTAAGAATGATATATATAGCCATGACAGACCATTGATCAAGACCATTCAGCAAATATCCTAAATCGAAAATATTGAAAAAAACATAAAGTATGATAATCACGTAAGCAACCCTGATGAGAAGATCAATGATGAATGCAAGCATTCTTTCTCCTACGCCGGCAATATTAAAGCTAATATTTACATTTTGTGAGGTATTTATCGCAATTTGAGCCATATTTTTTATTATTTTAGCTTTTACAATTATGAGAGAGGTTTATTTCATTAAACAAAATAAAGAAAAATGGTTGGGAATAGAACAGGTTATTGATGGGAAAATTAAAAAAAATCCTGATGACCTGTCTTCGTTGTACATCAACCTGATCAATGATCTTTCTTTTGCACAGACTTATTATCCTAAAAGTAATACAACCGTTTATCTCAATCACTTATCTTCTCAGATTTTTCAGAAGATCTATAAGACAAAAAGAGTGGAAGAGAACAGGCTTATTTACTTTTTTAAAACTGAGGTTCCCTTACTGGTTTATCAGTATCGACGGTATCTGATGTATGCTTTCCTCTTTTTTATTTTATTTACTTCCATAGGGGTATTATCAGGTATTTATGATAAAGATTTTGCCAAAGTTATTCTGGGTGAAGATTATGTGAATCAAACGATAGAAAACATTAAAAGTAATAATGCAGTAGGAATTTACCAGAGCGGAACTACCTGGGGAAGTACGATCGGAATTATTTTCAATAATATCCAGGTGGGAGCCAAATTGTATATCTACGGAATTGCCGGTGGAGTAGGAACTTTATTTGCTCTTCTGTCCAATAGTGTCATGTTGGGATCTTTCCAATATTTTTTCTATGATTACGGAGCTTTGAAAGACAGTGCAAGGGGAATATGGCTTCATGGGGTTTTTGAAATTTTTGCGATGGTGGTGGAAGCCATGTGCGGATTGATTCTGGGAGCATCAATTCTTTTCCCGAGAACATTTTCAAGATTTAATTCTTTTAAAAAAGGTTTTCAGGATTCATTTAAAATATTTTTGAGTACGGTCCCCTTTACGGTCTGTGCAGGAATTATTGAGGGGTATATCACCAGGCATGCTTTGAAAATGCCTTTGGTACTGAATTTTGCGATTATCATCACTTCACTTGTGATCATAGGGTTTTATTATTTTATATATCCTGCTATTGTTAATAAAAAAACTAATAAACACGTCAATGATACAATTTTATAAAAAAAGAGATTTTGGAACTTTCATCAGTGATAGTTTCAACTTCTTCAAATTATACGGAAAGAATTACTTTAAAAATTATATTCTTATTAACGGGCTGCTTCTGATTTTAGCCGCTGTGGTAGTTATTTTCGGATTCAGGGAGATTTTCGGACAGCTCTTAGGGCCTAATATGAGTGGGGAAACCTATTACTTCGAAAAGTACTTTTCTGAGAACACAGGCATGCTTGTGGTAGTGTCGGTATTGATGTTTATATTGTTAATGCTTATTGCAATCATTAACTATTTATACCCCGTTTTTTATCTGAAACGAATTGCTCACGGAGCCGAAAAAGTAAAGACAGATGAAATTCTGGATGACTTCAAAAAAAACTCGGGAAGAATAGGCAAACTGTGCCTCGGAATGATTTTTATTGTGGCACCATTGGTTTTGTTCGTGGTTGGATTTTCCTACCTCCTTGTACTGATCATTATCGGATTTTTTCTGATATTGCTTTTATATCCTACGATATTTAACTGTACAACATTTTTGATGTACGACTATTTTAATTCCTCAAGAGGCTTTTTAGAAAGCTTAAGCTATTCTATCCGCTCTCAGTTTTCTTACACCAATGGAAGTGAAAAGTCTCCGTTCTGGAAATATTGGGCATCTTCATTTGTCATGTTTATCATTATCTACATTGCAACGACCATTTTTACATTGGTTCCGATGATATTTTTCTACGGCTCAATACTGACTTCCACACCGGACGCCAGTTTTGAGGAAAATCCGTTTACCGGAGCTATGGGAATCGCTATGTTCATTTTCTACGGAATATCAATGATTCTCTCATTTTTCCTATCAAACCTGATGTATGTGAATGCCGGTATCATGTACTATGACAGCAGAACAGATCTTCACCAGAAAGCAGAACTTGCCGAAATAGACACGATTGGTATCAATGAATAAAATACTTTTTTCCATAGTATTTCTTTTTTTCTGGGGTTTATTCGGGCTCAGAATGATAGTCCTGTGGATGATCATTTGATAGATTCGTTATATGCTACGGTACATTATAAAAATATGCTTCCCGCAGATTCTGTTTTAAAAGCAAATCCGGTTTCGGAGAATACAGTATATCCCAAAACCTTTAAGAAAAATGTTCCGTCCAGATATAAGGGAAATGAATTTGATTATTCAGAATCAAAACCGAGAGAATCATTCTGGGCGAAATTAGTAAGAAAAATAAAAAATATTTTCAGGGGGATTTTTGGAGAAACCGTTTTTACCAAATCGGCACAATTTACAACAACATTGGTTAGATTATTTGCCATTATTCTTGTCGGCTTTTTATTGTATTTTGTTATCAGATATGTTCTTGGGAAAGATGGTAATTTTATTTTTGGTAAAAAGAACAGAAAATTAAATCTCAATGTAGAAGAGCTTCACGAAAATATTCATGAAATTAACTTTCCTGAAAGTATTGCGAAGTTCGAGCACGAGAAAGATTACCGTTCTGCGGTACGTTATCAGTTCTTATTTATTCTCAAAAAATTAAGTGATAAAAAACTGATCATCTGGAATCCTGAAAAAACAAATAAAGACTACGTTGGAGAAGTAAAAGCTCCTCACCTTAAAAAGAGTTTTCCGACCTTTCTCATATCTTCGAGTATGTCTGGTACGGAGAATTTGATATTACAGAGCAGAATTATCAAAAATTTAAAAATCAATTTCAGACCTTTACACCATAACTTAATTTACCATGAACAAAACTTTCAAAATATATGCTGTTATTTTCATCATTGTGATGATTATTTTGGCATTGCTTGAAGTTAATAAGAAAGAAACTACAGATTGGCGAAGGAATTTTGATCGCAATGAGAAATCTCCTTTCGGACTTTTTGTTTTTAGTAATGAAGCACAGGATCTTTTTAAAGGTAAGTTGAAAAAAGTGGAGCAGGCTCCTTACGAATATTATCAACAGTATAAAAAAGAGCCCCACAATATAATCGTTATTGAAAATGATATAGATAGGGAATCGTGGAAGAAAATTCTAGATGAGGTTTCAAAAGGTTCAGATGCGATGCTGATGGTAAGCAGAATGCCTAAGCAGATTTCGGATACAATCGGATACTATGATTCCGAAATATCATTTGAAGAGGAAAATGTATTGAAGCTTACGGAGAAAAAGTATCAGAATGATTTTGTTAAATTAGATAAATTTCCATCCGGAAGAGGGTTTTCATTTATCAGACCCGGAGTAGTTGTCCTGGGTAAAACAATAGAAAATAAAAATGCTGATCAGGCCAATTTCATCAAGGTGAAATTCGGGAAAGGCTATATCTATGCTCATAGTGAACCCCTTTTTCTGACAAACTATTATTTGCTGAAACCCGGAAATACAAAATATGCTCAGGATGTTTTCTCCTATCTTCAGGATAGAGAAACACTTTGGTTTGTTGAGAACAATTCAAAGGAATCCCGGTTCTTTATGAGGTTTATTTTGGGGAATCCTGCCCTGAAATATGCCTGGTGGGTGTTTCTGGGAGGATTGGTCTTATTTATTTTCTTTAATGCGAAAAGAAAACAGAGGATCGTTCCTGTTTTAGAGCCATTGAGAAATACTTCCGTAGATTTTGTGAAAAGCATAGGAAATCTATATCTGCAGGAAGGCGATTTTCATGATATGATGGCAAAGAAAGCTCAGTATTTTCTGAATAAAGTAAGAATAGATTTCCTTATCGATACACAGGATCTGGATGCAGACTTTGCCAAAAAGTTACAACTTAAAACAGGAAAACCTATGGAAATTATTCACGAAGCGATAAGCCTCATTAAGAAAGCACAGGACCCTTATGCAAACGTAATGAAAGAAGATCTGGCAAGAATCAATAAACTCCTTGACGAGATATTAAAATAAAAAGAGCCCTGACGGGACGATTTCAAACAAGATAGCAAGAAGTCCTGTCCAACCAAAAAATAAAAATTATGGAAAACCCTGATCACCCAAATATAGAAAACGAAAGCTCTGTCAACCTTAATAAACAGGAAGAGCAGTTCCAGTCACGAATCGATATGATCGAGCTTCGTGCCAGTTTGGATAAAGTAAAATCTGAGATAGGAAAAGTAATCGTCGGACAGGAAAGTATGATTGAGCACCTTCTGGCTGCATTACTTTCCAACGGGCATGTTTTGATCGAAGGGGTGCCCGGTGTTGCAAAAACCATTACTGCAAAATTACTGGCAAAAACAGTCGACGTAGGTTTCAGCAGAATACAGTTTACACCGGATCTGATGCCTTCAGATATTCTCGGGACATCTGTCTTCAGTATGAAAAATTCGGAATTTGAATTTAAAAAAGGACCTATTTTCTCCAATTTTATCCTGATTGATGAGATCAACCGATCCCCGGCCAAAACCCAGGCGGCATTATTTGAAGTAATGGAAGAGCGTCAGATTACTATGGACGGAACCCGGTATATTATGGAAGAACCGTTTCTGGTGGTGGCGACCCAGAACCCCATAGAGCACGAAGGAACATACAGACTTCCGGAAGCTCAGTTAGACCGTTTCTTATTTAAAATCAATGTGGGTTATCCTAACCTTGAACAGGAAATTGCCATCATCAAAAATCAGCACGAAAGCAAAAAAGAAGATAAAACAGAAGGAGTCGGTAAAGTGATTACTGCAGAGCAGCTGAAAAGCTATCAACATCTGGTGAAAGAAGTGATTGTGGAAGGTCAGCTGATGGAATATATTGCAAAGATCATCATCAATACCAGAGAAAATCAGTTTTTATATCTGGGAGCTTCACCAAGAGCATCGCTGGCACTGCTTACCGCTTCAAAAGCATTTGCTGCATTGAGAGGAAGAGACTTTGTAACCCCGGAAGATATTAAAGAAGCCAGTTATGCTGTTTTAAGACACAGAGTTATCGTGTCGCCGGAAAGAGAAATGGAAGGCCTGACAGCAGATGAAATTATCCGCCAGATTTTAGAAGGAATAGAGATTCCGAGATAGGGGATAGATAATAGGTGGCAGCTGATAGTGAGTGACTGTTTAAATAGTTACAAAATTATCATAAATGGCAAATTTTAAAGACCTTTTAGTCTGGCAGAAGTCTATTGATGTTGTTACTGAAATTTACAGGGCTACAGAACCTTTTCCTAAAGATGAGACATATGGATTGATATCATAAAGCAGGAGAGCTGCTGTTTCTATACCATCCCATATCTCTGAAGGAAACTCAAGAAGAAGTAAACCTGATTATCTGCAATTTTTAAAAATATCAAGAGGCAGTTGTGCAGAAGTAGAAACACAATTAATTATCTCAAAAAATCTTAATTTTTTAAATGAAAATGAGTATTTAAAATTAAACGGGAAAATTATACAAATAGCTAAAATGTTGAACGGAATTATTAACTCCTTACAATAATAATCATGATGAAAAAGCCAATAGACGTTTACCTAAAACCTTTCATCTGCAACCTGCAACCTCAATAATGAAAAACTTATACATCAATACACGTTTTTTCTTTACACTCATTGGAGTGGGAATCCTGTATGTCCTGGCATTCTTTTTCCCGATTCTGATGTGGGCAGCACATATCGTATTGTTACTGTGCTTCCTGGCCGCCATGGTTGATTATCTGTTGCTTTTTAATCAAAAAAATGCACTGCAGGCGCAAAGAATATTGTCGGAAAAACTTTCGAACGGGGATGAAAACTTTGTGAAAATAGATATTAAAAATAATTACAGCTTTAAGATTACAACTAAAATTATTGATGAAATCCCGTTTCAGTTTCAAAAAAGAGATTTTTTAATCGAAAAGAATATCGACAGCGGCTCAAACATCTATTTTCAATATAGCTTAGAGCCCAAAGAAAGAGGAGAATATCATTTCGGAAGTTTAAATATTTATGCATCGTCACCACTTGGCTTTGTTTCCAAGCGCTTCAATTTTCAAAAAGATGCGATGTTGCCTTCTTATCCTTCTTTCATTCATCTTAGAAAATATGAGCTGATGGCTCTTCAGAGTGAATTTTTACTGGGAGGAATTAAGAAAGTCAGAAAATTGGGTCACACCATGGAGTTTGAGCAGATCAAAGACTATGTGCCTGGCGATGATATCAGGACCATCAACTGGAAAGCGACTTCCAAAACCAATCGTTTAATGGTTAATCAATTCCAGGACGAAAAATCACAACGCATTTTTATGCTGATTGATAAAGGCAGAACCATGAAAATGCCTTTCAACGGATTGAGTTTATTAGACTATTCCATCAATGCAACAATGGCGTTATCCCATATTATTCTGCGAAAAGGAGATCGTGCAGGGATGATGACCTTCTCCAAAAAAGCAGAAAATAAAATTGCTGCTGATAATAAATCGGGTCAGCTTAAAAAGATTTCTGAAGCACTTTACAATATCAAAACAGATTTCTTTGAAAGTGACTTCAATCGTCTCTATCAGGATGTAAAATACTCCATCAATCAAAGAAGCTTAATTCTTCTTTTTACCAATTTTGAAACATTGGACGGGCTTAACCGTCAGTTAAAATATCTTCGCGGGATCGCTAAAAACCATTTGCTGGTTGTGGTTTTCTTCAAAAACTCAGAGCTGCAGACGATCATCAATAAAAACCCTGAAAATATGCAGGAAATCTATGACGAGATCATTGCTGAAAAGTTTGAATTTGAAAAGAAACTGATCATTCAGGAACTTCGAAAATACGGAATTTATACAGTATATACACTTCCGGAAAATTTGAATATCGATGTTATCAATAAATATTTAGAGATTAAAGCGAGAGGAATTTTATAATTTTGTAGTAAGAAATAAGTAAAAATGAAAATTACACTTAACAGAATAAACGAGGACTTTTTATTTGAATGCACCAATTCCCAGGGAAATTCTATCCTTTTGGATAATACTTCCCAACCCGGAGCAAAGGGTGTCTCTCCAATGGAAAGTGTTTTAATGGCAGTCGCAGGCTGTAGCGGAATCGATGTCGTTTCTATCTTAAAAAAACAACGTCAGGAAATTACAGGTTTCCAGGCAGAAGTAGAAGGAGAAAGAATTCCTGTAGATGATGCAAAACCCTTTAGATCAATTAATGTAAAATTCCTTTTAGAAGGAGAAATCGATCCTAAAAAAGCTCAGAAGGCGGCTCAGTTATCCTTTGAAAAATACTGTTCTGTCTCCAAAACATTAGAACCTAATGTAGAGATCGGGTATGAGGTATTTGTCAACGGAGAAAAGATCTGATTTTTGATTTAAAAAAATAAAAGAAGCCGGAAATTGATCCGGCTTTTATTGTTTATGACTGATTGCTCATTATCTTATATGGTCAGTCTTGGTTTTATCAATTTGGCGACTGTAGCAGTCCATCCCGTTTGATGGGAAGCTCCTACACCTCTGCCATTATCCCCGTGGAAGTATTCAAAGAAGGTGATATAATCTTTAAAATGCTCATCATAATTGAACTTAGGATTACCTCCATTAAAGGCACGTTGTCCATGCTCATCCTTTAAAAATATCGAACAGAGCCTTTTACTGATGTTCTGGGCAACTTCGTCAAGATTCCTTTTATCACCGCTTCCCGTTGGTAGTTCTACCTTGAGGCTGTTTCCGTAATAGTAATGAAAACGTTGTAAACTTTCTACAATAAGAAAGTTGATAGGAAACCAGATAGGGCCACGCCAGTTGCTGTTTCCGCCAAACATCCGGCTGTCACTTTCTGCAGGCGTATAATACACCATATTTTCTTTGCCGTGAACAGAGAATACAAATGGGTTTTCTTCATACACCTTAGACATGGCGCGGATTCCGTAAGAACTTAAAAACTCTTTTTCATCAAGCATTCTTGATAAAACTTTGGTCAATCTGTTTTTACGAAGAATACTCATCAGATGCTTTCTGCCTTGTCCTTCCTCATCCCAGTGAGAAACCAGCTTCGTAAGCTCAGGTTTATTTTTTAAGATCCATTCCATTCGGGCCTGAAAATTCGGCATTTTTTCCAGTAATCTGTGGTCCACAATTTCTACAGCAAACAACGGAATTAATCCTACAATACTTCGTAATCTCAGGGAGACACTGTCTCCGTTTCCAAGCTGTAAGACATCATAGAAAAATCCGTCTTCCTCATTCCACAGACCTTTTGTCCCTTCACCCAGATTCTCCATGGCTTCAGCAATATAAAGGTAATGTTCAAAAAATTTGATCGCCATATCTTCATACACCTGATAATATTGAGCCAGTTCCATAGCGATTCGCATCATATTCAGGGCATACATGGCCATCCAGCTTGTTCCATCCGCCTGTTCCAGATGCTGGCCGTCTTTTAAAACCATATTCCGGTCAAAAGCTCCGATATTATCCAGACCAAGGAACCCTCCTCCGAAAATATTTTTACCGTTTTTATCCTTTCGGTTCACCCACCAGGTGAAATTCAGGAGAAGTTTTTGGAAAACTTTCTCAAGGAACAAAAGATCGGGTTTGCCATTATTTTTTTCATCAATTTTAAAAACCCGGAAGCACGACCATGCATGTACAGGCGGGTTTACATCACTCATATTCCATTCATACGCGGGAAGCTGGCCGTTAGGATGCATATACCATTCTTTGGTCAATAGCAGAAGCTGTCCTTTAGCAAATTCTGCATCAATAATGGAAAGAGGCACACAGTGGAAAGCAAGATCCCATGTCGCATACCATGGATACTCCCATTTATCGGGCATCGAAATAATATCCTTATTGTGAAGGTGGTTCCATTCCGTATTTCGTACATACTCATTGAAATTCCTTGGAGCTTCAAAATTCGGATCACCTTTCAGCCATTTTCCGATATTATAATGATAAAACTGCTTGTTCCACAGAAGTCCTGCAAATGCCTGCCTTTGAACATTTTTTTCATCTTCGTTGATAGGGTCGTTCTGAATTTCCTGATAAAATTCTTCAGCTTCAGCAATTCTCCTATTGAAGATCTCCTCAAACTGTGCAAACGGTTCGTCTGTTTCATTCGGACACAATCTGAATTCAAAAACTTTCGATTGTCCGGCGCCAATCATTTCATCAATCAGAAAAGACGCTTTTGTTCCTCTCTTTTCAGGATTAACGGTATCAGTTCCATGATGGATGATAAAATCGTTAATTCCATCCTTGAAGTAATTATTTTCAGTGTGCGGAACTCCGTAAAGCTTTGTCGTATTGGTTTCGTTATCACAGAACACACTTTGAACATCCGTATTCCTAGAATAGATTTTCTTGATGGAAATACTGTCATGCCCGATATCTATACATCCGTTTTGAGAGGCATTCAATTGCCCTTTATAGGTATTGTAGCCCCATTTCCAGTTATTCCTGAACCAGGCTGTGGGGATCACAACAATAGGAGCTTCATGCTGACTCCTGTTGCACACCGTTACTCTGGCGAGAATATCATTATGGTCAACCTTGCAGTACTCAATGAAAATATCAAAATACTCATCTTGATCAAAGATCCCGGTATCGAAAAGCTCGTATTCCGGTTCCTGTTTGCTGCGTCTTCCGTTTTCATTCACCAGATCATCATAAGGAAAAGCATTGATAGGGTATTTGTATACCATTTTCATATAGCTATGCGTAGGGGTATTATCGAGGTAATAAAAAATTTCCTTGATATCTTCTCCATGGTTTCCCTGTGGATTGCTTAATCCAAAGAAGCGTTCCTTTACGATTTTATCTTTTTTGTTCCAAAATGAAAAAGCAAAGCAGAAAAGCTGCTTTACATCTGAAATCCCGGCAATACCTTCCTCACCCCAACGGTAAGCATAGCTTTCCGCGTTATTATGATTGGTATAGTTCCAGGCATTTCCGTTCGGACTGTAGTCTTCACGTACATTTCCCCATTGCCGGTTGCTTACATAAGGTCCCCAGTTTTTCCATTTGGTATCTTGTAATCTTTCTTTTTCGGCGGTCATATCTCATCATTTTTCTATACGAAGTTAGTTTTTTTGAAAAGTAATTCCAATTTTTTTCATCTGAATAATTATTAATATACTCTTGAAACACTAGTATTTAAGCCGATTTTTAAATATTAAATTAATTTTTTTTGAAATTAAAAGAAAAGAACTACCTTTGCACTATTCGTTCATTCAAATATTGAAAATGTTATCAAGAAAGGTTGAGGGATTAGACCCTATGAAACCTTAGCAACCCTTTGTGCAAGCAAAGAAGGTGCTACGTTCTACCAAAATTATTTTGGACAGATAACTTACTGAAGTTCTTTTCAGCCATTTCCTGTGGCATTTTCAATTGTATTAAAATAATAGAATTGAAAACAGAACTAAACTATATTAATCTTACGTATCAAACCAATTCCGGAAAGGAATACCATATCCCGTTGAGCTATCAGCTGTTCGGGAAAGAGCTGTTTACAGCACCCATTATTGTAGTCAATCATGCCTTAACCGGAAACTCTGATGTTTCAGGAGAAAAAGGATGGTGGAAACAACTTATTGGGGAAAATCAGGTGATCAATACGGAAAAATACACAGTTCTGTGTTTCAATATTCCCGGAAACGGTTACGATCATTTTTTAATTGACAACTATGAAGACTTCACTCCCTCAGATATTGCAAATCTATTTCTGAAAGGGCTTGAAGCTTTACATATCAAAAACGTATACGCCATTATCGGAGGCTCACTTGGAGGCGGAATTGCCTGGGAAATGCTGGCCAAGCAACCTGCGCTGGCAGAAGTTTTTATCCCGATAGCCTGTGATCACAGAACTCATGACTGGCTTCATGCACAATGTCTGGTTCAGAAATTTCTATTGAATTCTGAAGATCAGCCATTACAAAAAGCAAGAATTCATGCCATGCTGTGCTACAGAACTCCGCAGTCACTCAATGACAGATTTCAAAATACATACAACCCGGAAAAACAACGCCTGGAATCAGAAGACTGGCTGGTTTATCATGGAAATGCTTTAAACGATAGATTTAGTTTAAAAGCCTATAAACTGATGAATCATCTGCTGATGAATATTAACACGGAAGAATCTGCTCTGGAGAGCATACAGGCACGAATGCACATGATCTCCGTTGATACAGATTTATTCTTTCCTGCTTCTGAAATCCGAATGTGTTTTGAAAGCCTGCAGAAAAAAAAAGAATACTGTTTCCTATCACGAGATCCAATCTATACACGGGCATGACGCCTTCCTAATGGAATACCAACAATTAAATAATATCATAAAAAACATTTTATAAAGTAATGAAAAATGCTAACGAAATAAAATTTTTGAAGAACAGATCAATCGTCAAATTTGAAGGAGAAGATTTTTTAGGAGAAATCGGAATTGACGGAAGAATTTTTAAAGCGCTTACTCTAGCGCGTATCAGTGTAGGAGTGATCTCCCAGCAAGCTATAGAAAACGGAATCTCTATTTTGGTTCACGAAAATGATGCCGAAAAAGCAGTAGCTTGTCTTATTGATGAATTTGAACCGGAAAGAAAATCAGGAAAAGTATCCCAGATATATAGTATCAATAATGTTTCTGTTATCGGATTTGTTGCAGAAGATTTCAATAAAGTATTTGCCGAACTGGCAAGAAACAACGTTTTTCCATTATTGTTAAATCAGGTAGCCGGAGAAAACAGAGTAAATATCGTCGTGACTTCATCTCAGGATGAAAAAACAAAAAATATCATTGAATCCGAAATTTTTAAAAAACCAAAGACCGTTCATCTGGCAATCATCGGTCATGGAAATGTCGGAAAAACATTAATACAGCAGGTGCTTGAGTCGTCAGAAGAAATTAAAAGACGCAAGAAAATAGATCTTAGAGTAGTTGCTGTAGCCAATTCAAAGAAAATAGCTTTCAACAAAAAAGGATTTGATGCCAATTGGGGTGATGAGGTGTTGACTGCAGAACATCCGTCAAATGTTCAGGAACTGATTAACTTTTCAAACGAAAATCAATTAGAAAACCTGATCGTTGTAGACAACACTGCCAGCAAAGACTTTGTGAAGAATTATCATGCATTGGCTGAAAACGGATTCGACTTAGTGTCATCCAACAAGATTTTCAATACGCTGCCTATTGAAGAATATCGTAAACTAAGATATACGTTGAGTAAAAATAACAGACGTTATTTATACGAAACCAATGTAGGAGCAGGGTTGCCTTTAATTGACACTATCAAATTATTACACCTTTCAGGAGAAAATATCACAAGAATCAAAGGGGTATTCTCCGGAACATTGAGCTATGTATTCAACAATTTTTCTTTAAGAGACGACAAATTCTCAACCATCATCAATGAAGCCCTAGAAAAAGGATATACAGAACCGGATCCGAGAGAAGACCTTTCAGGAAATGACGTAGCAAGAAAATTATTGATTCTGGCAAGGGAACTGGATCTGATCAATGAATTTGATGATATCAACATTCAGAATCTGGTACCGGAAAGTTTATCATCTGTTTCAAAATCAGAATTCCTTTCCAGACTTGACGAATTAGACGAAGAATACCAAAAAATCAAAGAAAGCCAGGAACCGGGTCATGTGTTGAGATACGTCGGAGATTTACATGGCGATTTACAAAAAGACAAAGGGGAATTGGATGTAAAACTGATCTCTGTTCCTGCTACTTCCGCATTAGGTCAGTTGAAAGGTTCAGACTCGATCTTTGAAATCTATACAGAAAGCTACGGCGAAAATCCGATTGTCATCATGGGAGCCGGGGCCGGAGCTCAGGTAACTGCAAGAGGAGTATTCGGTGACATTTTAAGAGTAAGTGAAACAAAATAATTGTAGAAACAATCCCGAAGGGATGATTTAACCAAAGATAGAATGCAATTCTATCAAATTAAAACTATATGGAAAATTTCGAAACATCAGCAATAAGAACACAGACTGAAAGATCTCAGTTTGATGAGCACTCCACACCTTTATACCTTACGTCCAGTTTTATTTTTCAGGATGCTGAAGATATGAGAGCAAGCTTTGCGGAAGAAAAGCCTAAAAACCTGTACAGCCGATTCTCAAACCCAAATATAACTGAATTTACAGAGAAGATCGCAAAAATGGAAGGAGCAGAAGCAGGATATGCATTTGCAACGGGAATGGCTGCCATCTACTCAACATTTGCAGCATTATTAAGTGCGGGGGATCATATCGTAAGCTGTCAGTCAGTTTTTGGTTCTACCCATACTTTGTTTACAAAATATTTCCCGAAATGGAATATTGAAACCACCTACTTCAAAGCTGAAGATGCTGAAAACGTAGAAGAATACATCAAACCCAATACAAAGATTCTCTACCTTGAAACTCCTACCAATCCTGCGATTGAAATCCTGGACCTTGAGTTTTTCGGACAGATTGCCAAAAAACATAACCTGATTTTCATTGTAGACAACTGTTTTGCAACGCCTTATCTGCAGCAGCCGATCAAATATGGTGCAGATGTTGTTGTACATTCTGCAACGAAGCTGATTGACGGACAGGGAAGAGTACTGGGAGGAATTGCAGTAGGAAGGGAAGACCTGATCAGGGAAATCTATCTTTTCGCAAGAAATACAGGGCCTGCATTATCTCCTTTCAATGCCTGGGTACTATCAAAAAGTCTGGAAACTTTAGCCATCCGCGTTGAAAAACATTGTGAAAATGCACTGAAGGTAGCAGAGTTTTTAGAAAACCATCCTAATGTGGAACTTGTAAAATATCCATTCCTCAAATCCCATCCAAGCTATGAAATCGCTAAAAGACAGATGAAGCTGGGAGGAAATATTGTTGCTTTTGAAATTAAAGGAGGTATCGAAGGCGGAAGAAGCTTTTTAGATAAGATACAAATGTGCTCGCTTTCTGCCAACTTAGGTGATACGAGAACGATCGTCACCCATCCTGCATCAACGACCCATTCAAAACTGTCGGATGAAGAAAGAAACGAAGTAGGAATTACCGCAGGTTTAGTACGTTGTTCAGTAGGTCTGGAAAATGTAGACGACATTATTGCAGACTTAAAACAAGCCTTAGATTAATCACAAAGAGTGCCAAAGGGGCGATTTAACCCAAGATAGAGAACGAAGTCCTATCAACCAACTATCAGTCTCACTCAACAACTATAAAAGAGATGACAAATATAGAATCACTAAACAAAGCCCTCAAAGAACGCATCCTAGTCCTGGACGGCGCGATGGGAACCATGCTTCAACGTTATAAGTTTGAAGAAGAAGATTACCGTGGAGAGCGATTTAAAGACTGGGAACATCCGGTAAAAGGAAATAATGATTTGCTTTCCCTTACCCAGCCTCAAGCGATAGAAGAAGTTCATAAAAAATATCTGGAAGCAGGAGCTGATATTATTGAAACCAATACTTTCTCAGGAACTACCATAGCCATGGCTGATTATCACATGGAAGAATTGGTCTATGAACTGAACTACGAATCAGCAAAGATTGCCAGAAAAGCCTGTGATGAGTATACTGCCAAAAATCCTGATAAACCAAGATTCGTCGCGGGGTCCATCGGTCCTACCAATAGAACGGCAAGCTTAAGTCCGGATGTGAATGATCCCGGTTACAGAGCCATTACTTTCGAAGAGTTAAGGGTAGCCTACAAACAGCAGTGTGAAGCTTTGCTGGATGGTGGTTCCGATATTCTTTTAGTAGAAACCATCTTTGATACATTAAATGCCAAAGCAGCTTTATTTGCCATTGATGAACTGCAGGACGAAAGAGGAATTAAAATTCCGATCATGGTCTCAGGAACAATTACCGATGCATCAGGAAGAACATTGAGTGGCCAAACGGCTGAAGCATTCCTGATCTCAGTTTCCCATCTGAATTTGCTGAGTGTTGGATTCAATTGTGCATTGGGAGCAGATCAGCTAACCCCGTATCTTGAAACATTGGCTCATAATTCAGAGTTCTACGTTTCAGCATATCCGAATGCAGGTTTGCCTAATGCTTTCGGGAAATATGACGAGACTCCTGAAGATATGGCCAGACAGATCAAGGAATATGTAGAAAAAGGATTGATCAATATTATCGGAGGATGTTGCGGAACAACACCGGAACATATCAAAGCCATTGCTGATCTGGTAGAAAAGTATCAACCAAGAAAATTGAAGGAATTTGTATGATTTGATAGATTTTTTTAATTAAAATCAAGAATGTGGGCTGGCTTATAAATATTAACTTTAAATAAACCACAAAATTTAATGTAATGGAAAAGCCGATTTACCTGAAAGATCCAGACGATGCCAAACTGTTTAATGAATTAAGAAAGAAAGTGAACCAGCGTGTAGAAACCATTTCCGAGAATAGGGATATTTACATTCAGATCAAGGCGGTCATCCTGCCATTGATCTATGTGGGGTTATATCTTTTTGCTCTTTTTAATGCACAGACACCTTGGGGGTATATACTGAGTTTTATCTGTATGGGAATTCTTCTCGTATTGATTTATCTGAATTTAATTCATGAAGCAGCCCATAACAATATCTACAGAAGCAAAAAACTCAACTGGATCGTCTTACACATTTTTGATTTTGTAGGGGCTAATTCCTATATCTGGAAAAAAAGGCATATCGCAAGTCATCACGCCTATCCTAATGTGGACGGATGGGATACAGACATCGAGCAAAGTGGTTTATTGTTAATTGTACCATGGATTAAAGCAAAAGGCATCCAGAAGTATCAGCACAAGTTTTTCTTTCTAGTATATCCTTTGTATTTGTTCAACTGGATGTTTATAAGGGATTTTAGAGACTTCTTTGACAAGGAAAGGGTGATTTTAAAAACCCAGGGAAGAATTCCTGTTGTAGAAAAAGTAAAAATGGTGAGTTATAAACTGTTCTACTTCTTTTATCAGATTGTGATCCCTGTTGTGTTCTTTAAAGTATCAATAGGATTGGCTCTGGGAGCCTGGTTTTTGCAGGTAATTGCAGCCAGTATTTTTGCCCTGTTTGTTCTACTGCCATTACATCCGCTGCCGGATAATGCTTTTCCGAAATTAGATAATAAAAACGGACTTCCGTTTAGCTGGCTTCGTCATCAGCTGGAAGTTACCAACGATTTAAAAGAAAATAACTGGTTTGTAAGAAATTTATTGGGGAATTTTAATTTTCATGTGGCCCATCATCTCTTTCCAAACTACAGTTATATGTATTACAATGAAATCACAGAGGAAATAGAACAATTTGCCAGGGAGCATGGTTTAGCCTATAAAAGGTTTCCCTTGATCACTGCTTTAAGTAAGCACAGAGATTTATTGAGGCAGAATGCAAATAATGCCTATTATATTTTAGAAGAATAAGATTAATGAAATATTTAAGATTATCAGGCCTCGAGCCTCTTATCATAACGCCGGAGAGTAATTTCATCAACGTAGGTGAAAGAACCAATGTGGCCGGTTCAAAGAAATTTTTAAGACTCATCAAAGAAGAAAAGTTCTCTGAAGCATTAGATATCGCCCGCCATCAGGTGGAAGGAGGTGCACAGATTCTTGATGTTAACTTTGATGACGGACTGATCGATGGAAAAGCATCGATGATCAAATTCCTGAACTTAATCGCCTCAGAACCGGATATCGCAAGAATCCCCATCATGGTGGACTCTTCCAAATGGGAAATCCTGGAAGCGGGCTTACAGGTAGCACAAGGTAAATGTGTGGTGAATTCTATCAGCTTAAAAGAAGGTGAACAAGAATTTGTCCACCATGCAAAAGCTATTAAAAGATATGGAGCCGCAGTCATTGTCATGGCATTTGATGAGGTAGGGCAGGCAGATAGTTATGAACGAAGAATTGAAATTTCAAAAAGATCTTATGACATTCTTGTCAACCAGCTGGGTTTCCCGGCAGAAGATATCATTTTCGATCTGAATATTTTCCCGGTAGCTACAGGAATGGATGAGCACAGAAGAAATGCCATCGATTTTATCGAAGCAACACGATGGGTAAGACAAAATCTCCCTTATGCCTCAGTAAGTGGGGGAGTGAGCAATGTTTCCTTCTCTTTCCGTGGAAATGATACCGTACGAGAAGCTATGCATTCAGTTTTTCTTTATCACGCAATCCAGGCCGGGATGAATATCGGAATTGTAAACCCGGCTATGCTGGAAGTCTACGATGAGATTAACAAGGAATTGCTTGAACTGGTTGAAGATGTGATTCTTGACAGAAGAGAAGATGCCACAGAAAGACTTCTTGATTATTCTGAAAAACATAAATCGGTAAAGAAAGAAAAGACCGAAGACCTTGAATGGAGAAACAATTCTTTGCAGGAAAGAATTACCTATGCTTTAGTAAAAGGTATTGACCGTTTTATAGAAGAGGATGTGGAGGAAGCAAGGCAACAGGCAGAAAGACCACTTCATGTCATCGAAGTAAATCTGATGACGGGAATGGGGGTTGTAGGAGATTTATTCGGAAGCGGAAAAATGTTCTTACCACAGGTAGTGAAATCTGCAAGGGTAATGAAAAAAGCCGTGGCATATCTACAGCCTTTCATTGAAGCTGAAAAAGACGGATCAAGACCTGCCAATGGAAAAATATTAATGGCTACTGTAAAAGGAGATGTGCATGATATCGGAAAAAATATTGTCAGTGTAGTATTAGGATGCAACAATTACGAAATTGTTGACCTTGGTGTGATGGTGCCGGCAGAAAAAATTATCCAGACAGCTATTGAAGAAAAAGTAGATGTCATCGGATTAAGTGGATTGATTACACCAAGCCTGGACGAAATGGTGTATATCGCATCAGAATTAGAAAGACAAAATTTAGATTTTCCTTTATTGATCGGAGGTGCTACCACTTCAAAAGCGCATACTGCAGTGAAAATCGATTTAAAATATAAAAACGCTGTCGTTCATGTGAATGATGCTTCCAGGGCAGTAAATGTAGTCAGCTCATTATTGGGAGACCGGAATAAAGAATATGTTTCTGATCTGAAGAGCGATTATTCCGATTTCAGAGAGAAATTCCTGAACAGGCAGGTGGATAAAGACTATGTTTCTATACAAGAGGCAAGAGAAAATCATTTTAAAATTGATTGGCAAAACGAAGATATTTTCACACCAAATAATTTGGGTGTAACCGTTGTTGAAAACCAGGACCTTCGGGAATTGTTGCCTTTCATCGACTGGTCACCATTTTTCAGAAGCTGGGATCTACATGGCAAATACCCCAATATTTTAGAAGATGAGGTGGTGGGCGTGCAGGCAAGCGAGCTATTCAAAGATGCACAGGTCATTTTGAAAAGAATACTCGATGAGAAGTTACTAACGGCAAAAGCCGTCTTCGGAATTTTTAAGGCCAATTCCAATGAGACCGATGATATTTTGATTTTTGATGAAAATAATAAAGAACAGGCCAAGTTTTTAACCTTAAGACAGCAGGCTCAAAGATCAAAAGGAAAAGATTATCTGGCCCTAAGTGATTTTATTGCCCCTCAAAGTTCGGGGAAAACCGATTATATGGGAGCATTTTGTGTCACCACGGGTTTTGGAACGGATGAACTTGCAGAAGAATATGAAAAAGCCAATGATGACTATAATGCGATCATGGTGAAAGCATTGGCAGATCGTTTTGCAGAAGCCTATGCAGAATTTTTACATAAAAAAGTAAGAACCGAATATTGGGGATATGCCAATCAGGAAAACTTAAGCAACGAAGAACTGATTGCTGAAAAATACAAAGGAATACGTCCCGCACCTGGATATCCGGCTTGCCCTGACCATCTGGAAAAGAAAACCATCTGGGATCTTCTAAAAGTAGAAGAGAATACAGGTGTTTTCCTTACAGAGAGCCTGGCGATGTTTCCAACGGCATCTGTTTCCGGATATTATTTCGGAAGCCCGCATGCCAAATATTTTGGTTTAGGAAAAATTACAGAAGACCAGCTGAAAGATTATGCCGACAGAAGAAGTTGTAGCATTCAGGAAGCTAAAAAATGGTTGTCACCCAACTTAGCAGATTAAAATTAAACATGAAGATAACTGAACACATTAAAAATGCAAATGGAAAGACTCTATTTTCCTTAGAAGTGGTTCCGCCACAAAAGGGAATAGGTATTGAAGATCTCTATACAAACATTGATCCTTTAATGGAATTTAAACCTCCATTCATTGATGTTACCACTTCGAGAGAAGAATATATTTATCTGGATAAAGGAAATGGTCTGATGGAACGCAGAATCACAAGGATGCGCCCGGGGACATTGGGGATTTGTGCGGCGATTCAACACAAATATAATGTTGATACCGTGCCTCATTTACTTTGTGGTGGTTTTACCAAAGAAGAGACAGAATACCTTCTTGTAGATTGTATGTATCTCGGGATAGAAAATGTAATGGCTTTGAGAGGAGATGCCATGAAAGGACACCAGTATTTTGAACCTACGCAGGGAGGTCATGCCAGTGCTATGGATCTTGTCAATCAGATTAACGATCTGGGAAGAGGAAAGTACCTGCACAATGAAGATCAGGTCTGTGATGAGTTGAATAAATTTTGCATCGGAGTTGCCGGTTATCCTGAAAAACATATGGAAGCACCTTCCATGAATTATGATTTAAAATGGCTGAAACAAAAAGTAGATGCCGGAGCTGACTACATTGTTACCCAGATGTTTTTTGATAACAAAAAATATATTGAATTTGTACAAAAAGCCAGGGAAATGGGAATTACAGTTCCTATCATACCGGGGATCAAGCCCATTGCTACCAAAAGACACTTAAAACTGCTTCCACAGGTATTTAAAATTGATCTGCCGGAAGAACTGATCAACGAAGTGGAAAATGCAAAAAATAATGAAGCAGTCAAACAAATCGGAATAGAGTGGTCTATTGCACAATGCAAAGAACTGCTGGATTTCGGAGTTCCTGTTTTGCATTTTTATTCCATGGGGAAAAGTGATAATATTAAAAAAGTAGCCGGCGAGCTATTCTAATATCAGTACTAAATGAAGGAACCCTGCTACGCGATGTAGCAGGGTTTATTTTGTATCAAAAATTCAGATTTAATTATGATTTACCGTTTAAGAAATTAACCAGTTTTATAAGATCATCCTGTTTATTGAATTTAATTTTATTAGACTTGAAGAAACCTTCGAGTTGCTCCTTTTTTCCCGGAAGTCCATCCATACATTCTTTTGAATTTTTAGGATTTTTGATAAACCCATCCGGAGTCTTTATATAGTATATTGGGTTCAGGTTTTTAAATGAAGGTGGAGTATTGTTTGAATATGCATTATCTGCTTTCTCGCCATTTAGAAAAGTAGTTTTGATCTTTTTATACAGTCCATATTCTCCCGTTACAATTTCAAAAAAATATCCTGAAAGATCATCACCGGTATCCAGTCGTACTAAGGTATCCTTACTATCTAAAAAAGTTAATTTGGGAAAAGTATCACTTTTTGGTAGCACATATACTTTATCATCTTTTTTCTTAAATTCTATTTCATCAAGATACGTGTTATATCTTGCCGGGGCAGGTTCTGTAACACCCTGGAATCTTGTAGGCGTGAAGTCTTTTTTAAAATAAGGATCACCCTGAATGTCGCTATATGCTATAGTTCTTGCTCCCGGAGCACTGGGTTGGTTCATGTACATTTCACCTCTTTGATTCAATACCCCACCATTAACAGGCGAAAATGGATCCATAAGCCTGTTGGACAATATATTGTCACTATTAGGGATCTCATCCATACGAAGAATTTGAGCATAGCTTACAGCTGAAAACATCAGTATAGCTAAGAAAAATGTTTTTTTCATATTATTAGAATTTTAAGGCAATTTACAAATAATACTAACGTAAAACTTTGAATTTATGCTAGAATTTAACGGAAATGGGATATTACAATAATGGGTGCCTTGAAAATTTCTTTTTTCTATCAAATAAATAACGGTAAGTGGCAAGTTTTCTGGTTACTGTTGTGTCAAGATTTTCAGCAATCCTGATCATTTTTGGATTGAAATCACCAATCCATTGCAACTCAGTAATTTTGAAATCCGTATGCTTTCTAATATATTGAGTCCCTTCCCAGATCATATATCCGTCGATTCCTCTCTTTTGCCATTCCGGGACAACTCCAAAGACAAGGCCCACCATTTTCTCATTCTTCTTAAAATGTTTTAAGAATAAAAATGTAAGCTTTTCAAAAATTCCAAATTTCCCGTTGAGGTACTTGAACCATTGATTCAGATCCGGAAGATTGATCCACATAGCTATCGGTTTTTCATTTTCGTATACAAACCAGGAAATGTGTTCATTGATGATTGGTTTCATTGTATTGAACATCTTCAGCACTTTCTTTTCATCCAACTGTTTACCTTCCCCATGAGATGCCCATGCCTTATTATAAACTTCAGTGAAATCTCTGGAAAATTTTTCGAGATTGTTCTTTTTCATGGGTTGAGCTGAAATAGCAGGATTTCTCCTGTTCCTTTCATGAGCAATTTTAAATACTCGGGATACTTCTGTGAAAATGGGTCTGGTAAAACAAAGCTGTTCAAAATAAATCTGAAAACCATAATTTTCAAAAAGCGCTTTATAATAAGGAAGATTATAGTTCATCCCAAATAAAGGCTCGATGAAACCTTCAATCAAAAGTCCCCAGAATTTATCTCTTTCCCCAAAGTTAATAGGACCATCCATCGCTTCCATACCTCTTTCCTGAAGCCAGTTTTTACAATGGTCAAAAATAAAATTTGCCGTTTCCTGATCATTAATGCAGTCAAAAAAACCAAAACCACCGGTGGGTTGTTCCTGCTTGTAGTGACTGTTGATAAATACAGCGACTTTACCTACCGTTTTATCGTGTTTTTTAAATAAGAACCTTTTGCATTCACCATCCTTGAAGAATTTATTTTTTTTAGGATCGAAAATTTCTTCAATATGTTTATCTAAAGGACGTATATAATTTTTGTCGTTTTGGTACAGTTGTACCGGAAATTCCAGAAATTCCTGTTTTTGTTTTTCGTTTTGTACTTCTTCGACAATAATCATATGTTCTTTAATCAGACAAGGTTATAAAGATAATATTTTTCATTTAATTTTAAAATAGATGATTAAATATTATCCGTATTTTTGCTGCAAATTAAATAAAAATGGTTGATTTTACCGATAACGACGATGATATTTTCACAGGAAAAGAACATACGCCAATAAGAGATGATGCTTTTGATAAATCGCCACAGGAAAAAATAGAAAAAATCACTGAGCTTTTTGGAGAAATCATGGAAACACTGGGGCTGGATATGACAGACGATTCTTTAAAAGATTCCCCTAAACGTGTTGCCAAAATGTATGTGAATGAAATTTTTGGAGGACTTCTTCCGGAAAATAAACCCGGCATTTCTACATTTTCCAATAAATATAAATACCGCCAGATGTTGGTGGAGAAGGATATCACAGTCTATTCTTTCTGTGAACATCACTTTTTACCTATCATCGGAAGAGCTCACGTAGCCTACATTTCAAATGGTGAAGTAATCGGTCTTTCAAAAATTAACAGGATTGTTGATTATTATGCCAAAAGACCACAGGTTCAGGAAAGATTGACCATGCAGATTGTTGAAGCTTTAAAAGAAGCTTTAGGAACAAAAAATGTGGCCTGCATTATTGATGCCAAGCATCTCTGCGTAAACTGCAGGGGAATTAAAGATACTGCAAGTTCTACCATTACAGCAGAATTAAGCGGAATTTTCAGAACAAACCCTATTACAAGACAGGAATTCTTACATTATGTAGGAAGCCATGCCAAACTAGATTAATCCATGAATTACCAGATACTCAAAAACATAATAGATGCAGAACTTCAGAGATTTCAGACGATTTCTGAAGAAGAATGGAGCTACAGGTCCGCACCCGAAAAATGGTCCAAAAAAGAAATTATTGGCCACCTTTGTGACAGTGCTTTTACAAATATCCGTAGATTTGTAGTTACACAATACAAAGAGAACGAGAATATTGTATACGATCAGAATGCCTGGGTAAAAGCTCAGAACTATCAGAATGTTCCCACGGCTGATTTGATTTTACTGTGGAAAATGCTGAATTATCAGGTTGTGCACATTGTTGAAAATATCCCGGATGAAGCGTTGCAAAGAACCTGTGACACTACCAAGACAGAACCTCAAAGGTTTACCTTGGAATTTATTATCAATGATTATGTAGATCATCTGCAGCATCATTTAAAAGCGATTTAATAATGATAAAATTTAAAAAAATAGAAGATAAAATTTTCATCACAACAATTATATGTTGTGGCAGATTTTTATTTTAACTAATTTTTGAATCTTAAAAAACTATTGAATCTTTTAATAAAAAATAAATGCAATTAAAAATATATAACTCGCTTACAGCAGAAAAAGAAATATTCAAACCTATTTTAGAAGGAAACGTAGGAATGTACGTCTGCGGACCTACAGTGTACAGCAATGTACACTTGGGGAATGTAAGAACTTTCCTTTCTTTCGATTTTATTTACCGTACCCTGATGCATTTGGGCTACAAAGTAAGATATGTAAGAAATATTACCGATGCAGGGCACCTTACCGATGACGGAGATGTAAATAACGACAGATTCGTTAAACAAACCCGTCTTGAAAAGTTAGAACCAATGGAAATTGTACAGAAATATACGGTAGATTTCCATAAAGTTCTGGACATGTTCAATCTGCTTCCTCCCAATATCGAGCCTACCGCAACCGGTCACATTGTAGAACAGATTGAGCTAACTCAAAAATTAATAGACACAGGTTTTGCCTATGAAAGTAATGGTTCCGTATACTTCGATGTATTGGAATACAATAAAAGAGGGCTGAACTATGGTGAGCTCTCAAAACGTAATATAGAAGAGCTTTTTGCCAATACCCGTGATCTTGACGGGCAAGGAGAGAAGAAGAATCCTCAGGATTTTGCCCTTTGGAAAAAAGCATCTCCTGCTCATATTATGAGATGGAATTCGCCTTGGGGAGAAGGCTTCCCGGGATGGCACCTTGAGTGTACAGCAATGAGTACTAAATATTTAGGTGAAACATTCGACATCCACGGAGGTGGTATGGATCTGAAATTCCCTCATCACGAATGTGAAATCGCTCAGGGAAAAGCTTGCAATGGTGCAGCACCGGTACATTACTGGATGCACGCCAATATGCTAACGATGAATTCCCAGCGTATGAGCAAATCTACCGGGAACTATATCCTTCCTATGCAGTTGGTAACCGGGGATAATGATTTTTTCGAAAAGCCCTTCCATCCGTCAATTGTACGTTTCTGCTTTCTGCAGGCACATTACAGAAGTGTGTTAGACATTTCCAATGATGCCATGATCGCCAGCGAAAAAGGATTTATCAGATTAATGGAAGCTGTGAAGGTATTGAACTCCATTACTCCAGATGACAACAAGCAATCGGCATTCAGTCTTACAGAATGGAAGAACAAATGCTATGACGCACTAACAGATGATTTCAATTCTCCAATCCTGATCGCTCACTTATTTGAAGCAGTAAAATACATCTTTGCTTTAAATGACGGTAAAGAAACAATCTCAACAGCAGATCTCGAAGATTTAAAATCATCATTGAATGCATTTATCTTTGACGTACTGGGATTACAGACTGTAGAAGAAAACAATAATGAAAAGCTTGATCAGACTTTAAAAGTATTGATCGAATTGAGAAATCAGGCAAGAAAATCCAAGAACTTCGATCTTTCAGACCAGATCAGAGACAAACTCCTTGCCGAAGGTATCGAATTAAAAGATGGAAGAGACGGAACATCCTATGTTCTGAATTAGAAAATATAACTTCTTTATAACCATTCCGTAGGAAGCCTATAAAAGGACTCTTACGGAATGTTTTTTTATGTAGATCCTCATTATATCTGTAATATTCATATTCAGGAGCTATTTCCCGCTATCCGCTCATACTCCTCGCGGCCTTGCGCTCCACGTCTAACCCTTATATTCTCCAGCGCCTGCAGTGGGGTAACCGCTTCTATCGGGGCTAGGAAATGGTAAAAAGTTGAAAATGGAAAATTGAAAATTGAAAATGGATGCCTACTCAACATATTTATTTACTCATCTGTGCAATCTGCGTGATCTGTGGTAATCTTTATTCAGTAGGAGCGAGGTAAAGCCCGCTTAATAAATACCTCTTCCTTGGGCTTTAGCCAAAACCTAAGAGCTTCCCAGCCATCTCCATACAGCTTGTCATCTCGTAGGAATCACAACATAGTCATTCTCACATACTCTTATAATATATATGTATTATCCATGATCCTCTGTGTAGATTCGTGCAATCTGTGGTAAAATCAAATTCAATAGGAGAGTGCTATGGCTGATCAATACATTATTTATCACCATTAATCTGATATTCTACTCCCGCAGGAATCACAACATAGCCATTCCCGTATCCTTTTATAATATATAGTATATAGATTATCCATGATCCTCTGTGTAGATCCGTGCAATCTGTAGGAAAGGTTCTCATCCCTCTCAAAAATCCCCCTTCCGACCTCTGATTTCTCTCCACACTCTAACCCTCCCACGCTCCAACTCCCTCCCTTCAAACATTTGTTTAAAATTTTTCTCCCTGCCTTCCAGTGGTTTACCCTCCAATATTACAATAAAGTAAAATTTATGTTACATAAACTTGCGGGATATTGAGGAAGTCTCTATCTTTGCCCCACTGAAAAACGAAAGACATTCAGTAAGCGCAGAAGGGCTTTTAGATAAGCAAAAACAAAATACTCTTAAAAGAAACAGACAAAAAAAACTTCAAAACTTTTTACAAAAAAAAGTTGCCGGTTAAAAAAGAGTTTGTATCTTTGCAGTCCCAATTAGAGGGAGCGCAGGAGTAGAGTGATTAAGGTTTCGAGAAGGGTTTAGGGTTACACAATAAACTTTAAATTTTCTTCAAAAAACATTTGGTCAATTCAAAATAAAGTTTTACTTTTGCACTCGCAAATACGGAGCAACACTGACAGAAAGATTGCTTCGTTATAAAGCGGAAGATATAAAGATCATTGACATACAATATAACAACCAAGTAAGGAAAAACTAAAGCGTTAAAAACTTTGAGTGAGTCAGACAAACATACAATGGAGAGTTTGATCCTGGCTCAGGATGAACGCTAGCGGGAGGCCTAACACATGCAAGCCGAGCGGTAGAGATCTTTCGGGATCTTGAGAGCGGCGTACGGGTGCGGAACACGTGTGCAACCTGCCTTTATCTGGGGGATAGCCTTTCGAAAGGAAGATTAATACCCCATAATATGTTGGATGGCATCATTCGACATTGAAAACTCCGGTGGATAGAGATGGGCACGCGCAAGATTAGATAGTTGGTGAGGTAACGGCTCACCAAGTCTGCGATCTTTAGGGGGCCTGAGAGGGTGATCCCCCACACTGGTACTGAGACACGGACCAGACTCCTACGGGAGGCAGCAGTGAGGAATATTGGACAATGGGTGAGAGCCTGATCCAGCCATCCCGCGTGAAGGACGACGGCCCTATGGGTTGTAAACTTCTTTTGTATAGGGATAAACCTACTCTCGTGAGAGTAGCTGAAGGTACTATACGAATAAGCACCGGCTAACTCCGTGCCAGCAGCCGCGGTAATACGGAGGGTGCAAGCGTTATCCGGATTTATTGGGTTTAAAGGGTCCGTAGGCGGATCTGTAAGTCAGTGGTGAAATCTCACAGCTTAACTGTGAAACTGCCATTGATACTGCAGGTCTTGAGTGTTGTTGAAGTAGCTGGAATAAGTAGTGTAGCGGTGAAATGCATAGATATTACTTAGAACACCAATTGCGAAGGCAGGTTACTAAGCAACAACTGACGCTGATGGACGAAAGCGTGGGGAGCGAACAGGATTAGATACCCTGGTAGTCCACGCCGTAAACGATGCTAACTCGTTTTTGGGCTTTCGGGTTCAGAGACTAAGCGAAAGTGATAAGTTAGCCACCTGGGGAGTACGAACGCAAGTTTGAAACTCAAAGGAATTGACGGGGGCCCGCACAAGCGGTGGATTATGTGGTTTAATTCGATGATACGCGAGGAACCTTACCAAGGCTTAAATGGGAAATGACAGGTTTAGAAATAGACTTTTCTTCGGACATTTTTCAAGGTGCTGCATGGTTGTCGTCAGCTCGTGCCGTGAGGTGTTAGGTTAAGTCCTGCAACGAGCGCAACCCCTGTCACTAGTTGCCATCATTAAGTTGGGGACTCTAGTGAGACTGCCTACGCAAGTAGAGAGGAAGGTGGGGATGACGTCAAATCATCACGGCCCTTACGCCTTGGGCCACACACGTAATACAATGGCCGGTACAGAGGGCAGCTACACAGCGATGTGATGCAAATCTCGAAAGCCGGTCTCAGTTCGGATTGGAGTCTGCAACTCGACTCTATGAAGCTGGAATCGCTAGTAATCGCGCATCAGCCATGGCGCGGTGAATACGTTCCCGGGCCTTGTACACACCGCCCGTCAAGCCATGGAAGTCTGGGGTACCTGAAGTCGGTGACCGTAACAGGAGCTGCCTAGGGTAAAACAGGTAACTAGGGCTAAGTCGTAACAAGGTAGCCGTACCGGAAGGTGCGGCTGGAACATCTCATTTTAGAGCGTCTTAAAGACGATAAAAAAATTAGTATCGCAAGATACAGCACTTACTTAAAGTTCAGGCTTTAGTTTTTATTTGGTTGATATATAACAATACAAAACCCACTAGAAATTAGTAAAGGGATTGAGATACAAGAGCCCAGAGCGAAGAACCAAGACGAATGAAAGTCTTGTATCTAGCATCTAGGATCTGTAAGTCTAAAAAGACAGTCTCGTAGCTCAGCTGGTTAGAGCGCTACACTGATAATGTAGAGGTCGGCAGTTCGAGCCTGCCCGAGACTACTAATTAAAAAGACGGGAAGACATCAGATATGAGACATCAGACATTTAAGTCTGAGATCTGGGATCTGATATCTGAAGTCTACTAGCGGGGAATTAGCTCAGCTGGCTAGAGCGCCTGCCTTGCACGCAGGAGGTCAAGGGTTCGACTCCCTTATTCTCCACAGTTTTGTGAGTTTGATTTAAAAGTTACGGATGGAGCCAAAAACAACATCTGTTTATCAGACGAGCAAGAAGCAATTAAGATCATTGACATTAACGGTAAAGACATCACAAAGAGATAACCGAGCACTTTCGAGTGCGAAGTTTAAAAATATTAATTAGCATTGAATGCTAATGACAAAACTAAACTAATATAATTATTAGGAAAGAAATCGTTAAGGGCGTATGGCGGATGCCTAGGCTTTCAGAGGCGAAGAAGGACGTGGTAAGCTGCGAAAAGCTGCGGGGATTGGCACACACGAATTGATCCGCAGATGTCCGAATGGGGCAACCCGGCATGTTGAAGACATGTCATCCCTTAGGGGAAGCAAACCCGGAGAACTGAAACATCTAAGTACCCGGAGGAAAAGAAATCGAAGAGATTCCGTAAGTAGTGGCGAGCGAAAGCGGATTAGCCCAAAAGTCTTTTTATATTTAGAAGAATGTTCTGGAAAGAACAGCCATAGACGGTGATAGCCCGGTATTCGAAAGGTATATTAAGATGATAAATGAGTAGGGCGGGACACGTGAAATCCTGTCTGAATATGGGGGACCATCCTCCAAGGCTAAATACTCCTGAAAGACCGATAGTGAACAAGTACTGTGAAGGAAAGGTGAAAAGCACTTCGAATAGAAGGGTGAAATAGAACCTGAAACCGTACGCCTACAAGCGGTCGGAGCAGCGTAATGCTGTGACGGCGTGCCTTTTGCATAATGAGCCTACGAGTTAATTTTACTAGCGAGGTTAAGGTATTAAGTACCGGAGCCGGAGCGAAAGCGAGTCTGAATAGGGCGCATAGTTAGTAGGATTAGACGCGAAACCTTGTGATCTACCCATGGGCAGGTTGAAGCTCTGGTAACACAGAGTGGAGGACCGAACCGGTTGACGTTGAAAAGTCTTCGGATGACCTGTGGGTAGGGGTGAAAGGCCAATCAAACTGGGAGATAGCTCGTACTCTCCGAAATGCATTTAGGTGCAGCGTCGTATATAAGTTTATTAGAGGTAGAGCTACTGATTGGATGCGGGGGTTTCACCGCCTACCAATTCCTGACAAACTCCGAATGCTAATAAATGTTCTACGGCAGTGAGGGCATGGGTGCTAAGGTCCATGTCCGAGAGGGAAAGAACCCAGACCAACAGCTAAGGTCCCCAAATATATGTTAAGTTGAAGCAACGCGGTTGGACTGCATTGACAGCTAGGATGTTGGCTTGGAAGCAGCCATTCATTTAAAGAGTGCGTAACAGCTCACTAGTCGAGCGGTCCGGCATGGATAATAATCGGGCATAAACATATTACCGAAGCTATGGATTTGTATTTAAGATACATCTGGTAGGAGAGCATTCTATTTGCGCCGAAGCAGTACTGTGAGGTATTGTGGAGCGGATAGAAAAGAAAATGTAGGCATAAGTAACGATAAAGCAGGCGAGAAACCTGCTCACCGAAAGACTAAGGTTTCCTCAGCCATGCTAATCAGCTGAGGGTTAGTCGGGACCTAACGCGAACCCGAAAGGGGTAGTGGATGGACAATGGGTTAATATTCCCATACTTGCTCACACTAAAAAGGGGACGGAGTGCCGTACTTACTGGAGACTGACGGAATAGTCAAGGCCTAGCCTTCGGGCGAAGCTGCTGTAGGGAAAGTGCTTCCAAGAAAAGCCGAAGTGAAGCAACCCGTACCAAAACCGACACAGGTAGTCGAGGAGAGAATCCTAAGGTGCTAGAGTGAATCATGGTTAAGGAACTAGGCAAAATAGTCTCGTAACTTCGGGAGAAGAGACGCCATCAGCAATGGTGGCCGCAGTAAAGAGGCCCAGGCGACTGTTTATCAAAAACACAGGACTCTGCAAAATCGAAAGATGCAGTATAGGGTCTGACACCTGCCCGGTGCTGGAAGGTTAAGGAAGGTGCTTAGCGTAAGCGAAGGCATTGACTGAAGCCCCAGTAAACGGCGGCCGTAACTATAACGGTCCTAAGGTAGCGAAATTCCTTGTCGGGTAAGTTCCGACCTGCACGAATGGTGTAACGATCTGGGCACTGTCTCAACCATGAGCTCTGTGAAATTGTAGTATCGGTGAAGATGCCGATTACCCGCAATGGGACGAAAAGACCCTGTGAACCTTTACTATAACTTCGTATTGACTTTGAGTAAGTAATGTGTAGGATAGGTGGGAGGCTTTGAAGCTGGCACGCTAGTGTTGGTGGAGCCGACGTTGAAATACCACCCTTTACTTACTTGGAGCCTAACTTCTTTCAGAAGGACATTGCGTGGTGGGTAGTTTGACTGGGGTGGTCGCCTCCAAAAGAGTAACGGAGGCTTTCAAAGGTACCCTCAGCACGCTTGGTAACCGTGCGTAGAGTGTAATGGCATAAGGGTGCTTGACTGTGAGACCAACAAGTCGATCAGGTGCGAAAGCAGGACATAGTGATCCGGTGGTTCCGTATGGAAGGGCCATCGCTCATAGGATAAAAGGTACTCCGGGGATAACAGGCTAGTCTCCCCCAAGAGCTCACATCGACGGGGAGGTTCGGCACCTCGATGTCGGCTCGTCACATCCTGGGGCTGGAGAAGGTCCCAAGGGTTGGGCTGTTCGCCCATTAAAGTGGCACGCGAGCTGGGTTCAGAACGTCGTGAGACAGTTCGGTCTCTATCTATTGCGGGCGTTAGATGTTTGAGAGGGCTTGATTCTAGTACGAGAGGACCGAATTGAACAAACCTCTGGTGTATCAGTTGTACCGCCAGGTGCACTGCTGAGTAGCTACGTTTGGAAGAGATAAGCACTGAAGGCATATAAGTGCGAAACTCGCCTCAAGATGAGACATCTTTTAAGGGTCGTTGGAGATGACGACGTTGATAGGCTACAGGTGTAAAGGCAGTAATGTCATAGCCGAGTAGTACTAATTACCCGTAGATTTATAGCCTGATAAGGCGCACAAGAAAGTGCAGCAAGGTTAGCTCTTTGTGAAAGTTTTTATCGCTTAAAACAGATATCAGAGATGATCTCTCAGATCTCAGGCATTGGTCTGACATCTGAAGTCTTACCACTGACATCTTATATACAACCTTTAGGGTGGTTTTAGCGGTGGGGCTCACCTGTTCCCATTCCGAACACAGAAGTTAAGCCCACCAGCGCCGATGGTACTGCTAACGCGGGAGAGTAGGCCGCCGCCAGTTTTTATTTTATTTTTAAAAAGTCTCATACAGCAATGTATGAGACTTTTTTTGCTTTATACCTAAGCAGGTTACAGATTATAGCTTACAGGTTACAGGCTATAGCCTATAGGCCCTAATCCACTAGATCATTCCTGATTGATCATTTTCAACTCTCAATTCTCAATTTTCAACTTATTTATAGATCGTATTCTTTATTATGTATCTGTATTAATAGTAGAGAATACACGGATTTGTTATATGATCTATTTATTTTTGCTTTTTATTTTGAAAATTATGTAACTTAGTGATATCCAAAATAATTACAAATCTAAATTATATATTATGAAAAAACTTTTATTCCCTCTCTTATTGTTGGCAGCTGGAACGAATGTGTACGCCCAGGATCTTTTTGCAATTACAGGAAAAGATACCCAGAGTATTAATTTCAATGATATTCGTACGTTGGATGTAACGAATGGTACCCCAGGAGAAAAGATTTTTATGGCAGATTCTCCTGTGCAGGTATTTTCTCAGGCCAGAAAAGGTATAATTACAGAAGATAAAAATTCTTACAACAATTCTCAGGCGGTTACAATGGCAGCCCTGGCATATGACCCTTCCAACAATAACCTTGTCTATATGCCGATGTTTTCTTCTAATATTTATGTTTTTAACCCCCAAACAAAGGAGATTACACTTATTGATAATAATATAGGAAAAGTATCGTCATGTGATATCAATTCCCATATAACCAGGATGACGACAGGATATGATGGAAATATTTATGCGCTTAATAATGCAGGGACTCAATTTTTACAGATAAGTAAAAAAGGAGGACAATATGTAGTGAATGATTTGGGAATTGTAAAAGATGATGCTTCTAATGGCAGGAATTCTTTTACTGAAATGCAGACAGGCTTTGGAGGAGATATGATTGCTGACGCCGATCATAATTTCTACGTTTTTGCGGCTTCCGGAAACGTTTTTAAAGTCTCTGCTAAGGAGATGAAGGCTAAATTCATAGGTAAAATTGCAGGAGTGCCTGATAATTACTCTGTAAATGGTTCTGCTGTGAATGCACAGGGAAAAGTAGTTATCGCCAGTGCTAAGGGTGCGCCCATGTATGAAGTTGATCTGTCTACATTACAGGCAAAGCAGCTTCCGGGAGAAGATAATCTGCATATTTATGATTTGGCCAGTAAATATTTCGCTAATGATAAAAAGGCTTCAGCTGATGTATTAGCTAAAAATCTTGACATTTATCCAACAAGGGTTACCGAACATACTATCACTGTAGCCGGCGGTCAAAATGTAAGGGGAAATATGAAGCTGAATATTTTTGATATGTCGGGTAAAAATGTGATGTCACAGAATATTTCTGTAAAAGATAGTTCTACACACCGGAAGATAGATCTCAAAGGTCTTCTGACGGGTGCCTATATTGCAAGTATTAATGATGAGTCAGGAAAAGTTTTGCTTAATAAAAAGATTCTTGTCACAGAATAAATGATAGCTCCTAACTTGAAGTATATAAGACCTTTTCAAAATATTTGAGAAGGTTTTTTAATGATTATTTGATAGACAATAAGTTTTATTTTTCGATATTAAAATGTAATTTTAAAAAAAATTATAGATGAAGCTATATTTTAATGTAGGATATATTGTAAAAGCTGGAGAGAGTCTGGAGCTGATCATTGGTGATGAAGGATTTGCTGCTAAGGCCCATACGATGTTTTGTGCAGAAAATGATTTATGGAGATGTGAGGTTGATTATTTTTCAAAGGTGATTTCTTATCATTACAGGGTTGTAGATCATAAGGGAAATACTTTGCGAGACGAATTTGTTAAGCATCAGCTTTCTTTTCCGCACAATTATAAGGAGTTCATCATTTTTGATGAATGGAATAATAAAAACTTTCCTGAGAATTATTTAAACAATAAGATTCTTTACAATAAGCTTCATGATTTTATTCCTGAAAAAGCAGCAATTTTAAAGAAGCACACGCATCTATTCAGAATTGAAGCTCCCATTTATAATCCGGACTGGAAAATTGTTTTATTTGGAAACACACCGTCTTTGGGAGGCTGGGATTATGGAAAAGTTGTTCATCTGTCTCAGACAGATTTTGGGGTTTGGGAAGTTTCTGTTGATATTCCTGAAAATGAGCCGATAGAATTTAAATATTGTCTTTACAGTATCAGTGAAAATAGAGTTATTGATGTTGAAACAGGCGGAAACCGTTTAACGGTTGCGAATCTGTTGCCGGATGTGCTGCAGATTGTTTCTAATCATTACTTTAGATTTAAAGGGTATCAGATGTATCATGATGCAGGAGTTGCAGTTCCTGTATTTTCCCTGAGAAGCGAAGAAGGTTTTGGAGTCGGGGAATTTGCAGATATTAAAAAGCTGGCAGATTGGGCAAAAAATACCAATCTCGGTATTATTCAGATCTTGCCTATTAATGATACGACGGCCAATTATTCATGGACCGATTCTTACCCTTATGCCGCTGTATCTGTCTACGCCTTACATCCACAATATATTTCATTGGAGAAGCTTGAATTCCCATTACCGAAAGAGTTAGTTGAAGGCTATGGTGTTGAGAAACAACAATTAAATGCTCTTACTCTGATTGATTACGAAAAAATGATATCCGGTAAATGGAAATACCTTAAAGCTGTTTTCAATACCGAAAAAGATAAAATTTATAAAGATCGGAACTTTAAAAAGTTTATCAAAGATAACGAACATTGGTTGGTTCCATACGCAGCATTTTGTGTTTTAAGGGATAAATATAAAACCCCCAATTTCAACGAGTGGAAAACACATAAAAAATATATTGCAGGAAAGGTCTCCCAGTTTTTTACCACAAAGTCTAAAGATTATGATGCCTCAATGCTTCATGCCTGGGTACAGTATGAGTTGCATTGTCAGCTAAAAGATGCTGTAGATTATGCTCATCAACTGGGGATTTCGTTAAAAGGAGATTTGCCGATCGGTATTTACAGATATTCAGTAGAAGCCTGGACAGAACCTGAATTGTTCGGTATGGATTTCCAGGCGGGAGCTCCACCAGACCAGTTTACTGAACTGGGGCAAAATTGGGAATTTCCAACGTATAATTGGGAAGCTATGAAGGCTGATGATTACCGATGGTGGAAAAACAGGTTCAAAGCATTGGAGCAATATTTTGATGCCATGAGAATTGATCATATTCTTGGGTTTTTCAGGATCTGGAGAATGCCCATTTCTGCAGTTCAGGGAATATTAGGCTATTTTTACCCGGCAGTTCCTATTGTTCTGGAGGAATTTAAAGCGTGGCAGATTCCTTTTAATGTGGAGAGATATTGTCAACCATTTATCAACAATAAGATTTTATGGGATTATTTTGGCGAGGACAGTGAAAAAGCATTGGAGTTTATCAATGATAACGGTGATGGAACTTATTCCTTTAAAAAAGAATTTGATACCCAAAGAAAACTTGCCGAGTTTTTCATAAAAAACCCACGAGGTTCACTTGAGGAACAGTTAATTTCGCTCTGTGCTAATGTTTTGTTCCTTGTAGAGCAAAGAAAAGGGGAGACGGTGTATCATCCGAGATTTAATGTATTTAATACAGAATCTTATCAATATTTGCCGGAACCGGAGCAGAAAAGTATTTATGATCTGTACCATGATTATTTCTTTAGAAGACAGGATCATCTGTGGTATGAGAAAGCTATGGAAAAGTTACCTGTCATCCTGAATGCTACGAAAATGCTCATCTGCGGTGAAGATTTGGGAATGGTACCTGCCTGCGTTCCTGTTGTAATGGATGAATTGGGAATCATTGCCCTGAAAGTTCAACGTATGCCTTCGGAAAATATTCCGTTTTATAACCCCAAATATGCAAATTACATGAATGTGGTTACAGCCTCTTCCCACGACAGTTCCACATTGAGACAGTGGTGGAAAGAAGATCTTACCCTCACCCAAAGATATTTTAACCAACAGCTCATTCAGTATGGAAAAGCTCCCGCTGAATTGAGCCCGGAGCTCGCAGAAATCATTATGAAGCAACATCTCTATAATGAAGCGATGCTGGCTATTTTCCCGATTCAGGAATTCCTCGCCACAGACGTTACGCTTGCCAATAAAAATATTGATGATGAAAGAATTAATAATCCGGCAGTTTTTCCACATTATTGGCGATACAGAATGCATATAAAGCTGGAAGATCTAAAGCAAAAACAAGCTTTCAATGAAAAAATTGCTTTTTGGGTGAAAGATAGTGGAAGGTCATAATTTTTATTATTGATTATCAGTTGATTGTAAATAATTTAAAAGAAGTTTGATCTTTTGATTTAACTTCTTTTTTTTATTTTTATCAAAAAGATAGAATTGAGATATTCTGCTATATATTAACCAATTAACAACTATAGAGATGAAAAAAATATTTTTAGGATTAGCTTTCGGGTTAGGCGTCTTGACGTCCGCTCAGCAGTATCCTAACAATGGTTGGGGAGATGATGGTTATTATCAGAATGATGGAGGCTATTATAGCAATGAAGATGACAGAAGCTATTTTCCTGATGATTATTATTACAATTATCCTCAGGACTATTATCCAAGTGATTACTACCAGAATTACTATAACGATTACAGAAATAGTATTGTCAATATCAACTGGAATGGTTTCTTTGTACAGAACAGATTAAGCCGCTGGCAGATTGATCAGATTATCAGATTGAATAATCTATATGCGAGTTTCGCAGCGTGGGATAATTTTTACAGATATAATCCGGACAGATGGTATTATGATAGATTTTATGCACTGGAAAGGATTTTAGGACCAAGGGTTTTTGTAGTTTTCAGAAACGATTATTACAGAGGGATGAATCCTGTCGTTTATTTCCAGAATTACAGAAGGACCTATTATGTTCCGAGATATGCTGTAATGCCAAGATATCGAAATGTAAATATCAACATCTACAGGATGGACAGGTCAAGATTCCGCAGAATGGATAATCCTACGTTTGATATTATCAGAAGAGACAACGGATTCCGTGGGCCGGTAAGAGATGGAAGCAACAATTCAGGCGGTTTCAGGAATGATAATGTAGGAACAAGAAATAATAATACCGGTGGTTTCAGGGATAACTCTAATAATAATGGAGGGTTCAAAGGAAATTCAAACCATAGCGGAGGATTCAGAGACAACTCGGACAATAGAGGATTTAAAGGAAATGCTGGCAATAATGGAGGTTTTAGAAATGGTGGCGGTTTCAGAGAAAATAATGAAGTAAGAAGGGAAGCCCCCAAAAGACAGGATAACGGCGGATTCCGTGGAAATGAAGGAGGAGGATTCAGAGGACGATCAGAACATTCAGCTCCAAGACAGGAAAACCGTGGTAATAACGGAGGATTTCGAGGGAGTTTAGTTAGGAATTAATTTTCATATATTATATTTAAGTGGTGTGAAGGACAGGTTTTTATAAATCTGTCCTTTTTTGTGTTTATTTTTAATTTATTTTAGTTAAAATTTAACATTATTTATGAATGCGTTAATTTAACTTAGGTTTTAATTGTTAATCAAAAAGGTATATAACAATTAATTAAATTTTTAAAAATGAAAAAATTAGTTTTAGCAATAGCGTTTATAGGAATGGGAAGTTTTGCAATGGCACAACAAACTACTCCACAGGATAGGGAAGCAAGGAGAGCAGAGATGCAGCAGAAAATGCATCAAAAAGAACAGGAACATTTAGCACAAATGCAAAAAGATCTTAACCTTAATCAGTCTCAGGTTGACCAGATAAAAGCCCTTAAGGACAAAAGAAAAGCTGAAATGAAAGCCGAGTTTGAAAAAACTAAGGTCGACAGACAGGCTAAGATGGAAGCAATGAAGGTCAAAAGAGCACAGATGGATGCTGATATGAAAAAAATTCTTACTCCTCAACAGTTTGATAAATGGCAGGCTGACAGAGATGCTAAAATGGAGAAAAGAAAGATGGCAATGAAAGAAAGAAGAATGATGAAAAAGCCAATGACTACAGGAGCTGTTGAACCAAAATAAGAGTTCATAATTTCAATTTTTGAATGTGGTAAGGATGGAAAATGTTCCATCCTTTTTGTATTAATTTTAAGTAAAACCTTTGATGTCGGGCATATATTCCCTATTTTTGACTATAAATTTAATACTTATGGTTAGCGAAAAAATTGCAAAATTAATTAATGAACAAATAGCTCACGAACAATATGCTGCTCAATATTATCTTTCAATGTCTGCCTGGTTTTCAGGGAAAGATCTTGACGGAATTGCCAACTACTTCAGAGTACAAAGCAAAGAAGAATTAATGCATGCAGATAAAATGTTCGATTATTTGAATGATGTAGGAGGAGAAATCATTATCGGAGAAATTGCAAAACCGCCACATGAGTTCGACAGCGCAACGGATATTTTCGAGAAAGCTCTGGCACACGAGAAAATTGTAACGAAAAGCATTTTCAACATTGTGAAGAATGCTAATGAGGAAGGAGATTTTGCGACAACATCTTTCCTGCAATGGTTTATCAACGAACAGGTAGAAGAGGAGGCAAGTGCTTCTCAGTATGTAACGAAGATTAAAATGGTATGCGATAATCCGTCGGCATTATATCTTTTGATCAGGAATTATCACAAAGAGTATTTACTCCGAACACAACTGCTTAAGATTAAACAATCTTTCAGAAAATATAAAAAGCCGTTATCATTGAATAGCGGCTTTTTTATTGAGATTATATTTTTTTCTTATTTTTTACGAGTGTACGCCAGCCCAAATAAATTCCCAGAACAGCAAGAAACAAAACATAAAACAAGATTCCCTGAGGATAATCTTTTGCCATGAGAATGATGATCATCGGAGTAATACCTCCAAAAATGGCCTGCCCTAAATTGTAGGAAAACGAAATTCCGGAAATCCGCACCGACGCAGGAAATCTGTGAATCATAATGTATGGAATGCATCCTAAAACTCCTCCGGCAAATAAACCTGTTGTGGCGTATAATATTGATAATCCTTCCGGTTTCATATGGATCAGTTTCTGGAGGAAGAACCAGCTGCAAATCCCGAAACAGGTACTCCAGAGCATCAACATTCTGCCTGCTCCTTTTCTGTCGCACATCATTCCTCCCAATACGGCTCCCAGGCTAATGCTGATCAATGTATAGCTTTGCATGGTGATGGCATCTTTCCTTGGAATACTAAAGAAATCACTCATCAAATTGGGGATCATCAGGGTGAGAAGGATAGAACAACCTGTAAAAATCCAGGTGAGCAGAAGGGAAAAACTGATATCCGGAAGATGAGACTGAAAGATCTTTTGCAATGGGATTTTCTCGCTTAACGTTTTCTTTTCCTTCATTTCAATAAAAACCGGGGTTTCCTTGAGATACCTGCGGAGGAAGATGGTAATGATACCAAATAAACCTCCCAGGATGAAAGGATACCTCCAGGCTCCGTTGAAAATTTCTTCTGCTGAAAAGGAGGTATTGATGTAAAGGGTAATGGCAGAACCCAGTAATACTCCCATCGAAAGGCTCGCCGTTATCATCGAATCTGCTAATCCGACCCGGTTACCCGGTACATGTTCAGCGACAAATACCCAGGCTGCAGGAATTTCGCCTCCTATAGCAAAGCCTTGTAAAATCCGTACCACCAGAAGCAATATAGGCGCAAAATATCCGATTTGTTGATAGGTTGGTAAAAAGCCTATGGCCAACGTTGGAAATACCATCAGTACAATGGATAGGAAAAACATTTTCTTTCTCCCGAAAAGATCACCAAAATGTGCCATGATCATTCCTCCGACCGGCCGTACAAAAAAACCTGCAGCAAATGTACCGTAAGTATTCATGGATGCCCAGAAAGAATCTAAGGTAGGCGGGAAGAAATGTTCTCCGATGATTTTTGCGAAAAAAATAAAGACTACAAAATCATAAAACTCCAACATTCCTCCAAAAGAAGACAGGATCAATGTTCTGATATCATGTTTGTTTAATTGCCTCGGCCGGGTAAAAGTGGGCATCTCCATATTAATTTGGTATCTGTATAATTTAATCTAAGATATACAAAATATGAAAATCATGAGTTTGTTCAGAAATGTTTATTGAAATTAATTTGATTCCTGATGCAATGCCGTATTTTTTGGTGTGAAATTATTTTCTATCTTATTATCTGTCATAAAAGCATGATAGCCATTCTTGTAAAAAAATAAATACCCATCTACGATAAACATATCATTAAAAGGAAACTGACAACCCTTTTTTGAAATATCTCCATCAGCATTCATGACAACCAATAAATCGTCGGTGTCTTTGATTCCAAAATCTTTTTTTAATAATTCTTTTTTTTCGCTGCCTGTTTTAGAGCTTTTGAAGTAGTTTGCAAACGTATTTTTTTCTTTCACAATTTCTCCAGAACAAACGAGTTTTCCTGAGTTGAGAATTTTAATGGAATCTTCACTGATGTATAGGGTAAAATCCTTGTAGTCCGTATGTAAATTGTTTGGGGCAAACTTCCAAATGACATAATGAGAATCTTCACCATTACGTTCTTTTTTACACCTGTTAAAGTATCTTTCTGTTTACAGCCCAGAACAATAAAAGCAAGTATGAACAAGATCGCTCTATGCATCTGTTATAATTTATATATTAAAGTTTTATAATTTTTCCCTTCTGATCAATTTTAAATTTTTCAAATGCAGTAGCATCTTCTGTATTCCCTTTATACTTTTCAACAGTGAAATCAGGAAATATTTTAAAAGTAACAGGGTTTTCATCACCAATAGAACCTATTTCTTTATAGTCGATAATATTATTATTTTGAGTAGTGATTAAAATAAAATAATCTGAATCTCCTCTGGACATATCAACAACCAGATATTGAAACTGATCATCGGAACGGAGGACAAAAGCTTTATAGCTTTCTCCATCATAACTCTTAGTTTTTAAATAGTCTGTCAAGCTTGAATTTACGTCATAGGAAGGATATTTAACGGATCAGTAGTATTAGCAGCAAAAGCTATTATTTTAATAAGTTCTTCTTCTGTCCAAGGACTATTTTTATCATCATAAAATTTAATAATTTCTTGAGTGACATATTTTTCCAACGCTAAAGTATATTGGTTTTGTTGAGCAGTTGTGTTTTTTTGTATATAGCTTAGGATTTCTGTATTAATTTGAAGTGTATTGTTTCTATCTTTGGTGAAAATTAAATGATCAGTGACTTCTTGTGGATTAGATTTGTTTTTCTCCATTATCTCATGTATAGAGATATTAGAGTTTACTCTATTATTATAATCGGGTAGACTCTACGGTTTTGGAGCTATATAAAAAAAATAAATATTATTTATACAATAATCGATATATTAATTTGATTCTTTCATCTTAATTTCAATTGATAGAAATAATGTATTACTTGCTTTTTTTTACATTATAGCCATATTTGGACATTCTATTTTCAGCTTCTTCTGGTTTTAATTGTGTTGTTTGTGTGTAATAATTATTTTTCCACTTATACAATTTCATAATTAGCTGCCCTTTATCATAAGTCTCATAGCCGTCTTGATGATCCAAAGCGTAAATAAAAAGAGTGTCTTTATTCTCTTTTACAGAACATTTATATTTAAGATAGAATTGAAATCCTGAACCTTCATAACTACAAGAGTTTTTCGATATGGTAAATTGATGTTCCCAATACATTGTTGGCGCATAGCTCCTTTTTGTGGAAAAATCTAATGAATAATTTCCAAACCATGATGGGGGTAATTGCTCTTGAGCGAATGTAAATGCACTCATTGAAAGGAGAAATATAAATAAAAATTTTTTCATTAGTACTATTTTTACTCTAATAACAAAAACTGAATTTTATAAGTTTACAATTATTATTTTTCCATTTTATCCATTTGGAAATATCTTTATAATCTTCAACATATTCACATTCTGTTTTTACAATTGATTTAATTAGCATTGAATCACCATTTATTTTATCTGATTTATACTGAAGTTGTTTCTTCAGTTTCTACTGTGGATGAAAATTCACCTTGAAATTTAGAATCAAGTGATTTAATATTCTCGGTAGCCGATTCTTTGATTGTATACTTTTTATTTTCTTCGTGAGTTTTGCAACTGAATAAAAATAAATAGACTGAAGCTATTAAAACATTTAATTTCATTATTTGTATTTGGGTAAGGTGCTTTATTTATAAGATGGTTTTTATTATTTTAAATCCATCTTTTTGTGGTTTTGTAATGATATCAGAATCTATCCATTCAGACTGAACATAAAAATTTCCGTTGTCTTCTATTAAAATGAACTGTGGATCCATATTTTTTCCAAGAGTATAGCCATCAAGATTTTTTTTATGTTTTAATATCAATTTATTTCCTTCTTCTGTTGCCGTTAGCTCATCTTTAAATCCAATTTGATAACCATTGCCTGACGCTATACTATTTTCACCAGTTATATTGATCTCTAAATCCCACCCGGCATTCATTCCTCCAATTTTTCCATAATTAAATCGAACTTTATAAATACCGTACCATTTTTTATTAATTGCGATGGTGTGTAATGAAGACGGAGTTTTTTGTCTTGAAGTAACAGTATCAGCGTTGATAACTTGAGTAACAGATGTTTTGGCATCTTTACATGAGAAAGCCAGAAATAATAAAAGTGATATGTGGAGGTGTTTTGCTACCAAACTACGTACTTTATTAAATTAAGATAGAATCTATTATTTTATCTTTTGTAAAGGCATTTCATTATTTCCAGGATTGATAAAGTAAACAGGGTTTCCTGAAATATAATATTCATTGTCTGATTTTTCAATATAAATTGTGCCCATATCATGTTGAAATGAAGAATTATAGATGATTTTTATTTTGTCGTTATTAATAAGTTCAGCTTTGACATTAGAATAACTCTCTTTACTCCCATCATCATTTATATTGACTGAAATATTATCTAAGGACTTTATAACAATATTGAAACTTGTTTTTGCCTCATCTCTATTGGATGCTTCAAAATGATAGTTGCCCTGCCAAATAATGTCATTTGCCTTTTGAGATTTATCGATATGTGATCCAGGTGAAACCAATGAATCTTCTGATAATGTCTTACTGGAGCCAACTTTTTTGAAATGGTTGTTTTGTGCTCTTGTGCTTTTTCACAAGAAAACAAGCTTAAAATGCAGATGATAATTAGGCTTTTCATTTCAAAAAATACTGTTGTTTATGTACGTTTATTTTATCAAATCAATGATTTTATTATTGATCATTTTATTATAATCACCTTCAAAAAGCCCATTTTTATACTTTTTGTAATATTCTATATTTGATGTGGAAAACTCGTAGTATAACTTGTCTCCTTTCTCATAATATTTTCCTTCAGAATAGTTTGGATAGTTTTTATAATCATTATCATTTTTGATAATATATTTATCTGGAATCTCTATTAAAATACTTTCTCCTGATTCATAAATTTTTAGTATATCCGAGTAATTAACAGTTGATTCTTCGTACTCAGGTTTCCAATACATAACTCTTTGTCCCAGGGGATATAAAACTTTATTTTTATATAGATATAATTTCCATCCAAAATGATTATCACCATTTATTGGAAAGAATATTACATAGTTTTTAGATGCATCTGAAAAGTAGACTGTAGGTACCGAGGTTTCTAAGTCTTCATTATTAATTTTCCTTATAATAGCTTTTTCTATATCATTAAAAACAAAAGTAATAAGTTCATATCTATTTTTGTCACTTCCTTCAATCGTTGTATTTGAAATATTAAAATTTTTACAATTTAAACTGTAATTAGAAGATTCAGAATTTTCTTGGCCACAATTAATTTTGGTTAATTGAGTGAGATTTTCTGTAGTAATTGCTTGACCTGAAGTCTCAGATTTTAATGCTTCTTTTTCTATTTTGATACTATTATCTTCCTCTTTTTTTTGCCCTTGACATGATAATAAAAAGAGTGTGATAAATATTGTTATTGTTTTTTTCATAACTATTAATTAATCCCAAAAATCTTCATACTAGTGATCTTTATAATTAGTAGTCTTAAGGTGGACCAAATTTATCAAACTCAGATGCATAAGAAATCATTTCTTTGATATGTGGTAGGTTATAGTAATTTTCTTTTTTAACTTGATTTTGAAAATTAATCCATAGAGTTTTAGGATATGTCAAACAACAGAAGCTTAAAATATTTCCCCACATTCCTTTGTGCCAATTGTCTGGTGATTCTTTCCAAAATTTTTGATGTAACGGATCAGTAGTATTAGCAGCAAAAGCTATTATTTTAATAAGTTCTTCTTCTGTCCAAGGACTATTTTTATCATCATAAAATTTAATAATTTCTTGAGTGACATATTTTTCCAACGCTAAAGTATATTGGTTTTGTTGAGCAGTTGTGTTTTTTTGTATATAGTTTAGGATTGCTGTATTAATTTGATGTGTATTGTTTCTATCTTTGGTGAAAATTAAATGATCAGTAACTTCTTGTGGATTATACTTGTTTTTCTCCATTATCTCATGTATAGAGATATCAGAGTTGCGACTTACATTTATATTCCTCTGTTCCTTCTTGCAAGAAAACAGGCTTAAAATACAAATAATAATTATCAGGCTTTTCATTTATTATCTACAGATAATGGTTCTCACTATTTTTTCTTTAAGAAAGTACCATTGGTAGAAATACTATATTCTTGTGTATTTTTTAATACATTTTTATAATCAACTCTATTAAATTTTTTCAAAACAATAGAGTAATTTTTACCAATTGAAAATGTTGTTAACTCTCTTTTATTGGATTCAGGGTAGCCGTCATCTGCATAACCTACCTTTAAAGAGTCAATTGTTTTCCCTTTATTATCCATTGTAAATAATGTATAAAATACGTCATCAGTATTATCATTTTTGGCTAGGGTTATATTAATATCTCCATATTTTTCCAAAGATAATTTGCTGTTATAATTACCCAGAGAATTATCTGCCTCCCATTCGAATTTGTCTAAATCTTCCTGTTGTATGGGTAGAGATACTTGTTTTGAATGGTTGTTAAGTTTGAGAATGATGTCATCATTAAAGTTACTTAAGGTAAGGGAACCAAAATCCTCAGGGGTATAAATCTCATGCTGTTCATCTATTCCTTCTGACGTTTGCTTAGTTTTCAGGAGATCTATTTTTTCTAAAAAAACTTCATTGGATTTGAAGCTAAATGAATAGACTATGTCCTCCTGTATAAGATCAAATCCTGTATCTGTCGCTTTTAAACTCACATAAGGGTCACCTGACTGAACACCACATGTTGAACAGGCAATGATTTTATTATTTGAACTTATTGTTTTATATGTATTTTGGCTATTAAGCTGCACGGCAATTGTTCTGTTGGCCGTTGGTGTTTTTTCAGAAATGATAACCTTATCAGGCTGACCATCTTTATTGATATCAACAAGTAAGGAGTCTATAACTTTTTCTTGCTTATTTGGTTCATTGATAATGGTTGCTTGGCTTTGCAGATGTTTTTTACAAGCTAATAACGATACACTCAATATCATTGAAATGAAAAAAAAGTTTTATTTTCATTTTATTTATCTTTTTTATATTCATTATAGTAGGTTTCAATATTCGAAGCATAGTCAGGATTCTTTTTTTCCATTTACTTCCGTTATATTTAGAAGCAATATCTTCCCAATTTTTATTTTTCATAGCGGTTATCATTCCAATAGTATTTTCAATATATCCAACAAAAAAGTAAAATTGCTGAATTTCACAAAGGTTTACAGCTTTTTCCATTTCTTCAGGTGTGCTAAAGGCTACTGAATAGTTGAAACCCATCACTTGGAATTTACCCCAACTACAAGCTTTTAAAGCGGTTGTATTATCAATTTTTTTAGCTTTATCTAGTTTGTCGTATTGCTCGGAATATTTACCATAACCTCCTGACAGCTCATTTACAAGCGAGGGATCATCTTTTTGTAATTTTTCAAGTTCAGATCTTGTCTTATTTAAATCTTTTTCTAGATATTCCCACATTTTGTGTCTTTCAAATAGGATAGTAGCTTGCCCTTCTTTCCAGAAACTCTCTCTCTTTGATTCCTGCTTTGCGATAGCCTGAATCATTGCTAACTCAATACCTAATCTATCTGCTTCTTTTTTATAAATATCATTAGTAATAGGGCTGCCTTTACCTATACATGCTGTTTTCACTTTACCTTGTTTAAAGCAAATACATTCTCCTACTTTTGAATTAGAATTGCTATTGGTGCTTAATCCTCCGCCCATACAACTACACATATCTTTTAGTCCCAATTCATTGGCAAGTTGGGTTAGGCTTTTTCCTGTAAGTGAATCTTGAGTTTTAGTAAAAAATTTATCATCTAGATAAACATTATCAAATTCACGTACATCCATGTGGATCCAGCTCCAAGTTTGCCCATTTCCTAATCCAAACGGCTCTAAAGAAAAATTATTATTTCCATTAAGCCAATTATATTTACTGTCTAAATATTTTGTATAAAATTTGTCACGAATATCTCTTAGAATAGGTAGGTTTTCTTCTTTTTTCCCTGCAACTAGTTTATTGTTTTTTAAGAACTGTATATCTACAGCTTTTCCCATATGGTTAGTAGTTGCTCTACCAGCATATTTATTGTGTTCCCAACATCTGTATCCTGCAGTAATACTAGAATATTTATATTCATTTTGTATACTTAAATAATATTTCAAGGCGCTCACTCCCCATAATAAACTTCTATGCATTCCAGGTCTTTCATATTTATGATATTTTTCAACGTGAGTTTTACTTGAATATTGATCTTTATATTGACCTTTTCCAAATCCTGAGCATTTGTTTGGAATACTTTTTATTCCATTACATAAACATGTATAATCTGATATTTTTTCAGCCCATTTCGAAGTAAAATCATCAATTGCTTTGAGTACATTTCCACAGACTTTTCCTGTTTCTGGAACTTTCATATAATCCCGTTGGAATTGTTTTACCATTTTTTCTGTTCTGTCCGTAAACTCATCTGTTGGAACATTTCCACCAAATCCAGCTAAGCGGATATTGATTTCTCTGATCAATTCGCTCTTAGGGCTTCCCTTTTTAATACAGAACTTGCCACCACAATTAGATCCACCAATTGGTTGATCCCCCACTTTCACCGCACCTTTATTCTCAACAATCTTAACCAGCGTACTCCCTTTCTTCAGCTTAGCGGTAGCCATTGAGAAATCACCATCTGCATCGTATAAAACTTTTCCGTCCTGGTTCTTTTCTTTCACGATGGCATAAACGGTCAATAAATTTACTTTATTTTTTATACCGTTCCATATAATTTTTTGTTTAATGATTCCATTCTGATCAGCTTTAACATTGACCTGCTGTAAGAGCAGGGGATCTCTCCCTAATACAGAATCCCTTATTTCCAGGAATAAGCTTTCATCAGGCTTTATTCCGCGGCTGTTGGCGTAGAAATAACTGATCTCATCATAATCTACTACCGTATGTTTTTCGCTGCCGTCTTCACTGCCTAACTTGGCATTGAAAATTTCTTTTTATCCTGAACATCCAGTTTATACGTTTTAGGGAATGGCAAACCTTCCCCAATAGCGACAACATCTGGTGCTGAAATTTTGGCATAGATCAATCCCTGGTTTCCCGCCTTGTTTTTCATGTCAGCATCTAAGGTTATCGGAATTAATCCTCCGTCATAAGCTTTAATGGTAATGGTTTTTACAGGGTCGTCCTGTACGGTGTCACTATCCCAGAGTACGATGGTTAGTTTTTCATTATCAAGGCCTTGGTGATCAATGCGGATATTTACTTTCTGTCCCCAGCCGGCTTTGTCTATTTTACTTCCGTTGCTGTCTGTAAACTGGATATCGTTAATTGTTGGTTGTACTACGGTTATGGTTTGCGTAGAGCCTTTACCTTTTATTCTGCTGGTAATGGTTAATGTCCCGGGCTTTTTAGGCGTAAAGTTGATGGATTTTCCGGTAACGGCATTAGAGAATCCCTGCCATTGTACTATTTCGCTGGGAAGAAGATCCGGAAATATCATTTTGTCAACAGTAGCGGTCATAGGTTTACCCACTTTGGGAGTACCGCTGACGGTAAAGCTTACCACATCGTTTTCCTTCACCTCAAAATGCCAGTCGTCATCTTCTTTTTTGGCGTTTTTCCCGGTAGCGTTGGCTACCATGCTGTATGCTTCTACAACATGCTTCCCGGGAGTGACGCGTACTCCGGGGATGGTAATACTTTTCCCGTTTCCGATGAGTACACCGTCCAGGTTCCATTTGATGTCTGCTGCTTCTCCGGAAGTCAGCCCAAAAGGAGAGTTCTCATCACCCAATTTATATTTCATTTTAGAAACACTGAAAGACATCGAAGTTCCCGGTCTTACGACTTCGGCACCATGACTGATACCTAAAACCGCATTGCCTTCACTTTCTCCGGACATCTTTTTTCTATGGCTTCCCCGTTTTCGTTGATATAACGGGCCAGAATACTGTATTTCGCTTTAGTGTTCTGAGGAATAAAGGTTAGGGTGTCATCATTGATGTGAACGCCTTCCGTAATAGCATTTCCCGATCCATCGAATACGGCGAGTGTAAGCCTTGATTTTTCTTCTTCCGTAAGATCAGGAATGAAAAATTTTGCTCTGAACACAGAAGGAACGCCTTTCCTGAACTTTCTGTTTTTAGAGGGGTCGATACGGGTAGTAAAATCTGCGGATGTAGACTCAAGATCGAGAAGGGTGTTTTCTACTACTTCAACATCGATAGAACAGGTAGGATCACATTTATCAAATTTTCCTTTTTCAAATTCCGGGGTTTTAGGTTTGCCGTATCCTTCAATCCTGAATTTTCCCAATCCTTCGAAACTTTGGGAAAACTCGGTTCCGATTTGTTCTCTTAAAAATATTCTGTTCTCTTTCTTACCCTGATGGTCACTGTAAACCATCCACGAGGTGAGTTGTTTGTTTCCGCTTTTCAGATTGGCTTTAAAAGATGCTTCTTCGTCTTTACGCAGGTAAACGGTACCACTTTTATTTTTGGAATCTATTTCTTTAAAACTAAGTCTGTTTTCTATGGCAGTTAAGACAATAGAAGTCACGGAAGGATATTCTTCCTTTTTTTTAGGCTGATCCACTGCCGGATTTACCATAGCCAGTTCTGCCGGGTTGGTATTGTCAGCATGGGCGTTGCTCACAGAATCAGTCTGCCCGTGTTTAGCTATGGTTATTATTCCGCCTGCAGTACACGTTAATTGAGAGATTTCTGTCAGTGTATTTTTTCCCATGACCTGAGTACTGTCATAGGTTTTGTCCCATTTGGGTGCAGGCGCTACAGCACACGGAAGATAACCACCTGCCGTTGGTTTCATTTTACATTTTCCGAAAGTTTCAGCGGGAGGCATAAATGTTTTATCTTCTTCTGTGGCGGCCAGTTTACCCTGTTGATCGTTCAGGACGATAATTGCATGGGAAGTAACTTGCAAATCTGCTGTTTTTTTAGGAGGAATGGATTGATCACAGATGCATTTGGCACCATGTACCACAAAGTATTTTCCGTCGTGGTCACTTTTGGAAGCCTGTTCGTTTTTCTTTTTCTCTTCTTCCTTCTTTTTTTCCTCTTCCTGTTTCTGTTCTGCCGTTTTTTGTTCCTGGGCAGGATCGGGTGGAGGAGTCTCACCATTGAGTCCATACACCTCATCAGGAGGCGGAGTCATAAGGGAAAAGCCTGTATAAGGAGTATTACCAACCTTCGTTTCGGAATTGGCATTATGATAGTCTTTCAGTTTTGTCCAGTCTTTGATCCCCAATTTTTTGGCGATATCCTGCAGCGTTTCTCCGCTCTGAACTGTATATGGGATAGGTGCTGACATATTGTTATTTTGTTTCGATGGTGATAATCTGTTGGTAGTAAAATTTATCTTCCGCTTCTATGCACACAATGTTTTCTGCTTTTTCAATTCTACCGGTTTTCCCGGTGTAGCTGATGGTATTTTGAAGATCTGCATAGAGTGGGAGTGTTTCTTCATCAAAATTGACGTCGTAGTCATACTTATGAATGTATCTTATAATATCATTCATGATATCCTGGGCATTATTGATTTTAGGTTCGAATGATAATGTGTTTTCATCTTTCTGATAGCGGGTTTCGCCTTTCCATTCAGAATTTCCTATCGGGAGAATTTTCCAGGAAGTTTCATAGTGTTTTTTAGGATTGAATTTTTGTAAGCTATACTCAAGCATTTTCATAAAATGCAGCTGTCTGATAAACTGACTTAACTTTTCATCCGTTTGTATCGCCTCAAAAAACCGGGTCCTTATATGTTCGGTCCCATCACCACTGTAGATATTGTGAACGTCGATATCTGCTTTTTGGATGCGTTTTCTGATTTCATCTATATTCTGAATAACCAGGCTATACTTCTGTACCACACAGACCAGCGGAAACAGTGCTTCCATATAGGTGTTGGATACTTCGAGAAATTTAGTATCTATTTCCTGGTTATTAACCTTAAGATTGGTTCTGTTGATCAATATTTGATTACCCTCTTTTTTCCATGGCTCTATATACAAAGTGTATGAGAGCTGCCCGTCATGCTGCTCGCGACCTATTTTTACCGTGCATTTATCCTGTATGAAGTAGGTAGAAGTGGGGAATATGTCCGAAATTGGGAAAGTCATGATTAATTGTGTTTTCAGGTGTTTTTATTAGTATATGTTTAATATATCATAATAAGGGACGTCTATTTTCTTATCCTTTATCATATATTGGCCAAGGCAACAGCCCAGCATTTGCTTGCCTCCGTAATAGGGCATGTTTTTAAAATTGTATAATTTGAAATTCAGGTTTTCTGCTACCTTCACTTCCAAAGTGTCTGTAGTTTGTAACCCGGTTATATTTTTAATTTTTAATTGTGAATCCTGTTGTTTTAAAGTATGGGGTAGTAAGATGGATTTCCCGTTTTTAATATGGAAAATCTGAGCCTTATCCAAATTGACATTTTTGTATTTATCCATAAACTTAAGAGTTAATGAATCATATTTGAATTCAATATTTTTGTTTTGGGAACATTGTTCCTGATCCTGTACTTTTTGTTTTTTTTCGTCTACACATGAAGTAAACAAAAAGAACATGCCGGTGATCATTGCTATGATATTTTTCATTGTATTATTTCATTTTTATATAGCCATTGTAATTCATCATAAAATGTTGCCATGATATGGGAGCCTCAAGATAGGTATCTTTGGTTCCCCATGAATATACCTTAAACATGACTTCATCCTTTTTACTCTTAAAGAAACCGGGTTCATAGTCCCAGGTTATCGGGGTTTCCAATACAACCCAATGCAGATCAAAAGATTTTTTATCCCATATATCCTGTATGAGATCCGAATCTATCATCAACATTAGCCTGTATCCATTACTAAGCTGTTTATTGATATCATCAATTTTAATCTGCATTTCCATGGTGCTTGTCGCCAGTGGTTTTATAGGATTGTATACTCCTTTGGAATGTACGTCACTATAACCCAATAGCTTTTCGCAGAGGTTAATAACTACATTAGGCCAGTTGATTGCCTGAAATTCTTCATCTCCGCCCTTATATTTTGGATTATCGGTATTTCTTGTGGATGCCATTGTGACATAATCCACTAAAGGCATATCCGAAGTATTCAGAGGAAATCCTTTGGTATTGATTTTCTTTTCCAGAATATCAATACTTGGTTTTGCTGTATAGCTCTTATAAGTAGATTCTCCGGTTCTGAACAGTTCTTTTGCAAATTTTTTATAGGCAGCAGGCTGTTCCTTTGCAAACAAATAGAATACACAAGCCATTCCGCAGAGAGAAGTTCCTGACTGGTTTATTCTTTCCGGATGTTTATCGTCAGTTCTTACTTTTAATTCTGCTTCAAACATAGCTTCGTTGAACCATCTGAATCTGTTGTGATGCCATATTTTTAAACGGCCTTCTGATGCTTCATCGTTAATATAAGCCATTACATAAATGTAGCTGCCGCACATATCCTTTTCATTCAGATGAAGACTATAAATTTCTCCGGTGATAGTGGACAGATGTTCTATCCATTTATTTTTTGACGGACTATAATATTTGTATTTCCACCTGATCTTCTTCTTATCCTGAGGCGGAAGATTGGTGTAAGTAACGACCTGGAATCTATAAGTTTTTCCAAACAGAAATCCTGGCTGTGTCTTTATGGGACTCGCTTCTTCATTGGCGGAGCCATTATCCAACGGAGTAAGGAGCTTAATACTTTTAACCTTGGTAGGCTCAATGCCCTTACGTTGGGTCTCTTTTTTTTGTCAAATTCTACTCCAGGCATAATAATATTGATTTGTGTTTTGGTGGCTTATGTTTGTTATTTTCTATTTAAATCGATTCCCATCTATCATATAATCTTTTAAATAGTCTTTCATATCTTCTTCCAGATAATAATCTTTATTGTCATGATATGAATTTTTATCTTTAACAGTTTTTACATACATCGCTTTCAGCTTTTTATTTTTAACAGAATAAATACAAGAGCAATTATTTTTTTTTGTATAGTGCTGTTTGCTAAAGGATTGATAATTCATTTTAAGTATACTGTCATTTATCAATCGAGGTAAAGGATATAATGAATTAAACAATGCTAAATACTTATCTGTAAAAAGGTCTGTTTTTTTTGATGAATGAAGATCTGCGCAGTATATTCCTCCAAGTTCGGCAAACTGTTTAAATGTTCTGTTGTCATTTTGTAGTTTGTTTATAACCTGAGAAAATATCTTATTATCCTGGCTCCACAAATACGTTGGAAGAGTAATACTTAAAATGATTAAAATATGCTTCATTATTTATATATTATTTTAATTCCCAAAAATAAACGGTCCCTCCATAATCGACATAATTATGTCCACCTATTACATTTCTATTATTTCCAATCCAAAGAGTTGCATGTCCGGAAATTCCATCACCAAATCCACCAAGTATAATGTAAACACCATTTTTTATTTTACCCTCATTGATTTTATCGGCTACAGCAGTAATGTTTGAAGGTCCCTTAACGGTCACATCCGGAGATCCCCAAACGTCTGGTTTTATTAACCATGATTGTAAACCACTAGCACTTGTCTGAAATCCTTTATTGTAAAAAGTATGCTTTTTGTTAGTAATTTTAAAAGCAGTTTTAACTTTCATTCCTCCGTTTATTAATCCCAAAGAAACTCTTGTTGCGCAAGCATTTCCAAAGGTTTTTGTATCATAGTCTTTTCCTAATAGCTCTGGGAAAACCTCTGTGGCAGGCTTGTCATCGTTGCCGGATTTGGGATAACCCTCATAAACATCTTTCCAGCTAGGCCTCTTTATTTGAATAGGTGTAGTCGTTTTTCCACCAGACTGCGCAACAAACTTTCTTTGTTGCTCCAGCAAAATGGGAATCAATTTTTCTATATTCATAGCCTGTACTTTTTAGGATTCTTCTTTATCATCCCTTATCGTTAACGTGTAAGCCTTTAAAGGCTCCTTGAATATGATCTGCCCTTTTTTTACAGTTCCTGTAAGAGTAAGTTCGTCAAGACCTTCAGCAATAGGCTCTCCATCTTCAGCTTTAATTGTTACCTCTATGCTTTCTCCGTCTTCATAACCTTCAGTTTCTACAATGAGGTCCATGTCTACATAAAACCTGGAAGAATCTGTCAGATGATTTTCCTCATCCCCATATGCCCAATACATTTCTGTTATTTGCCCATCAGATTTATCCTCATCCTCAGTCAATGCTCCTCCTTTTCCAAAACCTTGCAATATTGCTTTTTTTTGGCTGGATAATTCCAGGTTTTGCTTGGTAGCCTCAATAGTCACCTGCTGGGCTTCCTCATGAGAAACCTTACTGAGCGAGGTATAATTATTTGAAACCTGTATATTGATATTTTTTGCATTCTTTATAATCGCCATGATAATGAGTTTTATAAGTCATTTTTGTATAGCTGGTTAAACGGATATTTATTCTTTTTCCTTTGTCTTAAAGCTCTTAAGGATACATAAAAAGATAAGATAAAAGCTAAAAATCCCAGAAATAAAGATTCAATGACATTTTCCATGGGCATATTTTCGTGGCTGTCTTCTGTCATCGGAGCATTGATGAAATCCATAATATTGTAAGCCGCTATAGTCGTAAAGCTCATAGCAATAATGCTGATCAGTAGTGGTAATAAATAGAGTCTCATGATTAGTTTTTAATGGGAGTTTCCTTGTTCGCCGCTTTGAGATTTTACTGTTTTCTCACTTTGCAAAACCATATTTTCTTTCGTACTGACAACGGTTACTTTATCTGCATAGGAGTCGCTCTTTTTAGATTGGACATTTCTTTCATTTTCGGCGATCTCAGTTCGCATGTCAGATGATTCATGGATATTACCGGTTGCAGTCTGCATCAGATCTTTTCCTGCGGTATCAATCATATTCACTCCCGCATTGGATACAATATTCACATTGGCGGTGGCATACATGTTATTTCCAGCGATAGAAGTAATATCCCGCCCTGCTGTCATTTTGATGTTATTCCCTGCGGTGAAGGTCATGTCTTTTGGGGCATTAACAGTGATATTTCCTTTTCCATCCATGAAATACGTATTTCCACTCGGGTCTTCAATATAAATGCTGCCTTCTGCATCATTGAAAATCACTTTATTCCCGCTTCTGGTCTGTATGGATTTGATATGGTTGTTGACACCACCTCCGAGTGCTACTGCACCATGGAACATTCCTCCCATGGCAAAAGGAAAATCCGGATGATGATATTCGAAGCCTACCATAACCTGGTCACCCACTTCAGGTACAGCTACAAAGCCTCTGTTTTGAGTAATGGCATCAGTACCTCCGGCATCCGGGCTCATCATTCTGATAAAATGGGTGGTATCATGCAGCTGCCAGTCGAATTGTACCTTTATTCTTCCCTGATTCAGAGGGTCTGTATTAGAAATGACGGTAGCAATCTGTGGTTCTGCAGGGATTTGTTCAAAATCAGGTTTTGGAATATATCCCGTACCTTCTGCAATCGCTTCAAATGATCCTGTATAAATCCCTCTTGTATTTACTTCATGAGAAACTTCTGTGATCATAAGTTTCGTAAAATAGGAGGTCTGATTGCTGCTGGGTTTTCTCATCTCAATATCCGGCAATACAACCCGGATACAAGAACGGCACAGAAGTATTTGCGGAAACGGTAAAAACTTCTACAGCTGCGCTCCCTGCAGCACTTTTTTGAGCATCGTCTACATTTAATGACATATTTGCATTCACGGGAGAAGGGTTCAGGGCTCTGGTCTTGTAAATACCATCATTCAGGTCATAAGCTTTGGAAGCCAGTTGCCCCAAATGTTTGATATTAGCCGTTGAGCTTAATAGTTTCTCGTGTTTACTGCTGTTATAACCGAAGAATTCAGGTTTTGTATGTACCGCTTTGAGTTCAATGCAGATATCACTCACATTACTTCCATAGGTAAGTTTTATAGGTTGCTCTCCCGGAGGAAGTTTTCCGAAGTGAAGCACCTCACCGTCATAGTAAAACTGTTCCCCATAAGTTTCTGCCAGTCTTGCAAGGTAGTTGTAATGTGTTTCTTTGTATTGTGCGCTATAGTTGATATAGCTTTTGTTTTTTGTATCTATTTTAAAATCGTATTTACCGGAACCTAAGGTTTCCTTAATGACCCTGTCTGCAATGATGGAGGTATTGACCTGCTGATCACCACCGAAACTTTGTGTATGCGGAGCAGAATCCATTAAAATGGTAGGACTTTTTCCTTTTAGTACGATACTGCCAAGGCTTGCTTTTTCCTGGCTGAAAGCAACCTGAGTGATAAAACCTACAAAAGTTCTTTCAGGACTCTCGTTTTCAGCATCTTTATATTTAAAGACGACCGTTAAACGCTTTCCTAAAAACTGTTGAGCTTCTTCCAGGTTATGATCCTGCCCGTCTCCTAAGGCATCGTGAGCAAGGGTAAGTTCGAAAGTATGATGTTTCCGGATACTCTGTTGGAGGCGGAAATGCTTGAAATATTTGATGATTTTACCTTCAATCACAATATCCAGCTTTACCACGCGCTGGAGTCCGGCTATATGATTTTCAGCAATCTTGTCTGCATTGGTAGTCTTATTTTTCATCGGTTTTTTCTTTTGTGGTTATATCACTAAAATTAGAAATGTTTTAAATTAGTCAGATATAGAAACTGTTAAATTTTAAAAATTGTAGTAGAATTACGACATTTGTCAAAGAAATGTCTCACAAACCAAAACAATTGTAATAAATATGGTCCTTTTCGCAGGAAATAAATCTCATATTTCCTTGAAAGCCGATATTTTGTTAACAGAGACAAAAAGACCATCCTGCTTAAGAATGATCTTTGTAATTTGTTGATTGCTGGAAATTAAGAAGCAGGCCACAGTCCCAAATACTGTGAAGTTCCGTAGTCAATGGTTTCCGCGCTTACCACAAAGCTGATCAGCATGCTATTGCTGTCAACAGCATCGAACTCTACCTCATGCTGGATCACATATCCGTTTTCCCAGTTTAAAGTAATTAAAGTTCCTTCCTCATGAGACTTATTGAAAATAACTTCCCCTTTGGTAGGTTTGTATTTTCCGTTAAGTAATGTTTCAAGGATGTCAGATTTTTCTGTAGCTTCTACAGTCAGTTTTATAAGGGCATTAGAAGGGTCTGAAGCTACACGTCCCGATACATCTGTAGATCTGGATACGCTGTATTTCAGTTTTAATAGCTTTTGCCCTTCACTTCCGTTGAATTTTAAGATTCCTCTTGAGTTTGCTGCCATGGTTGTAAATTTTCTGGTTAATTAATATGCTTTCTGTGATTCTGACACAAATGTATATTTCTTCAATTAAACTTAAAAATTTTTACCATTAAGTTTCAGTATTTGTAGTAATTCTACGATTTTATGTCGTAGTTCTACGATATTTACGGAATGTAGCTATGAAGAAGGATCAGAGATAAATGACCTGCGTTTTTAGAACTTTTCTACCCAGATGCTCAAGAATATTCTTATATCTTTCAACCTGCGCTTCATCTTTCATCTTCTCTTCCCCGGTTTTAAAGTCAATAATGATATAGCCCTCATCACTTTTTAAAATACGGTCAGGTCTTGAAATATAGCTCTTACCTCTTTCCGAAATCATGATATCTTTCTCATTAATAACTTCCCACTTTTCATCAAAGAATTCTGAATAAGTCCTGACAATCTCTTCCAGCTTGCTCTGAATTTCATTTTTCTCTTCAATGGTAATCTGCCCTTCCAGAGCATACGCTTCCAGTACCCTGGAAATATCTTTTTCTGTATTGATTTTGGAAAGAAGCTCATGGACAAAAAGCCCGATTCTTACCTTCTCATTTCTTACCTGATAATTTTTTGAAGGAGTTGCAATTTTGATGGAAGTGCTCTTTTCATTGACATTTTTCAGATTTTGGATATTCTGGGTTTTAAAAGATGAGGTTTTATCACGGGAATGTTTTTTTAACATTTCAGGATGTACCTCATACAAGTCAAACTCATCCGCATTTTCCGTATTTTTTGTTTGAAGGAACTCTAGCAACTCCAGATTATTTGAAGTTTTGTTGGCTTTTTGAATATAGAAAAATAACTGCTCAACAGGTCGGGTTGTTGCAACATATTGAAGGCACAGACGGTCAATCAGGTTTTTATAAGAATTTTTTCTATTGAATGCCTGAATTTCTTCGTCGTACGTTTCGAGGTTTTTACTGAATTGGTTGATATTGACTGATTTTAAAGCAGAGTTCTCACTGGTATCAAACCAATTCGTAAATTCATTGTCCCGATTCTTATTCATCATAGGAATAAAGACGATAGGAAACTCCAGCCCTTTAGACTTATGAATGGTCATAATCTGGATGGCATCGATATTTTCAGAGGCCTGAATGGTGTAAGAAGAAGCTTCCTCATCCCAATATTTCAGGAATTCTTTCGTACTTGCTCCTGCATTCTGAGTAAAGTTAAAAAGCATTTCCATGAAATTGAGCAGGAAGTCGGTTTCTTTATTCTCCACCGAAAATTCATTGATGTAATATTCTATAAAATTATACAGGTTGAATCTTGGGAAATTATCCTGTTTCAGCTGTAATGAATACTTTTGTCGGAGAAAATGAAGAATTTCTTCATGACTTTCAATGTCAAGAATTTCCTTCATTTCCCATGTGAAATCAGCCATACCGACAGCGTCCCAATGTATTCAGATGGTACATCATCATAATCAGGCAGGTCCTGTTTTTAGGATTGATTTCCCATCTGAGAAACTCAATAACGGCTTTTAAAGTACTCGAAAGCTCCAGCGTAAGCCCTTTATCTGAAATTGTTTTGATATTGGTTTCCTCACCACGGTATTTCACTTTCAGGTTACCCAGTTTTTGAGAATAACTGAAAATATCAAAATTTCCACGACAGAGAATCGTAATATCTGAAAATGTAAAACCATTATCCAGACACTCCTGAATATCTTTACACATTCTGTCTGAAGTGTCATCGTAAAATTCTTCGTTGGTGAGATTGTCTATGAGGTTTACTTTTACCCGGCCTTCAAGTTGAGATCTGGGGCTTTGTTCAGCATCTGTTCCAAAAATATTCTTATGCTCCTCTTCCAGTCCTTCGGAATGAAAACGATACAACTCATTATTAAACCGGACAATATTGCGGGCGCTTCTCCAGTTGTCTTTTAAAACAAGAAGATCTGCTTCCTTAGGGGAAAATTCTTTTTATTAATGATGTCCAGCATCAGCTTGCTCTCCCCGCCACGGAATCTGTAAATACTTTGTTTGGGATCGCCAACGAGCGTAAATGAGGTATATTCTGAAGAAACACTGTGATCTCTCAAAGGAACAAAGTTCTGCCATTGTAGCTCGGAAGTATCCTGAAATTCATCAAAGAAATAATGCTGAAATTGAGCTCCTACTTTTTCGTAAATAAAAGCAGAAGGTTCATTTTTGAGATTCTCATTGATCAGGATGTTAAACTTAGACAATAGTACAAGGTCATTTTCTTCCTCAATTTTTCTGAGTTCATCCTGAATATCTTTATTTACTTTCAAAGGAAGAAGGGCAGATAAGACTTTCTCCTTCTTCTGAGTTTCAATGTACAGAAGGATGAGCTGCATTCTGTTTTCAAGAAGCTGATCAAGAATTTCAAAAATCTCAGCTTCTTTATGTTTCGATTTTGAAGAAGCTCCCTTTCTGTAATTGTTCACCACAGAGTCTTCCTGTGTGGTAGGAAACGGAAAGCCTGGTCTTTTCTGCTGGTAAAAGTCAATCACTTTTGTGAAAAATCCTCCGATACCGTTTTTACCCTGGGCAAAATCTTCAATCTCAATATTTCTTGCTTTAAATAATTCAATGGATTTTGCAGCAAGCTCTGTAGCCTGCTTTTTGTTTAGGACAATTTCTTTGCGGAGTACATTTTTTTATATTTTCATAATTGGCATCGTCAAAATCACTGTTATTTTTCAGATGCTCATAATGAATATCCTTTACAAACTCCTTGGCAGAATCATACAGGTTTTTGTTGAGGTTAATTCTCTCATTGTTTTCAAGACTGTAGTCTACATAATCCATGAAAGAATTGGAAATCGTTTCATTCTCACCGATCTTATCCAGCATTTTATCCACAGCTTCGATCAGGAAGGGTTCAGCTTCAATTTCAAGATTAAAATTTTTAGCCAGGCCCAATTCATAAGAAAAACTCCTTACCAGCCTTGAATTAAAACGGTCAATGGTTCCGATATTCAGTGTAGAGTAATTGTGCAGAATATAATCCAGAAGCCTCTTTGAGCGAACATGAAGCTCATCAATGGTAATTTTTAAACCTTCTGCTTCAAATGCTTTCTGTATATTTCTCAGGTCTGTATTGTATGCAAAATCTTGGGAGGCGAAGTTTCCTAACCATGATAAAATCCTTTCCTTCATCTCATTCGCTGCTTTGTTGGTGAAAGTCAGGGCGAGAATATTCCTGATCGATTGCTGTTGATTAGGATAGCGGAGACAGATCATCAGAAGCCTTTGAACCAGGGCATATGTTTTTCCTGATCCTGCTGAAGCATTGATGACTGTGTAAGAATTTTCCATTGTAAAAGGTCGTATTGAGACTGCAAGTTAGCTAAAATTTAAAAGAAACTTTAACAAATTAATCGGGCTATTGATCAGTTTCAGGGGTAAAAAAAGAAAATAAATATTAAAACACGTTAAGGGTGGTTAAACTTGTGGTCCACGTTAAAAATAATTTTAGCTTTGTTTTATAAAAAGTATCCCGTGAAATTTAAACTATTCCTTATCCTTCCCCTTATTTTTTTTATTAAAACCCATGCCCAAACTTACATTTTCGGTAAAGTGATTTCCGAAAGCGGGACTGAAATGCAGGATGTCAACGTAATCAATATAAGGACTGATGAAATGGTACTTTCCAATACTGACGGACATTTTATGATTTCCGGAAAAGCAGGAGATGAATTACGTTTTATAAAGGCGGGATATGATCGTTTGTCTAAAAGAATATCCCAGGAAAATATACAGGCTCCTATCAATGTCACTTTGGTACGTACCACCATAGAAATTCCTGAAGTTCAAGTAAAACAGGGGCTTACTGGGAATCTGAAAATTGATTCACGGACTTATAACAAACCCCAGAAAGTACAAAAACTTACCAAAGAAATTGATCGGTATATTGCACAGAAGTCTGATCCTAGAATACTGGCTGCAAGACCGGGAGAATTTGTGCAGCCGAAAGGAGAAGGATTTTCGATCGGAAAAGCGAAAGATAAGTGGGATGATATTGATTTAATGAACTATATCAAAGCAAGCCTTGGGGATGAGTATTTTACCAATCTTAAAATAGAAAAACCCTTGATAGATCATTTTATTTCCTATGTTCTTGCAGGTGGTTTTGAAAGAAAAAAAATCCTGAAATACGGATATTGTAGTGATGCAGATCTATACAGGTTCCAGCGTTTTGTTTTGGTAAGAATTTCATCCTATCGTACCCCACAACCCCGGAATTAACACGTATGAAAATTTTTCTCAGATTATGCCTTTGTCTGGCTTTTCTATCGACCATAAACATTTTTTCACAACAAACCATCACCGGACGTATCACCGATGAAAGTGGTGAAAGTTTAAGTGCGGTAACCGTCGTCAATATGGCCTCCGATAAAAAAACGTCTTCAGATTCACAGGGAATGTTCTCTATAGAAGCATCTCCCAATGATGAGCTTAGGTTTGTCAAAGAAGATTTTACAAGAGTCTCCCGAAGAGTTCTTATCAATGGAATTAATTCACAATTGTTGATCACTCTTTATCAGATTCCTAAAGATGTCGGGGAGGTGAAAATCGTAAAAAAGCTTTCCGGTGATCTCGATCAGGACTCCAGAATCGTAGCCAAAGCAGATAAAGGTGAGCAGGTAAGAAATGCTGTCGGCCTGCCACAACCGGTCGGGAAAATGAGAGAAAAACCGGCAGAAGTGAAAACTGTTCTCCTGCCTATATTGCTGGGAAACCTGAATGTTCAGGGATTATATGATTTAATAAGCGGAAAGGCCAAAAAACAGAAGCGGCAGTATAGATATGATGACCTGCAGGAGCATATTGCCTGGATCAGAAACAGGGTAGAAGACGAATACTTTATTAAAGCCGGAATTCCTGCAGACAGGATTTCAGAATTTATACAGTTTTCATTTGTAGCAAAACCTCAGGTACGAACCTATGTGAAAGCAAGAAACCTTTCAGGCGTTTTGCTGAGGTTAGAAGAGACAATACCACTTTTTCTCGAAAGATTGCAAGATTCTTCAAAGTAGCGATACCGGATAAGGCTATTCGTTTTTGGTTTAAAATACTGGAACAGAAATTGATGCGTTAGAATAAAAACAAACCAAATTCTCAAATTTTATGAATAAAAGTAATATTGCAGTAGCGGTGGTCATAGCCTTAGGCTTTATTATTGGTCTTGGCTTTTTAGGAAATGCCATCAAGAATCGTAATAAATCTGAAAATACCATTTCTGTAACCGGTCTTGGAACCAAACAATTTACATCCGATCTGATCACCTGGTCAGGAAGTTTTTCTAAAAATAATATAGACTTAAAATCTGCTTATGATGAGCTGGCACTCGACAGGAAAGTGATCAATGACTATCTGGTCTCTAAGGGAATCAAACAGAACGAAATCGTATTTTCTTCAGTAGATATTCAGAAACAGTTCAGAAGTTACAATGATTCCAATGGAAATTATGTACAGGGTGAGTTTTCCGGATACAACCTGACTCAAAAAGTATCTATCGAAAGTAAGGAAGTTGGTAAAATTGAGAACCTGTCCAGAAATATTACGGAAATTATCAATCGCGGAATAGAATTTACTTCTTCTTCACCTTCCTATTTCTATACAAAACTGGCCACGGTAAAGCAGGAAATGATCGCCAGTGCTACAAAAGATGCAAAAGAACGAGCAGCAAAGATTGCAGAAAACTCTGGAAGCAGCTTGGGAAATCTTAAAAAGGCAACGATGGGAGTAATCCAGATCACAGCACCCAATTCAAATGAAGATTACTCATATGGCGGGACTTTTAATACTTCGTCGAAAGAAAAAGAAGCCAGTATTACTATTAAGCTTGAATATGAAGTAAATTAAGTGTTGATACGAATTCTAAATCCTCTGTAAACAAAATAACGCCGGAATTTCCGGCGTTTTATATTTTAAGGATAAATAATATCACAAATTTCTTTTTTGATTTCTTCTATATTTTCAGGAGTATAGTTGGCCAGCAACCAAAGGTTCAAAGACTGTTTCCCTTCGCCATAGCTTGGCTGAATATAAGTGGTGTCAACCAGGCTGAAATTATTCCTCTGGTAAAAAGAGTAACGGCGCGTAGCATCTTCGCTCAAATCAGCCGGCTCAATTTCCAAAATGACATGGGGATAATTTTCCGTCAGGTGATTAACGATATGAGATCCCAGCTTTTTACTTCTGAAGGCTTCAAATACCTCGAAATGCTCCACAAAAACAAACGAACTCATTTTCCAGAGAATAAGATATCCAATGGCCTCCTTCTCATGGATCACAGACATAAAGCTAACATGTGGATTTGAAAATAAATCCAAAAACTGATCTTTGTCTCTTTGCTCGTCTACAGGAAAAGTGCTGATATAAGAATTATAGATCTCCTGAACTCTATCATCCTCAGCATAAGTAATCGGTAAAAATTCCATAATTATAAATCAAAAACGCTTGGTCTTCTGGTAATGAAGATATCTTTAATCCAAAGGGTGAATGCTAATCCCAGATAAATCAGAAAGAAAAAAACCTGCAGTGGCAAAAGTGGAGTAGATGAAGAAAATCCTTAATTTAGATACAGGGATTCCCAGTTTAGCGCCCATTCTTGTCAGGACTCCAAACCACTCTCTTTCCATTTTATGACGGATATTACTTAGCATTTCAAGATTTTTTTAGTTTAATCTGATACTGCAAGATACGCAATTTTTTTGATTATTTTTGAAGAGTTAAAAATGCTATTGTTCCTTTAAAAGTCTAAACCCTATACCGCAGGCCAGACAGTTCTTGTGCTCACAGTAGTTTTTATAGTGAAAAATCATAGTTTGACTTTCCAGTGCATTGTTAATCGTTACTCCAAGGCTTTTCCAGTTCCGGATTACTGAGTTTTTTTCCGCGGTAATATGTCGGTAGAATTCAATGATTTCATCTGCAGCTTCTTCATGATGATATCTGTGATAGACGTATTTTAAGGGAAGAACGGTATTCAAAAGAACAAGGTCAATAAATTCTTTACTTAATGCCTTAGGCTGCATTTTTGAAATCGTTCCAAAATTAAAATGAAAATCCCAGTATTCAGAAGCTTTTATCGAAGAAAAAATTTCATACAGCTGATCTGCACTTTCCACTTTAATGATTTTTGAAAACAAATTCTGATGCTGGAAATAGAGATCTGCCAGCTGAGATAACCTGATGGTAGGGAAATTGGGAGGTCTTAACCGTAAGAATTTAGGATGAAACTGTAAGTCTGCTATGGTGAACTTCTTTTTAGAAACTCAAATTCTCGTTTTAAATGTTTCATATACATATCTTCAGGATGATCCAGCCATCCGGAAATTCCAAAAAATAATGCTTCGAGTTGCAGGGGATTTTGACGGATTTTATTGATAATGCCATAATCAATACTTTCAGCAATTTGCCTGAAAATATGAGCATTTACCTTGAGCCCGAAAGAGTAGGCAAAGCTGTGAAATAAAACGGCTTCAAAATCATTTTTGTGCCGAACAAGACATTGCTCAAATTCCTCAGATTTTTCTTCCAGCTTTTTCAGAATATTTGCGTCGTGAAAATTAACGGGAATTTTTTCCTTTGTAAAGATCTTTTCACAGGCAATAAACTGGCTTCCTTTGATAAGATTTTCATATGAAGTGATAATATTTTCATCAATATAATCTTTCAGTTCCAATGTGGGGATTCCTTTTGTGGTGTGGTCGTTAATTTCTACGTCATAAAGGAAAATGACGTGAAGAATAATGTTTTTATAATTGGGATCCTGAGAATGATTATGAAAAATCCAGTCCGAAGAGCGGACATGAAGCTCTATATTACCGGCTAAAACGAGGCCGTTGGTTTTAATTTTTGCATCCAGAAAATCCGGGCCGGCATTGGTATTCCACTTTCCAAAGTGTATAATTTCAACGGAATTTCCTTCAATATCCTTGAAGTCAAAATGTTTGAAAACCTTATAGTTCCAAAGATATTGAAGTAATTTTTCCGTCATAAGCTGACGATAAATATAATAGAAATATTATACTTTCGTCAGTTCCTTATTAAAATTTTCTATGGTCGTTCTATACATTTTCTCATAGATAGGAAGAATGTTTTTCAAGTCAAACTTTATCGCCTGATCTTTCGCATTTTGCTTCATTTTGGTTAAAAGCTCTTCATTGCTCAAGAGCTTAATGGTGTAATTGCTCATTGCTTCTACATTTCCAATCTCAGCCAGAAATCCGGTTTCTCCCTGAATGTTGACCTCCGGAATTCCTCCCGCATTCGAGCTGATAACTGGGGTATAAGCCGCCATTGCTTCCAGGGCCGCCAAACCAAAACTTTCCTGTTCGGAAGGAAGTAAAAATACATCGGAAAGCTGTAAAATCTTGTAAAGATCATTTACTTTCCCCAGCAGACGGATTTTTGAGATAAGTTCCGGATTCTCCTCGAGGAACTGGTTCACTTTTTCCATATCCGGACCTTCCCCGATAATGATAAGTTTAGATTTTACTTTTTTCTCCACGCTTTTAAAGATCTGCAGCACTTCATCCACACGCTTTACAGGACGTAAGTTGGACACGTGAATCAGGATCTTTTCATCAGGATTGGCAAATTGAGTTCTCTGACATTCTGAGCAATCATCAAATTCAGTATTATCAATAAAGTTGGTGATCACCTGGATTTCTTTTTTGATATTAAAAAATTGAAGAGTATCCTTTTTCAGGCTTTCAGAAACCGAAGTAATTGCATCCGACTTATTGATAGAAAATTCTACCGCATGCTTATAACTCGGGTGCTGCCCAACAAGAGTGATATCAGTACCGTGCAATGTCGTTACCAGAGGGATATCATTATTGTCTTCCTTGAGCATTTGCTTAGCTGTAAACGCTGCATACGCATAAGGAATGGCATAATGAGCATGAAGCAGATCCAGTTTGTAAAGATTCACGACCCTGTAAATCATAGAACTTAAAGCAATATCATACGGCTGATATTGAAAAAGGGGATAGGTCTGAACATTTACCCTGTGAAAGAAAATATTGGGATTGGTAATGTCTAGTCTTGCAGGAAGTGCGGAGCTTATAAAATGCACCTCATATCCTTTATTGGCAAGAGACATCCCAAGTTCTGTTGCTACAATTCCGCTTCCACCATAGGTAGGATAGCAAAGTATGCCTATTTTCATTTGATTATTGTTGTTTTTGATGTTGTATTATTTATTATTCTTCTGAGAAGCCGGATCTAGATCAATTCCCATTCCTGCTTTTAATTGGTCATTTACCAATACAGGAAGCCTTCCCGAGATTTTTGTTTTTCCATTTAAAGCATCAGCTGTTGCATTCATCGAATCATCATTGTTTTCATAAGAAACCAGAACTGTAGATATTTTTGAAATATCAATATCTTTTAAAGCGTAGGCACTTCCAAAAACATTCAGGATTACATTTTGATTTTGAGTAAGATCTGCAAGTACTTTTTTAGATTCTGCAGATATTTTATAAGGTTTATAAGCCGTTGAATTATCCTTATGCAATCCAGCAATTACCGTTGAACCTGCCGGTATAGAATTAATTTCAGATGCCTTTTTGATGATGACATTTGAGCCTAGCCGGTTGGCAAAAGTTTGATAAGGTGCTTCTTCCAATGGAATATAATACACTTGTTTTCCCGGTATCGGAAGCAGTTTTTTATCGTCTTTTAGTAACGTCAATGCATTGGCATAAAGATTCTGAACCAATATTCTGTGTGATTCATTATTTAAATCAGAATTAATATTTTCAGGGTTTTTCGGAGTATACTGAGTAAGTCCCAGGAAATATTTGGTCAGTAATATTTTCTTTACACTTTCTTCTACTCTTGACTGAGGAATTTCCCCTTTATCAATGGCTTTCTGAATTAATTTTTTTCCTTCAGAAACACCTTGTGAGAAAAGCATAATATCATTTCCTGCAGCGAATGCCAAGGCGTCCAGTTCTCCGGGTTTATACTTATTGGCCACTGCACCCATATTTAAGGCATCAGTAATGATTAAACCTTTATACCCTAATTGATTTTTAAGCAGACCTGTGATAATATTTTTAGAAACAGAAGCCGGAATCCCTTTGCCTGATTCCAGACTTGGAACATATAAATGGGCAACCATTACACCCCCGATTCCTTTATCCATCAAGGCCTTGAATGGCGCTAATTCTGTTGTATTAAGCCTTTCGATATTGTGAGAAACCACAGGAAGGTCAAGATGAGAATCAGTACTGGTATCACCGTGTCCGGGAAAATGCTTGATGGCAGCTAGTATATTATTGTCCTGGAGACCATTAGAATAAGATAGGGCAGAACTGATCACATTAGGAACTTCTGAACCAAAGCTTCTGTTCCCAATGATTGGATTATTAGGATTGGTATTCACATCAACTACCGGAGCAAAATCCCAGTTGATCCCCATTCTGTGGCAGTCTTCTGCAATTTTGGCAGACATCTGATGGATCAGGTCTTTATCCTGAATCGCACCCAATGTCATGGCCCACGGAAATTTGTGTGCTGTTGCTATTCTCTGAAACAGCCCCCATTCTGCATCCATACCAATCATTAAAGGAATTCTGGATTTTTGCTGGAATTCATTCACAAGGCTAATTTCTCTTGCAGCATCATCCTGCATTAAGATCAATCCTCCGATTTTATCATTCACAACAATATTCCTTACCTGGCTGATGAAATCTTCACCTTTATTGGTATATAATGCAACAATAAAGAGCTGTCCCAGCTTTTCATCCTGAGAAAGATTTTTGTAAGTCTTCTCAACCCATTGCCGGGCCTTTTTTATATCTTCCGGAGAAGTATTTTTCGGCTGATACTGAGCCATAGCTTTAGGGCTTATGAATGCAGCAATAAAGATAGAAGTATATAATAATTTCTTCATGACTTTTTGAATAAGAACAAAAATACAATTAAAAAAATTGACAAAAACAACGTTTTTGAAATTTTTGGTATATGATTTGAATACGCAATATAAATAATAACTAAACTTTTATAGAAATGAAAAAAATTCTTCCATTTATGCTATTAGCCGGAATTGGATTCTTATCATATAGCTGCGACAATAAAGATGATGTTGTGGTACAACAGAATGCGAATTTCCAGATGAAAGATATCACTGGAACCTTTACTGGAGCTAATAATGCGGACTTTACTATTTCACAAGGACTAGGATTGAAGAGTACAGATGGTCTATTAGTATATAGAAATATCAATTCAAACTCTAATAACAGTGCTATTTGGCAACAAATTCCAAAGGCTTATTTTCTGTCAACTGGTAGAGAATTGGATTATAACTTTATTTTCAATAAAGATAATGTTGATATAACAACTAAAGCTAATTTTGACCAGAATACAATGACTTCTGCGGAAAGACAAACGTATTTGACTAATCAAACATTTAGAATTATTATTGTTCCTGCGAATACAACTGGTACGAGCAACAAGTCAGCTAAAGCACCTGTTGATTACAGCGACTACAATGCTGTGGTAAAATATTATAATCTTAATGATTCTAATGTGCCATCAGTAAGAGTAAATTAAGAAATATCTTTTCAGTTTTTTATAATTAAAAAAAGCTCCGGGAGAATTATTCTTCCGGGGCTTTTGATTTGATGATCTGTTGTTTACAATTTTATGACTTCAGGAGGTTATAAAAGATAGTGTGTAAAGGTTTTGATGCAAAGCAAAAATATAGACCAAATAAAAAAGCTTCAGAGAAACTGAAGCTTTTGTTTTTATTTACTTATCATTGTCATCGAGAAGATGTCCAAAGAAGTCTTTTTTAGTCTGGAGATATCCTTTACTGATTTCATTTGCGGGAATCTGTAACGGAACTCTTGAATTAAGATGTACATTGCTATCCACTACATATTTTACCTTTTCCGGATTATTAGTCAAAAGATTGATATCTTTTACGTCCAGTACATTAAGGATTTCAATCGCTACGCCAAAGTTTCTGTCGTCAGCAGGGAGTCCCAGCTCCAGATTGGCTTGTACGGTATCCAGTCCTTTTTCCTGTAAAGAATATGCTTTAAGTTTATTGATGATGCCAATATTCCTGCCTTCCTGACGGAGATAAATGATAATGCCGCCATTTTCATGGATGTATTTCATTGCAGCGTCCAGTTGCTGGCCACATTCACATTTTTTTGAATGGAAAACTTCTCCGGTAATACATTCTGAATGAAAACGAACATTCACAGGTTTTGAAAAATCTGTATTTTCAGCGACGATAGCCATATGTGGCATCCAGTCGTTTTCGTTTTCGGAGAAAGCGATCATTCGGAAAGTACCGTGTTCTGTTGGAACATTGGCTTCCGCCTGAATTTTAATCATTGATTGTTCAATTAGTTTTTAACTTCCTGACAAAGCATCTTCAATGACAGAGACATTGGTTTTTAACCTTACCAGATATCTGTTGATAACTTCGTCATCATCTTTATCGAGACTTTGTCTTGATTTCTGAATTTTTCTGTATGATTTTTCGAAGCTTTTCAGTGCTCTGCTCTTACCTGAAGAGTTGTTGGCATCAATGGCATATAAATAGTTCTGAAGGCTGTATTTCATGCTGGTAATCTCATCATTCAATCCGTTGTTCTTAAACTTGGGAAAGGTAGAGATCAGGTTTGAAATCTCAGAGGCATTTACATTTTCTTTGACATTAATATTAAAGCTCTTTTTTGAGCCTCTGTCAGAATCAGAGCCTTTGGTCTCACTGTAAAAGTTGTTTGACAGCGGAGAAAGGTTGAGCTTTTCCGTTGCGCAGGAAGATGTTAATATGATTAGTACTCCAAAAAAAACTAGTCTTTTCATTTTTGTTGCCCTTTTTGATAAAGGATTGGATTAAGACTTTCATCGTTATACATTTTCATTTGTTTGTATACCTTCATCTTAATATTACCGTTTTCAATATCAGCAAGCAACTGGTTAATAGAAGTTGACAGATCTTCCTTCTGAATAAGCAGAACATCCAGTTTGGCCTGGCAATTTTTTCTGTGTTCTTCAGAGGCGGATTCTCTATTAGCTTCTAATGACATATGATAAACTTTTAACGCAAGAATGGAAAGTCTGTCTACTGCCCAAGCGGGAGTTTCCGTATTTATTTTTGCGTCAGGTTTAGGAGTTATATTTTCAAACTTATTAAGGAACCAGCTGTCAATATATTCTACCAGATCAGTTCTTTTCTGATTGGAGGCATCTATTGTTCTCTTCAGTTGAAGTGCTTCAGCCGGATCAATATTTTCATCTCTAATTATATCTTCCAGATGCCATTGAACGGTATCAATCCAGTTCTTTGCATACAAAATCCGTTCCAAACTATCTTTTTCGAAAGGGTTATTAATTAGAGTGTTGACGTCATCAGACACGTGATAGTCTTCAATACATTGATTGAAGACTTTCCATGCAGTCTCAGTGAAATTCATTAATGCTAAGGAATTTTAGTTACTGGTAGAATTATTATTTGTAGAAGAAGATTTGTTTTCAGAACCTGGTTTGTCTTCTTCTTTTACCGCATCTTTAAATTCCTTGATTCCCGAACCGACTCCTCTCATAAGTTCCGGAATTTTCTTTCCTCCGAAAAGTAATACCAAAAGTATGGCTACGATCAGAATGTGTTGCCAAGATAAGGCAAGTATAGTTAGTGTATTCATCTCTTAAATTTTATGCAAAGTTACACTTTTTTTAATATGAAATCCAACCTAATGGATCAACTGGGGTACATCCGCTCCATACCTGGAAATCAAGGGTGTATGCACCGTCAAAATCTTGAGCAACACTTCCTACCGGCGTACCTGAAGAAACCTGCTGTCCTTTGGAAACACTTACATTTCCTAAGTTGGAATAAATCGTAAAGTAGCCTCCATGCTTGATAATAACGGTTTTCGTGCCGTCATTGTTTGCCAGTACTGAAGATACGGATCCCGGGAATACACATTTTGCACGTGTACCTGAAGGGACTGAAATTTTAATTCCATTGTTTTCTTCAGTAATATTTTTGAAAACGGGGTGTGGTTGTCTTCCGAAGCGGTGGGTAATCTGCCCTGCTCTGTCTGCCGGATAACCCAGCCTTCCTCTGTTATCGGCAAAACTATTTCCGGAAGCCGTAGAAACGCCATAGCTTGTCATAGCTTTTGTTTCTGCCGCTTTTTTCTCATCTTCTTTTCTTTTGGCCAGCGCCAATTCAGCTGCTCTTGCTGCTGCTAATTTATCAGCGGCTTCTTTAGCCTTCACATTAGCTTCGTCTGACGCTTTTTTAGCTGCGATCTTTCTGGCTTCATCTTTTGCACTCGCTTCGGCTCTTGCAGCTTCTTCATTACGTTTTCTTTCTTCTTCAGCTCTTCTTGCAGCGAGTTCAGCAGCTCTTTTAGCCTCTGCTTCAGCCAATCTTCTTTCTCTTTCAAGGGCTTCGGCTCTTGCTTTGGCTTCCGCCTCAATTCTTGCTTTTTCCCTTTCGGCTGCTATTTTAGCTAAACGTATTTTTTCGGCTTCTGCCTTTCTTCTTGCTTCTTCTTCTGCTTTGGCAATTCGGATTTCTTCTGCGATGATGGCCCTGATTTGTCCTTCTAATGCCTTAGATTGCGTTTGCTTTTGTTTAAGCTCAGCGGTAAGTTTAGATTCGTTCTTTTTAAAATCAGCGACTAATTGTTCCTTTTGTGCTCTTTCAGCATTAATGGTCGCCAGATCCTTCTGTTGATTGATCAAAAGATTTTCCTTCTCTTTCATTGAGTTTTGCCTTTGGGAAATCGTTTTTTTGATCTGGTTGGCGGCATCAGTAATTTCCGCTGCTTTTTTGTCTTGATAATCAGCGTATTGTTTTAAATATTGTACTCTTCGTATGGCTTCACCCAAATTTTTGGATGAAAGAATGAAAGTTACTTTATTTTGTACCCCTTTATTTTTATAAGCATTAACAAGGACTTCAGCATAATTTTTTCTGAGAACAGCCAATTCTTTATTTTGGCGGTTGATCTCAAGCTGACGCAGGTAGATGTCATCTTCAATAAACCTCTTTTCTTTTTGAGTATTATTGTAGACTTTTTCCCTTAAAACCAGCTTTTGATTGACACTGGTAAGGTAAGCTATAGAAAGTTTAGATTCGCTTCTTGTTTTAGCTAAATCTGTATTTATTTGTGCAATTTGTTTTTTAAGTTCGGCGTTCTGCTTCTGCAGTTGTTCTTTTTCTGCTGCCCCTGGTGCAGCCCGAATATAAGAACACCTATTAAAAAGCTAAATTTTTTAATCATTTAATCTCTATTTTCTTATAACTGGATGGTACAGAATAAGGTGTTTCCATCCTCGAAAAGTCAAATTTCGTGTTTTCCAGTAAAATTTGACTAGATTTTGAGCCTTTTATAATTATTTTAACATTTTTAGGGAGGCGTATTCCGTTGTATTCATCCCAGTCGCTATAGGAGATTTCAAGCTCGTCTGTGGATAAAACATCTTTTAAATTTATACTTAACAAATCGTAATTGGTGTCGTATTGCAGAGCTATCTTATACTCTCTGTTTTTCTCGTCTGTAGTGATTTTCTGGTTGGCGTTCGAAACCATTTTATATCCCTGTGCATTTTGAGTCAGTGTAAATTGTGAATCACTGATTTTTACAAAAGTTCTCCCCAGTAAAATTTTTTCCAACGATTTATAATCGATAAAATTGACATTAAGCAAGTGATTAAGATAATCGAAATCGGAATCTATGTAGGCTTTGTTTACTTTGTCCTGTCCTTTTATGCCCTCAGGAGTTGCAATACCTCTAGCGACATTAATAAATAATGCTCTCAGGTTCATCCATACTTTTTTATCATTTTCAATATAAATCGTTGCGTCCAGTGGGGGGATGTAATTTCCCGTTTCCACACGAACTTTACTGTCTATTTTGATCTGGTCAAATTTTGGCGGGATCAATACATGTTCGTAAAAAGCAATTTTGTCTTTTACCGGTTCGTTGACATCTTTTGGATGTTTGGTATTCCCGGTAGTTTTGATACTATCCCCTGATTCCGTATTATTCTGTACAGCATTACGGGTTTTACACGATGATAAGGCAAGAAGTAATAAAAAGAGTGGTATCCAGTTTCTCATGTATTTATCTTTTCAATTAGGAAAAACGCTGCAATATTAACGCCAAACCACACAAAACGTTTTGTGTGGTTTGATTATATCTTGTTTAAGTTAACTAAATTCTGTGTTTAATTATTTCGATAGGAAATCCAATACTGAATAGTCTCCCAAAGAAATTTCTCTTGCCACTCCCACATACTGTGCGGAGTTACCAATCATAGAATTAGAAAGGTTTCCGTGGTTGATTCTTGTGTTTTCCTGGATCAAAGAGTTTTCAATATTAGAATTTACAATCGTAGTGTTGTTACCCAATGAAACGCCAGGTCCTACTTTTGAGTTGGAAATTTTCACATTTTCACCAATGAAGCAAGGAGGAATAATCAATGAATTTTCAATCACTGCAGACGCCGGATATTGAGCCATTTCTTCCTTTTCATATGCAAGGATTTTACTGTTGGTTTCCACGGTAGCATTCTTGTTACCACAATCCATCCAGTCATTTACTTTTCCTAAAGTGAATTTTGCTCCTTTTGCTCTCAGGTTTTCCAGGGCCATTGTCAACTGGTATTCTCCTCCGTTTTTAATATCATTGTCCATGATATAGTTGATTTCATCCATTAGTTTTTCAGCACTATTGAAATAATAGATACCGATAATGGCAAGATCTGAAACAAAAGTCTGAGGTTTTTCAACAAAATCAGTAATAAAGCCATAGTTATCCAGTTTTACTACCCCAAAGGCAGACGGATCTTCTACACTTTTTACCCAAATTACACCATCTGAATTTTTGTCCAACTGAAAATCTGCACGGAAAAGAGTATCGGCGAATGCGATCACCACATCTCCCTGCATAGATTGCTCTGCACATTTGATAGCGTGCGCTGTTCCAAGCGGATCATTCTGATAATACAGGCTTCCTTTTGCTCCTAATTTTTCAGCAATCTGAAGCAAAGATTTTTCAATCTCGGAACCAAAATCTCCAATGATAAATGCTACTTCTTCAATTTCTTCTCCTGCCACTTTAGCAATATCTTCCACCAATCGTTGTACGATAGGTTTTCCGGCAATAGGGATAAGAGGTTTTGGTACTGTCAGGGTGTGTGGACGTAATCTGGAACCACGTCCAGCCATCGGAACAATAATTTTCATAAATGGTATAAAGATGTTTTTGTTTAAGGATTGATTATTTTTTGTTAAATATAGTAATTAAAACGCTTCAGGAACGTAATGCTTATCATGTTTAACGGCTTTGTTTAATGTTTTTAAGCTAAGTAATTATCAAAAGAGAGACCAAAGTTTAGTTCTTCCTGATTCTGGATAAAATCATATTTTTTTCCGAATAGACTAAGATCCCCACGAAGACTAAAAATAAGGCATTGCTGGTCAGGATATTATAGTTAAAATATTTTACGATAATAAAACTAAATATTCCCAGCAATATAAGGAAGAAAGACATTTTCTTCATGCGGTAAGGGATGGGGTAGTATTTCTGGCCCAATGCATAGGATATGATCATCATGATGACGTACGCTCCGAAAGTGGCCCATGCAGAACCAATCATACTGTGATAGTAACTTAAGGCCAGATAATTCAAGGCGATATTAATTCCGGCTCCGATCCATGAAATAACGGTTCCCACACTGGTTCTGTCTGTCACTTTATACCATGTGGAAAAGTTATAATAAATTCCGAAACACAGGTTTGCCACTACAATAATAGGAATAATGTCTATTGCAATCCAATATGATCTGTTCGGAATGAAAACATCCTTTAGCCACGAAATATTGGCGATAATTCCTAATGCTACAGCACAGGCGAAGAACGAAAAATATTCAGCTACCTTAGCGTACGTTTTCTTAGCGTCACCTTTATCCATCTGTTTAAAGAAAAATGGTTCAATACCCATTCTGTACGCGGTTACAAATAAAGTCATAAGGACAGCTAGTTTATAACAGCCTCCATAAGCTCCGGCCTGTTCGTCTGAAATATGATTTCTCTGGATAGATTTATCGAAATTTTCATTAACCATAAAAGCCAGCCCTGCCAGCATAAGCGGAAACGAGTAGCGAATCATCCGCCCAAAAAGAGAGGTTACAAACTGAAATCTTACTTTTAATATAATAGGAAGTAACAATAAAAACCCTAAAGCACTTCCTGCTAAATTACTAAAGAAAGGATAGTCTACATTCTGATCCAATCCAAAACTTCTGGATACATTCTCGGGGATCCAAAAGAATAATGCAGCGGTAAAGACTGCCTGGAATATAGACTGAAAAATTCTGACCGCAGAATATTTGATAGGTTTATTGTGAAAACGAAGCCATGCAAACGGAATGACCAGTAAATTGTCGAAAAAAGCAATTAAAGCAAACCATTTTATATATTCAGGATTATCATGGTATCCCAGATAATCAGCAATAGGCTGATTGAAAAGATAGCACAATGCTAAAAACAGAGTAGAAGTTGAAAATAAAAACCAGAATGACGTGTTGAAAGTTTTTTTCTCATTATCCTCTTCAGCAGAAAATCGAAAATAGGCCGTTTCAAAACCAAATGAAAGTATAATATTCACAAAAGAAATCCATGCATAAAGTTGCGTGAAAATCGCAAAACCTTCATTGGGAATTTTATAGATCAAAAGAGGATTAAGGATGAATAGAATAATTCTGGGTGCTATTGCTCCTGCTCCGTAGATGATTGTTTGCCCTAATAATTTCTTATACAATTCGAAAAATTTTATGCAAATGTAAATATTTAGAAATTGATTTGTATCCGGTGATATTAAAATTCATTCATAAACCTTAATTTTGTTCATTATAGAAGGTAGAAGCCGGGAGCTGGAAATCAGTGATCTCTCTTTATAGTTCGATTCTGACAGGCAGCTCGAAGTAATTTTGGATTTTAACCTTTAATTTTAATTCTAAAAAAGTAAAATGAAAACCCTTATCAAAAATGTACATGTTGTCAATGAAGGCCAGGTCTTTCAAAGCGATGTTTTAATAGAAAATGATGTAATTTCCAAAATTGCTTCCGGCATTTCTGTAGATGCAGATCAGGTTATTGACGGTTCCGGAAAGTATCTTCTTCCGGGTGTTATAGACGATCAGGTTCATTTCCGTGAGCCGGGCCTTACTCATAAAGGAGATATTGAAAGTGAGTCCAGATCAGCGATAGCCGGAGGAGTAACCAGCTTTATCGATCAGCCTAATACGGTGCCGAATGCCGTTACTCAGGAATTACTCGCTGATAAATATGAAATTGCAGCTCAGAAAGCCTATGCCAACTATGGTTTTATGATGGGAGGAACAAATGATAATCTTGAAGAAGTTTTAAAAACGAACCCGAGAAATGTTCCCGGAGTAAAATTGTTTTTAGGCTCCTCTACAGGGAATATGTTGGTGGATAATCCAGAAACCCTGGAAAATATTTTCAGCAATACCAAAATGCTGATTGCAGTTCACTGTGAAGATGAAGCGACCATCAGAGCCAATACCCAAAAATATATTGATGAATATGGGGATGATATTCCGGTAAAATTCCACCATTTAATCAGAAGTGAAGAAGCTTGTTATAAATCTTCCTCTAAAGCCATTGAGCTCGCTGAAAAAACTGGGGCAAGACTTCACGTGTTTCACCTTTCAACAGCAAAGGAAACTTCACTTTTCAGAAATGATATCCCGTTAAAAGATAAAAAGATCACTGCTGAAGTATGTGTTCACCATCTGACATTTACCAATGATGATTATGAAACAAAAGGAAGCCTGATCAAGTGGAATCCTGCTGTGAAAACTCAAAAAGACAAGGATGGACTTTGGGAAGCTCTGCTTGATGACAGAATTGATGTGATCGCGACAGATCATGCTCCCCATACCGCCGAAGAGAAACAAAATGTGTATACAAAATGCCCTTCCGGAGGACCCCTGGTACAACATTCACTCGTAGTAATGCTGGAAAACTATAAAACAGGAAAAATTTCTCTTGAAAAGATTGTTGAAAAGATGTGTCATAATCCGGCAATCCTTTTCAGAGTTGAAAAAAGAGGATTTATTAAAGAAGGATATAAAGCAGATCTTGTTTTGGTCGATTTAAATGAAGACTGGACGGTAGCTAAAGAAAACCTCCTGTATAAATGCGGATGGAGTCCGCTGGAGGGGATGAACTTCCATTCTAAGGTAACCCAGACGTTTGTCAACGGGCACCTTGTATATGATAACGGAAAAATTGCTGAAGAAAAATTCGGAGAGCGTTTACTTTTTGAAGTTCAGGAATAAGAATAGCCGGATATCATAAAAATTCAGGAAAAGAGGCTATCTCACTTTTGAGACAGCCTCTTTTTATTTATCTCATGCCCAAAATAAAGGCCCTATTTATTTTTTCGCCTTGTTTCCCATATAAAATGTCAGTTTTCCACCATTCATTATTTCAGAATGTTTCAGAGTGAAGTTTTTAATTTCACGACCATTTAAAAGAACCTTCTGAACATATACATTTTTCGGACCTTGATTGATCGCTTCAATTTCAAATGTTTTTCCGTTTTCCAGATTCAGAATAGCCTGATCAACAGCGGGACTACCGATAGCGTAGTCTTCCGAACCGGGAGCAACCGGATAGAAGCCCAGTGAACTCAGAATATACCAGGCACTCATTTGCCCCGTGTCATCATTCCCTCCCAACCCGTCAGGAGTTGACTTATACTGCATTTCCAGGATATGACGAATCTGGGATTGTGTTTTCCATGGCTGCCCGGCCCAGTTATAGAGGTAAGCAACATGATGTGCAGGCTCATTTCCATGTACATATCCTCCGATAATTCCTTCTCTTGTAATGTCTTCAGTGTCTGCAAAAAACTCATCAGGAAGATGCATGGTGAATAATTCGTCCAGTTTTGAGGCAAATTTTTTCTTTCCTCCCATCATTTTGATCAGTTCATCAGGATTCTGGGGAACAAAAAAACTGTAGTTCCAGGAATTTCCCTCAATGAAGCCTTGTCCGTGGGTACTTAAAACATCAAAATCTTTTTTGAAACTTCCGTCTGCCAGGCGTGGGCGCATGAATCCGATGGATGGGTCAAAATTATTCTTCCAATTTTCAGAACGTTTGATAAACTGATTGTAGATTTCTGTCTCTCCAAGATGTTTGGCCAGCTGGGCAATTGCCCAATCATCATAAGCATACTCAAGGGTATTGGATACTGAGGTGCCATTTTTCTCTGCAGGAATGTATCCCAGGTCAATATATTGTCCTATTCCTTCATAATTTCGTTTGTTGGCTGTTTCTACGCAGGCTTTCAAAGCTTCCTGAGGATCACCGGCATAATTTCCTTTAATAATGGCATCTGCCACTACACTTACGCTATGATAACCACTCATACACCAGTTATCATTGGCATAATGTGACCATATAGGTAGCATTTTCATCGAAAACTGATGGTAATGAGCCATCATAGATTTTACCATATCACTGTTCCTTTTAGGCTGGATAATGTTAAAGAAAGGATGAAGAGCTCTGTAAGTGTCCCAAAGCGAGAATGTGGTATAATGAGTAAAATTTTCTGCTTGGTGAACATTTTGATCCAATCCTTTATACTCGCCATTGATATCCATATACACGGTGGGATTGATAAAGGTATGATACATCGCGGTATAGAAATTGATTTTTTCGGTTTCAGAACCTTTAATGATGATCTTGTTAAGTTCTTTATTCCAGTCTTCCTGAGCTTTTTCTTTAATTTGATTAAAAGATAAATTTTCCGTTTCCTTTTCAAGATTTTCCATAGCATTGGCCTGGCTTACAGGAGATATAGCCAGTTTGATTTCAATGGCTTCACCTTCACTGGTGTCAAAATCAAAATACATTTTAAGATTCTTTCCGGCAATTTCAGGGAAATTCTGAGTTTGATCGAATTTTCTCCAGAACCCTTTGTATACCTGCTTTTCATCATAGTTCTTCTGACCGTAGGATGTAAAGGGTTTTGAAAACTTCATGGCAAAATAAACCGTTCTTGTTCTTGCCCATCCGTTGGTCTGGCGATATCCGGTAATCGTATTGCCATTTTCCACACGGGCATAGGTCCATACATTTTTCCCGTCATAATTATAAATTCCTGCCATCAGATCAAGAATGATATGCGATTGATCAGATTTGGGAAAAGTATACCGGTGAACACCGACTCTGGTGGTAGCCGTCAGTTCTGCTAAAATATTGTGATCATCCAGCTTTACCTTATAATATCCGGCTTCAGCTTTTTCGTTTTCGTGGGAAAACTTGCTTCTGTAGCCTTTTTCAGGATTTGAAGCTGTTCCCGGATCCAACTGAAGTGGGCCGACAGTAGGCATGATCAGGAAATCCCCGAGATCAGAATGTCCGGTACCACTAAAGTGCGTAGAGCTGAAACCTACTATGGTTTTATCTTCATAGCGATAGCCTGCACAGTATTTATAGACTTCACCATTGTATTTCCCGTTGAGTTCATAAGAAATTGTATCTGTTTCAGGACTTAGCTGCACGGCGCCAAACGGTGTAGTAGCGCCGGGATAGGTATGTCCCATTTTTTCAGTTCCAATCAGCGGATGTACGTATTGATATAATTTTTCAAATTGTTGAGCTTTGAGGGGAAAGCTTAAGATAATGAATAAAAGAAAAACAGATGTTTCCGTATTTTTCATGAGCAGATAAGTTTATTAAGTGATAAAATTAGGTAAAAAACAAAGAATATTATTTATGGCATTATTTATACCGTTATTTTAAGGTAGATCCATTCAATATTTATTATTTTTAAGAAAAAATATTTTATGAGTCTATATACACAACCAATGCTTCGCGAAGGGGCATTAAAAGATAAAGTAGCGATTGTAACAGGAGGCGGAAGCGGTCTTGGAAAAGCAATGACAAAATACTTTCTTGAGTTAGGAGCTAAAGTAGTCATTACGTCCAGGAATCTTGAAAAGCTACAGACTACTGCGAAGGATCTGGAAGATGAAACCGGTGGTAAAGTTCTTTGTGTAGCGTGTGACGTCAGAAACTGGGATGAAGTAGAAGCTGTGAAAGAAGCTACGCTTAAGGAATTCGGTAAAATTGATATTCTTCTGAATAATGCAGCCGGTAATTTTATTTCTCCTACAGAAAAACTGACTCATTCTGCTTTTGATTCTATTTTAGATATCGTTTTAAAAGGAACTAAAAACTGTACACTTTCTATAGGAAAACACTGGATCGACTCCAAAACACCGGGTACCGTTTTAAATATCGTAACCACTTATGCATGGACGGGGTCTGCCTATGTTGTACCCTCTGCCTGTGCAAAAGCAGGAGTATTGGCAATGACCAGATCATTGGCAGTGGAATGGGCAAAATATGGAATTCGTTTCAACGCTATCGCTCCGGGGCCATTTCCTACAAAAGGTGCCTGGGACAGACTTCTTCCGGGAGATCTGCAGGAAAAATTCGATATGAAAAAGAAAGTGCCGTTAAGAAGAGTAGGAGAACATCAGGAGCTGGCCAATCTTGCCGCGTATCTGGTGTCTGATTACTCAGCGTACATGAATGGTGAAGTAGTCACTATTGACGGAGGAGAATGGCTTCAGGGAGCAGGTGAATTTAATATGCTTGAAGCTATTCCCCGTGAAATGTGGGATGCTTTAGAGGCCATGATTAAAGCAAAAAAATCAAATTAATTGAAATTTTCAGAAAAAAAACTCCCGGATTTGTAACAATTCCGGGAGTTTTTTTTACCTATGTATAAACTTTTTTCAAATGAATTGTAAACTTCCAACTCTTGTTTCTGCAGTGGCTTTCTTCCTTTTTTCAGGATCTGCCTATGCACAGGAAACGCCAAAGTATGATTATGTAGAAGCCTTTAAGCCGTTTTTCTATCCGCAGACAGGTACGGAAACACGCTCAGCCAGTGGACAGCCGGGGCATGCCTATTGGCAGAATTCAGCAGACTATCATTTGAATGTGAGTCTGAATGAGGACAAAAAAGAAATTACAGGTACCGCCGAAATTAAATACACCAATAACAGCCCGGATCAGCTGGGTTTCTTATGGCTGCAGCTCGATCAGAATCTTTTTGCAAAAGACTCCCGCGGAAATGCTGTGGTGCCTCTGTCGGGAAGCAGGAATGGTTCACACGGCGAGACTTTCAATGGCGGATACGTTATTAAATCCGTAAAAATTGATGGCAAAGCAGCTAAGTATACCATTTCCGATACAAGAATGCAGATTGATTTACCGGAAGAACTGAAGGCAAAAGGAGGAGTGGCAAAAATTACCATTGATTATTCCTTTATTTCTCCGGATTATGGTTCAGACAGAATGGGAGTTCAGGAAACAAAAAATGGTAAAGTCTTTACTATGGCACAATGGTATCCGAGAATGTGTGTGTATGATGATGTAATGGGATGGAATACACTACCGTATGCAGGCGCTTCGGAGTTCTTTCTGGAATATGGTGATATCACAGCCAATATTACTGTACCTGCCAATCATTATGTGGTGGCCTCAGGAGAACTTTTAAACGAAAAAGAAGTTTATAGTAAAGATGAGGTCAACAGATGGAATCAGGCGAGAAACAGTGATAAAACAGTCATGATACGTCCTGAGTCTGAGATTGGAAAAAATAAATCTACAGGAACAAAAACCTGGAAGTTTAAAATTGTACAGGCAAGGGATTTTGCATGGGCATCATCTGCCGGCTTTATTTTGGATGCTGCAAGAATTAATCTTCCTGATGGAAAAAAATCGCTGGCCATTTCTGCCTATCCGTCTGAAAGTGCAGGAGAAAAAGCCTGGGGAAGGTCTACCGAATATACCAAAGCCGCTATTGAACATTATTCTAATAAATGGTACGGATATACATACCCGGTAGCAACTAATGTAGCAGGAAACGAAGGCGGAATGGAATATCCCGGAATTGTGTTCTGCCATATGGATTCAAAAGGAGAAGATCTGTGGGGTGTTACAGATCATGAATTCGGGCATAACTGGTTTCCTATGATTGTAGGATCCAATGAAAGATTATTTGCCTGGATGGACGAAGGATTCAATACTTTTATCAACGGACTTTCGACGGAGGCTTTTAATAAAGGTGAATATTATAAAAAACAGAATATGGCTCAAACAGGAAGCTATCTTTTAACAGATAATCTTGAGCCGATTATGGTAGGTCCCGATAATATGAGAGAAAGAAGTATCGGAGCTCTTGCCTATTATAAGCCGGGAGCGGGATTATCGGTTTTAAGAGAAACGATTCTCGGGCCTGAGAAATTTGACAAAGCATTCAGAACCTATATCAACCGGTGGGCATTCAAACATCCTACACCCTGGGATTTCTTCCACACGATGGAGAATGTTTCAGGAGAAGAACTGAACTGGTTCTGGAGAGGTTGGTTCTTTAATAAATGGAAAATTGACCAGTCCGTTAAGAATGTGAAATACATCAATGGAGATTTCAAAAACGGAGCTCAGGTTACTGTTGAAAATCTTGGACAACTTCCTATGCCGACGACGGTTCAGCTAAAATTCAAAGACGGAACAAAACATACGGTAAAAATACCAATCGAAGTTTGGAAGAGAAATACAGAATGGACATTCAAAGTAGAATCTGATAAGGAAATCGATGAGGTAATACTTGATCCGGATTCTATGGTTCCGGACGTCAACATGAAAAATAATAAATGGACATCTGCGGATGCAAAACCTATGGAGAAAATTAACCTGAAAGATTTCATAGGAGCGTACAACAATAAAGAATCTAAACTTAAAATAATATTTACTGAGAAAAACGGGTTCCTGTATGGCAGCGCAGGCGGACAACAAAGCTTTCCGCTGGAGTATACGGGAAATAATACATTTGCTTTTGAAGATGCTGGTCTGACAATCGTTTTCAGTAAGGATAAAAAGACGGCAACCCTCACAGAAGGAGGAAGAGAATTTAAATTCAATAAAGAATAGTCTTCGGGTTCTTTTTTCCGTACAGGAAATAATTTAACATTATGATGATATGAATAAGGCTTCTCTATGGCAGAGAAGTCTTATTTTTGTCTCTTATTGATAAAATAAACTATGAATTTCAGATTTTCAATTGCATTCCTCATGCTTTTTGCATTGGGATTTTCACAGGATCTTACCGTAATGAGTTTTAATATCCGACTGAATGTAGAATCGGATAAGGAAAATGCTTGGCCACAGAGAAAACAGGATGTTGCCGACTTATTAACCTACTATCATCCGGATTATTTCGGAGTGCAGGAAGCCCTTCCGGAACAAATGAGAGATATTAAAAACGGACTGAAAAACTATAACTCTATAGGAGTAGGAAGGGATGATGGTAAAGAAAAAGGTGAGTTCTCAGCTATTTTCTACGATATCAACAGGCTGGATGTCATAAAATCCGGAACTTTCTGGTTATCTGAGACTCCGGAAAAACCTTCGAAAGGCTGGGATGCTGCTTTGAACAGAATATGTACTTACGCTGTATTTAAAGATAAAAAGACAAAAAAGGAATTTCTGGCAATGAACCTTCATTTCGATCACATCGGAAATCTAGCAAGGGTAAAATCTTCAGAGTTGATTTTAAAAAAAATAAAAGAACTTAATCCAAAGAATTTACCTGTCACATTAAGCGGGGATTTTAACCTGACCGATGATTCAGAACCGATCAGAATTTTATCCCAAAACATGAAAGATACTTTTTATCATTCAGAAGCAAAACATTACGGCCCGGCAGGAACATTTACAGGATTCAACGTGAATGAAGTTCCTAAAGAAAGGATCGATTACATTTTTACCAATGGCTTCAAAATAAAATCTCACAGACATATCAATGACAGACGAGAAAATTTATTGTATCCGTCGGATCATTTTCCGGTGATTACAGGGCTCTCTTTCTAATACATCAATAGTCTGGAAAATCGATATCAAATCCAATTCCTCTCAGGGATTGGATTTTTATTTGGGGATCATGGCTGAAATATTTACGGAGTCTGCTGATAAAAACATCAAGACTGCGTCCTGTAAAATAATCATTGGTTTCCCAGATATTATCCAGAATCTCATCTCTTGTGATGGCAGAATGGTTGTGCTGCAGAAGATACACCAGAAGCTGCTGTTCTCTGATAGTCAGTCGTATATTTCCGTGAGGATGGGAAAGCAGAAGCTTTTTGGTGTCCAAGGAATATTGGCCCATCTTGATTATGGTTTCAGGAACGGCAGTTGTTGTTCTTTTGATGATATTTTTAATTCTTAAAACCAGTTCTTCAGGATCGCAGGGTTTGTTGAAATATAATCGTCTGCCCCAATTTTCAATCCGGTCAGTCGGTCTATTTTCTGATTTTTAGCGGTTAAAAACAAGAGTGGAAATTTATTCTTTTCCTTTAAAATCATTTTAGCCAGTGAAAAACCGTCAATATTTGGCATCATCACATCCAGAATGCCCATATGGAAAGGAAAATCAGAGGTAAGTCGACTGACAATACCTTCAGGATTCTGAAACCAGCTGACCTCAAAGTCTTCCAGTTCGAGATACTGCTTTAAGATCATTCCGAAATCCGGATCGTCTTCTGCTAAAAGGATTTTAGTTTTCATCAGTAGTTGTTTTTTCTTGTGGAAGATCATCAGTGTTGTAAGGAGCTGATATTCTAAATGTGCTTCCTTTAGGTTGGCTGTAAACCTCTATAGTACCGTGATATTGGGTTATGATTTTCTTTACCATGTACAAACCTAACCCAAGTCCTTTGCTGTTGTGGATATTGTTGCTTTGTATGCGGTAGAATTTTTCAAATATATTTTTTAATTCTTTAGCTTCCATACCTTGTCCATCATCTGAAACTTCAATCTGTAAGTTTTGTGAGGCGGTAGTAAGATTGACAGTAACGATGGAGGCCCCATATTTTACACTGTTTTCACACAGGTTTTTAATAACGGTTTCCATCAGGTTTTTATCAAAAGGAAGCTCCCCGGTAATGGTATTGTCAAAGTTAAATTCAACCTTTGGATAAGTAAAAGACAGATCATGAACAAAGAAATTCCAGTCTTTTGGCTGTATAAAAACAGGTTGTTCCGGATTTTCATCCTGATGAAGCTGAAATACGAGACTCTCAAGACGGGAGATCTGGCGGTCAATAAGAGGCAGCATTTCCGAATTCCAGCCTTTTTTAAGGTTTTAGAAGCAATTTTTAAAGTGGCAATAGGTGTTTTAAACTCATGAGAAATATTATCAACTACCGTATGGAGTACCTCTACTTGCTTTTGTTGTTTGATGAGGTTTTTGATGGTTGAAATATATATCAGAAGTACACATGAAAGAAGGAGGATACAACAGAAGAACAGCAGGGCAAGTTCTTTAAAGACAATGGTTTTGATATTGGTGATTTCAAAATCAATCTGGCTTTTCACATAGAAAGTATCGCGCCTTTCAATTTCTTTATGATCACTGTCTCTTTTTTTTGAGGACGTAGTTTCCCAGCTGCTGGTATTTCCGATTTTAGGATTTTTTACTTTTTCTTTTGTTTCAAAAACAATAAAGGGTTTGTCAATCAGTTTCGTACTGTCCGGAAGATGGATAATAGAGGTATATTCAATCCTTGCAGATATTTTATACCCATCTTTTTGAAGGCGGTTGTCAATATAATGGCTTAGTCTTTTCCGGACTGCGTATCTGTTGTCGGTAAAATTTTTAATAAAATCCTTTTTGCTGATTTCCTTATTGTAATACTGGATGATAACTTTTTGAAGGGCATCATCTTTTGTCTCCTGGGCGCGTTGAGTACTTTCCTCGGTGTCTGTATAAGCGGGAAGGCCATCGATCACTGACCTGTAAATATCCCGCTCCTTTACCTGATAGGTTTTATACATAAAATAAACCTGTATTCCCAGTAAAAGAAGAAACAGGGCGGCAAATACAGAAATGAGAAATTTATTCTTGGAAACCATTAAAACAAAGATAAAACTTTACCTATTCTCACAAGATGATTATTTTGACGTTAACCTTTCATTAACCCGAGGACCGGGATTTCGACTGAGACCGGAAAAAGCCGTTAACCTGCCATTAACCGTCTGTTAACCGAAATTCTCCTGCCCAATCCGGAATTTTGTACACCAGAACAACACATATGATTGTTCAGAATTATAAAAAAAACAGATATGTATAAAATTCTTCTTTTGCTATGTCTCCCTGTAATGCTGTTGGCTCAAAAGCAAAAACTGGCGGGAACGGTAATGAACAACGACAGTGAAAAACTTCAGGCTGTACAGATTGAATTATATGATTCTAAAAATCAACTGATCGCTGAGATTAAAACGGATGCCGATGGAAACTTCACATGGGAGGGCATTTCTGAAACTGACGTAAAAATTGTTGTAAAGAATAAAGGGTATTCTCTGTTTGAAAAAAAACTTGATCAGGAAAAGGCTAAAGCTCTACAAATTATTCTTAGCAAAGAATCAAACCAAATAGGAGAGGTCATTATGACCAAAAGGAAACCTGTGGTGAAACGGAAAGTAGACCGTCTGGAGTTTAATGTCGAAAATAGTAACATTTCATCTTTGAATGCCTGGGAAATTCTTAAAAATACACCCGGAGTAACCACTAATAATAATGTGCTAAGAATAAAGGGAAGTACCGGTATTCTGGTAACCATCAATGACAAAAAAGTTATGCTGTCCGGGGATGAGCTGAAAAATCTTCTCGAAAATACCCAGGGAGATGAGGTAAAGTCTGTAGAGGTCATTACCAATCCACCGGCAAAATATGAAGCATCGGGTAGTGCTGTACTCAACATCGTCATGAAAAAAAATAAGATTGAAGGGTATAGAGGAATTCTTACCTCCAAATATATTCAGACACAATATGCCAAAGCGGTTTTCGGACTTTCACAATATTACAAAAAAGATAAACTTTCGGTGATGGCAAGCTATTACAGAGGTTTGGGAACCTATTATCGCGAAGGAACAGACCACGTCAATTATCCGGAAAGCCAGACAAGATGGATAAGTACCATGAACAGAAAGGATAAAAACACTAACCAGAATACCCTGAATTTTAATGTCGAATACGAGCTGGATAGTCTGACCAACTTGAGTCTTAACTATTCAGGGTTTTTCTATCCGAAGTCCTACGGAACCTATCTTGTGCCTACACTGATTTATAATAGTCAGAATGTAGCGGAATCCAATTATACGACGGTCAATGACCACCGCAACCGTGTTACGAATAATGCTCTGAGCTTTCAGTTGGACAGAAAACTGAATACAAAGAGTAAATTATCCTGGATAAACTATTTTGCCGGAAACAATTCGGATAAATTCCAGCGTGTGAATACGTATCTCAACTTTGCCGGACAGCCTCCGAGAGAAGAAAATTTTCAGACACAAAATAATTCGGATGTTCAGTTGTATTCTTCACAGTTAGATTATCAATGGAAAAATGACAGGCTGGAATTTGAATCGGGAGCAAAATACAGCTTTGTAAAGACCAGAAGTACACTTGATTTTTCTGATAATGAAAACGGACTTTTACAGTATAGACCTGAAAAGAGCAGTGTTTTTAATTATAAAGAACATAATTTTGGCCTCTATTCTTCACTCTCATATACTCTGGGAAAATGGAGTTTCAAAGGTGGGCTTCGTGCTGAAATGACCAACCTGGAAGGAATCGTTTCCGAGCCTTATGAGCTGAATGAAAATAAATACTGGAAGTTTTTTCCCACTTTTTATACACAATACACGACAGATGATAAACATGAGTTTGGCTTCTCTTACGGGAAAAGGATTACCAGACCTTTCTATTCATGGTTGAATCCTGCCAAATCTTATTATAACCTGTTTTCCTACTATCAGGGAGATCCGGAATTAAAAGCCACCATTACCCATAATCTGAATTTTACTTATTCATGGAAGGAATGGAATGTAGATTTGTATTACCGGAAAGAAATCTATCCGTCAATGGAAATCTCATATCAGGAGCCAAGTACCCATCACCTTATTTATTATTTTACCAATATTGAGAATGGCGAGGCTTTTGGGCTGAGCTTATATAAAAGTTTTCAGGTGAAACCCTGGTGGAATATCATGGTGTCTGAAAATCTTGAGCATAATGAAAACAATTTCAAGGGAACCGACGGGGCGCTTTACAAAAACAAGGTCTGGAATCTGGATTCCAATATTTCTACCAGCTTTACCCTGGATAAAAGCAGTGACTGGAAAATGGAAGTAGGACACCGCTACAATTCCCCGGGCATTCAGGGAACTTTCAGGATCTCCGGTGTATGGTCAGCCTATTTTGTGATGAATAGAAAGTTTTTTAATAAAAAACTCGAAGCAAGCTTATTTTTTAACGATATATTCAGAACCACAGGAAAAAAAGTAAGTACAAAATATGCCAATCAGGATAATTATTATCTGGATTACGGCGATGCGCAGGGTTTTACATTTTCTCTGAAATACAATTTTGGAAATCAGTCCGTGAAAGATGCTAAAATGATAAAAAAGACAAGTGAGCAAGATCGTTTGTAGTATATTTTTAATCTAAAGCGAAAAATTGAAAAATATTATGTTAAAGAAGTAGTCGCGCTGTGTTACATTTTCGCTATTTTTGATACTTATCTCTAAAAAGATCGTTATGAAGAGAATTTTTTCCGGAGTGCTGGTGGCGGTTTCATTATTGCAGTTGCCGGCTCAGGAGCTGTATATGCCCAGAAATATCAAAAAAGCTTACGAAAAAGGAACACGTGATATTTCCGGAGCGCCTGGTAAAAATTACTGGCAGAATAAAGGAGTGTATAATGTAGAAGTAAAGGTGGATGCCACAACCAAAACGGTTTCCGGAAAGGAGACTATAATGTATACGAATAATAGTCCTGATCATCTTAATGATTTAGCCATAAGGTTCGTCAATAATCTTCACAAACCGGAATCACCAAGATCAGGATCAGTCTCAAAGGATTTCTTGTCTTCAGGGCTTAAGATTAAATCATTTATTGTTAACAATGAAAAATATGATATCAATAGTGACGAGTGGGGAACTGTTGAAAAAGTGAAATTGAAATCTGCTTTACAATCAAAATCAAAGTCAGAGATCAAAATAGAATGGGAATATCCCCTTTCATTACAGAGTGGGAGAGAAGGGCAGATTGATCCGGAAACGTTTTATGTAGCATATTCTTTCCCAAGAATTTCGGTGTATGATGACTACAACGGATGGGATATGCTTCCGCATTCAGACAGACAGGAGTTTTATAATGATTTTAATGACTATAGTTTTCAGATCTCTGCTCCGAAAAATTATGTTGTCTGGGCAACCGGCGATTTCCTGAATCCTGAAGCTGTTCTTCAACCGGAGTATCTGAAAAGATATAAGGCCTCTTTGAAAAGTGATCAGGTGATGCATATTGCTTCGGAACAGGAGATGAAATCCGGAAAAGTGACCAAACAGAACAAATGGAATGTATGGAAGTTTAAAGCGAATCATATTACAGATTTTTGTTTCGCATTGAGTAATCATTATGTATGGGACGCAGCAAGTGTTCAGCTAAAAACGAAAAGAGCAAGCGTTCAGGCAGGTTACAAAGCCGGGGCAAAAGATTTTGAACAATATGTTGGCTGGATGCGCTATAATCTTGATTGGTTTTCCAAAAACTGGCCGGGAGTAGAGTATCCGTACAATGTGATGACGGCTATTCAGGGATATGCAGATATGGAATACCCGATGATGATTAATGATACCAGTATCCCTGACGACCTTAAAGACGCCAGACTTACTGCAGATCACGAGATTGCCCATACCTATTTTCCTTTCTACATGGGAATCAATGAAACAAGATATGCCTATATGGATGAAGGCTGGGCCACAACCCTTGAGTATCTTATCGGAATCGATGAGAACGGTGAAAAAGCAGCCAAAGATTTTTATAAAAACTTCAGGGTTAAAAAGTGGATTACCGATGCTTCTGCTGAGCAGGACCAGCCCGTAATCACGATGAGCACACAGGTGAGCGGTCCCGGATACGGAAATAATTCATATGTAAAAGCCTCCTTATCCTATCTGGCTCTGAAAGATTATCTGGGAGATGAGGTTTTTAAAAAAGCGTTACACCACTATATGGATAACTGGAATGGAAAACATCCGGTTCCATGGGATTATTTCAATTCGATGAATGCAGGTTCCGGGAAAAATCTGAACTGGTTTTTCCAAAATTGGTTTTATACCAATAATTATATAGACCTGAAAGTGTCACAGGTATCCCAAATGAACGATTTGCTTACCGTGAATGTTGCCAATATCGGAGGTTTTGCCATTCCGTTTGATGCGGTATTGTCTTATGAAGACGGTACCACGGAAAAGTTGCATTTTTCACCTTCGGTTTGGGAAAAGGACCAAAAGCTCACAGATCTTGTGATTCCTATCAAGAAAAAAGTGAAATCAGTACAATTGGACGGCGATATTTTCATGGATTATACTCCTGAGGATAATACCAAAACATTATAAAATATAAAGCCTTCAGTTCATCTGAAGGTTTTTTTTATTTAAAAATAAGCGGTAAGTCTTAATCCAAGGGTGAAATAATTGATTTTCTCTTTGGCAGTCATATTATTTAACTGATCGTTCAGGTCATCACTAGACTCAATGGTATCACTGAAATAATACCGTATAGAAGATTTGATCTCATTGTAATCAGAATATAAAGTGACTCCCAATCCCGGATTGAATTTATAGGTTAAGGAAGCTCCGGTATTCCAGCGGAAAGCAGGCTTGGGTTTGTATCTAGCAATTTCAAGCTCATGAGTAGGAGTGTCTATATTATCACTCTTTATAAAAACTTTACCACTTGAGGTGGCAGAATAGCCGGCAGTTGCTTTTAAGGTAAGCTGCCATTTATCCGAAAATTCATGAGAGTAGTAAGGGCCTGCGCCGGCACCAAGAAAACCTAATGACTGAGTAATGATGCTGTAATCTCCAAAATCTTCTCCGTCATCTAAAGTAGCTTTTAATGGTTTGATCGGGAAGCTGCTGAAACTGATGTCTCCACCTATACCCCATTTTTTTGAAAAGAAATATGCCCCTTCTAATCCACCTTCAAAACCGATCTGTTTTTTATCATCCAGATCAGATTCTTTCAGGAAGTTGGTTGTAGCAAGGGCTGATCCCAGTTTAATAGACAGGAAGGAAGGATAGTCATTCCCCTGTATCCTTGATAAAAGACTTAGATTGTCTCCTTTGTTCTTATATATTTTATCGATAAAAAAATAGCCTAATTCCGTAGATAAGATTCCGATTCCGGCACCTGCCAGAACATCAGGAATCCAATGCCTGTTATTCAGGTTACGGCCAAGTCCGGTAAGGGCAGCACTTCCGTATCCTGCGATGCTGTATCCAGGGTTTACCATACCATATTCTTTGTGTAAAAAGCTTGCATTAGTAAACGCCATTGCGGTATGACCTGATGGAAATGAATTATTTTTAGAACCGTCAGGACGCTCAACTTTTGCCGTGTATTTGATGGAATTGACTAAAATCCCCATGATAGCTAAACTGGTTACATAAGAAAGCGTTGCTCTTCCCAGGTTATTCCGGCCTTTTACACCGGCTAATTTTAATCCGTAAACAGCTGCTGCAGGAGCGTATTGAAGATAGTCATCATATTTTGCCTTAAAAGTAGGAAGGTAACGATTGCGGACTTCCCGAATATTTTCTTTCTCTCCCCAGGTCGCTGCTGCTGCAGTAAAAAGAATAGCAGGGGCTACAGATTTTTTTACCCATTCTTTCTTGAAAAAAGGAGTTTTAATCTGCTGGGTACTATCTGCGCTTATGAGAGCAAGGTCTTTCTGAAGATTTCTGGATTGTACGGTATCTTGTGCCTGATAGCAACATAGGTTCAATAATAGGCCTGTTGCTATTACTATTTTTTTCATCGTTAGGGTCCCTGATTTTTAACGTCGCAAAATTATAAAAAAAATCTATCTCAGTACTAGAGATAGACTTTTTTTAGTGAAATAAGTGATTTTTTTTAATAATATTAACAAATCTGTAGATTGTGATACAGTATTAATAAAGTCTTAGACCGGATCTGGGACCGGAAGCAGAAACTACGGCCTGCATTCTTTGTTTTTGGTTGGCTGTAAACATGTGCATTACTTTATCGTCTACATAATCCATATAATTCATGAAGATTTGTGAACGGCTTACCCCGCCACAGACTCTGTTTAAAGGATAGGTCGGAACACCGAAGTTCGGGCCAGGGGAAGCAGGAGTGTCATTGGAGTAATCTGTCTGACAACCTGTATTACTGGATCCCCAAAGATGTGGAAGATTTAAGTAATGCCCAACCTCGTGTGTGGTTGTTCTTCCCAGGTTATAAGGAGCAGCTGTTCCTGAGCCGGTTCCTATATATGGGGCTCCGATAACGACTCCGTCCAAAGAAGCAGTGATGGTTCCCGGATAATAAGCATATCCAAGAGTTCCGTCAGTCATGTTATTAACAATCCATATATTCAGGTAGTTGTCAGGAGAAGTAGCTGCAATTCCCGTAGTAGCAGATTTCATTTTATTCTCATCCGGATTCCAAATAGTGGTGCTGCTTTGCTTTCTGACAGTTTTTGCCAATCTGAATCTTATCTTGGTATCTCCTGCTTTTACAGGTACAAATTCAGCGGGTGTATTGTTGATGTCTGAATTGGTAGCTCCAAAATCCCTATTCAAAACATCAATCTGTGATTGTAGACGCGCATCGGATACATTTTCACTGCTCGTGTTGTATACCACGTTGAATACCACCGGAATTTCTACGGTGCCGTCTGCTAAAACTTTACCTACCTTAATATCGCTAAGACGTTTTTCGGTGTACTGTTCTATGGCCTCTACCCTGGCTCTTGCACTTGGATCTTTTAGTAAAATTTCTTCCCTCATAGCATCTGAAGGGCATACTCTTTTACCTGCTACCTGTGTTGTAGGAGCTTCTGCTGCTGTTGGATCATTTACAGAATTCGTGTCGTTGTTACAAGAGCTAAGGAATATAATCCCTGCTCCTAAGAGAACTCTTTTCATAAATATTATTTTTTTTGGTTGGGATTGTGAAATTAATTCAAATTAATGTGATGTGCAAATAATTTTATATTTTATTTAATAATTATCATTTATTTCGCTTCAATACTGATATTATCGTAAGTTATTTAAGTTTAAAGTGTTTTTTATTCATTTTATAAATTTGTATTTATATCTTTTATTTAAAAGTATATTTTTAGAGTAAAAAATATTATAAAATATAAAATTCAAAGAAAATTTTGTATTAATAAATATCTTCTTATGCAGATGAAGTTTATGTTGATCATGATAAATCTACTGTCTGAGCAAATAAAAAATCCTCCCCATAAGACAGGAAGGATTTACAGAAAATAAAATAAAATATTTTTAGTATACTCTCAGCCCCGCTCTTGATCCGGAAGCTGAAACTACAGATTGCATTCTTGTCTTCTGCCCTGCAGAAAACATAAACATTGCTGCATCGTTTACATAATCCATATAATTCATAAACATTACAGATCTGTTTTTACCACTGCAACGATTGTATAACGGATAAGTAGGCGTATCATAATTTTCAGAAGTTTGTGTTGGTGTATCAGCTACAAGATCATCTCCACATTTGGCATCTCCCCAGATATGCCTTAAATTCAGATAATGTCCTACTTCGTGAGTGGCAGTTCTTCCAAGGTTAAAATTGGCTGCTGCTCCTGTCTTACCAAAATAAGGAGCCGGAATAACAACCCCGTCATTCCATAATCCTGCAGATTCCGGGAAGGTAGCGTAGCCCAGAATGGTTCGGCCATCACTGCTTACAACTTTTCCGACAATCCATATATTTAAATAATTGGAAGGGCTTGTGGCATCTATTCCTCCGTTAGCAGATTTTTTCATAGTATCTTTTACCCAGCTCGTTTGAGTGGTTGCTTTACGAACTGTATTCGCTAATCTGAATTTGATTTTAACGTCTCCCGCCTTTACCGACTGAAATTCTGCCGGTATGTTGGTAACATCAGTATTTGTTCCGCTGTAGTCAGCATTTAATACATCAATCTGCTCAGCGATTCTGGCATCAGATAGATTTTCTGCGGCATTGCTGTATAATATATTGACTACCACCGGAATTTCGACACTTCCGTCTGTCAGAACTTTTCCAAGTTCGGCATTTTTTGCAAATCTTTCTGTATTGGCTTCCAATTCTGCATATCGTTGTCTCAGTTCAGGGCTTTTTTGTAAAGCCTCTTGCCTGATTTCTTCTGAAAGACAACTTCTTTGCAGAGCAGTGGTAGGAGAAGAAGCAGCTGGGTTTGCTGAAGTTTCATTTTGATTGGACATGTTGTCATTGGTACATGCTGACATCATGCCTAGAGCGATAGCTCCAAATAGTAATTTTTTCATATCCTTTTTTGTTAAGGATGTGAAATTATATCATTTTAAATTAATATGCAAATAAATCGATTAATTGTTTAATTATTTACTATGTTAAGCCTGTTTTGTTAAATATTATTTATTGATTAATGGCTTTACTTGTATTTTAGTTAAAAATTAGAATTTGCTTATTTTTATTTTGTATTATTTTTTATTTTGTAAAATTATTTTTACTTTTTAATGTGTTATAGTGTAATTCGTTAGTCTTCATATCATTATTAAAGGTCCAGATTTGTCAGTATGAATATTCCTGTACGGATTTTCAGCATAAGGAAATCCACCCGGATAATGGATAGATTTACCTGTTTTTACTTTTGATCTTATCAAAACGTACATAATGACAGGTTATCAGAATATCCAAATAATTCATAACATAAAAGATCTCTTTACATTATTAAAAATTGTACTGTAGATATGTTGGGTTAGCCTGCAAAACCGTTTTTAATGGCGAAAACAGCTAGTCCTACACGGGTTTTTAATTCCAGTTTTTCACACAGCTGATCACGGTAGCTTTCTACAGTTCTGGGACTACAACACATTTTGTCTGCAATTTCTTTATAACTAAGCTCGGTAACAGTGTATTTGAGGAATTCTTTTTCCCGTTCAGAAATTCTTATCGTAGTTTCTGTTTGTTTATCTTTATTAAGGTTGGAAAATATAATTTTTGAAGCCCATTCAGGATAAAAGAATCCATCGGTATTGAGCCTTGTAAGTGCTGTTTCCAGGTCTTTTGGATGGGTGTTTTTTAACAAATATCCTTTGGCTCCGCTTCTGATCATTTTGATGACACTGTTATCATCTCCCTGCATGCTAAGTGCCATGATTTTGATGTCAGGATGATTTTTTGTCAGCCATACAGCCGTTTCGAAACCATCCATAATAGGCATGCTGATATCTAAAAGTATAATGTCCGGGATGGGGTTACCATCTCCGAGTTTCTGGATAAGGTCCTTTCCGTTTTCGCAGACATAGATTACCTCAAATTCGTTAAAATTACCAATAATGCCTTCCAGTGCTTTTGCGATAAGTATATGGTCGTCAACAATGACAATTGATTTTTTCATGATTGTTTTTTTAAGGTAATATTAATGCGGGTTCCGATATTTTTTTCACTTTCAAGACGGAATTCTGCTCCTATAATCTCGGCTCTGTTTTTCATGTTTGTTAAACCTATTCCGTTGGATTCGGTTTGGGATTTGTCAAACCCTATTCCGTCATCACGTATTATAAGTTCCCATAGAATGTCCTCGGACGTATTCAGAGTAATGAAAATATTTTTGCAATAAGCATGTTTTATACTATTCTGAATAAATTCCTGTGTAATTCTAAGAAGTACGTTTTTATGGACAAAACCCAGGTCGAATTGGTTGGCGTTGTGTTCAAAGCTTACCACACATTTTTTAAATGTATTGGTATTATCAACTTCTTCTTGAATCAAAGTTACAATTTCCTTTTGGTTGATATTATCATCCGTCAGTGTTTTTTGAAAGGCTCCTGAGATCCTGTAATGACTGGTTGATAATTTGTGAAACCTGGTCTATCCTTTCGCTGGCCTCCGGAGCTTTATTCTCATAAAGCATTTGTTGAACATAAAGACTTACGAGAGTAAGTTTCTGACCGATATTGTCATGAAGTTCGCGGCCAATCTGCTGCATCGTGGCCTGCTGGATTTCGAGTTGAGTCGAAAGAAGTTCTCTTTGATGAAGTTCATTTTTCATCTCAATTTCATTCAGATATTCTTTTTTTCGCTGCCTGTAATTCCGGATATAGATAACTACAGCCACTACAAACATGACAAAGAATATATTAAATAGAATAATGACTATTAAGAGCTCTGCTTTCCCCATATAAATGAAATTGAGAATAAGATATACATTATTATACCTGATATCAGAAAATAATCAAAATAGATATTCCAAATTTCCAGGTGATTCCGTAAGGGTGAATATAACGCAAAAAAAGGAAGTGTTCCAATGTAGGAAAGAGTAACCCCCATATTAATATAAAACATCCTGTTTCTTCCAAAGTTGAGAATGTTTTGTGAAGTAATTTGCTTGTAATACTCCATCACGATCAGAAGCATTAATATCAGACAACCAAATGTGTAGTTAAAAGCAAATATAATTTTACTTCCCGTAAAATATAATTCATTAGGGATGAATGACAAAAGATATAGCAAGGATAATGTCAGAAAAAGTTTTGGGCGGCCAAAAGATTTTGCTGTGTAAAGCCAATAGAAAAAAATAAATTGGACAGGCATTACGAAGTAATTGTAATACTTTGCTTTTGAAAAATATATAAAATTACCCCATCGGCCAAATGCTTCACAAAGAAAAATGAGAATCAGATAGAACACGAAAAATTTCCAATATTGTTTTTTAACGGTGTTGTAATATAAAAGAGCTACCACTGCGGCAAGCCCTTCAAACCAAAGCATGCTTTTGCTCACAAATTCTTGGAAATCATTCATGTTATCTAAATAATGTTTTATTAAAATAGTTCACCTCTGGAAGTGTATGGCGGAATAATCTGGCCATTATTTTCTCCTATTATATCATCTTCTATTTTTATACTACGTGCATTGAGTGCCAAAGCTTCTGAATCATGATCTTCTGACCTGAAGTCAAAATGGTCAGTTTCACCATTTTCATTGGTCTTTTTTAAAGTAGGAATTAAAACAAGTGTATGTCTTTCTGCATATTCCTGAGGTACAGGATGAGATTCCATGATGTCCCAATTTTTGTGTTCGGGATACGCAGCATAGTAGAATCTGATTCCTAAATCATCTTCAGTGACATCAGGATTTGTCTTTGCTGCTTCAGTTTCTATCATTGCAATAAATTTCTTTAGTTTAGGAAGATCAAACCATATGGAATGTGCATCTTCTATTCCTAATGTGTCATTGATGGCAGTCATGTGCTTTTGACGATAATTGTCTATCAAATTTTGAATCAATTTGTTCGACATTCTGCCAGGTTGCAAAGAATCATTCATAGAATCTGTTTTCATAGCTTAGTTGTTTATAATAAGTTAATACGCAAATTTCGTAAAAAATTATATCATAAAGTATAATAATAAATAGGGAATTATACTATTAATTTTACCGTGTTTTTACGGATTGCCAATCATAATATTACAAAAAGACGAAAGTAAATAATTCTATAAAAAATAAAAAACGGAGAAAAATCTCCGTTTACTTTTAGATGCACATGTATTTTCTGGGATCTCTGCAGATATCGCCCGTTGAGCAACATAATCCCCGAGGACACATCATATTGATATCACAACTGATAATCTGGGCTGCGCCCCCTTCGATTTTCTTTAAATCGTTTCTTTTTAACTTTTTCATGTTGATTTTGTTTTAGTTATTAATTTGTTCGGTATGATAAAGATACTCATATTTCACCATCTATAGACAAAATAGGTAAAAATAAGTGCTGTAGGTTTCTCTACAGCACTTACTTACAAAAAATTAATGTATATGAAAAAAAACTATTTTATTTTTCGGTAGGTCTGAAAACCAAACCTGTTTCTACGAAGTAATCCAATGTGATTCTGTCTCCGTCTTTTACATTTCCGGCAAGGATCTCTTTAGAAAGTTTGTTCAGGACTTCCTGCTGGATTACTCTTTTTAAAGGTCTTGCTCCGAAAGCCGGATCATATCCTTTGTCCATCAGATAATCTACAGCATCCTGGGTGAAGGTCATGATAATATTTCGTTTAGCCAATAGATCATTGAATCCTCTCAACTGATACTGAACGATTTTTCCGATTTCTTTTTTTCTTAAAGGCTGGAACAGCACAATCTCATCAATTCTGTTCAGGAATTCCGGGCGTAAGGTCTGTTTCAATAAATCGAATACTTCTTCTTTGGTTTTATCCACAATCTCATCCTGGTTTTCCTCGGTTAAGTTTTCAAAATTCTCTTGGATCAGATGTGAACCTAAATTAGAGGTCATGATGATGATTGAATTTTTAAAATTCACGACACGTCCTTTATTATCGGTCAGACGACCGTCATCCAGCACCTGTAAAAGGGTGTTGAAAACATCAGGATGTGCCTTTTCAATCTCATCAAGAAGCACAACAGAATAAGGTCTTCTTCTTACGGCTTCAGTCAATTGTCCACCTTCATCATATCCTACATATCCCGGAGGCGCTCCGACCAATCTGGAAACACTATGACGCTCTTGGTACTCACTCATATCAATTCTGGTCATATTGTTTTCATCATCGAATAAAAATTCAGCCAGTGCTTTTGCCAGTTCGGTTTTACCCACACCGGTTGTTCCGAGGAACAGGAATGATCCGATAGGTTTCTTATCATCACTCAGCCCGGCTCTGTTTCTTCTGATTGCATCTGCTACTGCCTGGATGGCTTCGTCCTGTCCTACGACTCTGTGGTGAAGCTCAGCCTCTAAATTCAATAATTTATCTCTTTCAGACTGTAATAGTTTTGTAACCGGAATACCTGTCCATTTTGCGATGACTTCAGAAATGTTTTCTGCTGTAACTTCCTCCTTGATCAGTTCATTCTGATGGTTTTGCATTTCAAGCTCCACTTTGGCAAGCTCATCCTCTTTTTCACGCAGTTTCCCATACTGAATTTCTGCAACTTTGGCATAATCTCCTGCTCTGGAAGCTCTTTCTGCTTCATGTTTTAAGGATTCAATCTCTTTTTTTATCTGAGTTAAATCTTCACTTTTCTGTTTTTCTTTCAGCCATTTTGCATTGATCTCATTTCTCTGTTCAGAAATTTTAGCGATATCTTCTTTTAAATGGTCGATTTTAGTCTGGTTACCTTCTCTTGAAATAGCGGCCAATTCAATTTCCAGCTGCATCAACCTTCTGTCTAAAACATCCAGCTCTTCCGGTTTTGAATTGATTTCCATTCTTAATTTTGCGGAAGCCTCATCGATCAGGTCAATGGCTTTATCCGGTAAAAAGCGGTCTGAAATATATCTTTGAGACATTTCCACTGCTGCAATGATTGCCTCATCTTTGATTCTTACTTTGTGGTGGGCTTCATATTTATCTTTGATCCCACGAAGGATCGAAATAGCAGATTCTGTATCGGGCTCTTCCACCATCACTTTCTGGAAACGTCTTTCTAATGCTTTATCTTTTTCGAAATACTTTTGGTACTCGTTCAGGGTAGTAGCTCCGATAGCTCTTAATTCGCCTCTGGCTAAAGCAGGTTTCAGAATGTTTGCCGCATCCATGGCACCTTCACCGCCTCCGGCTCCTACAAGCGTATGGATCTCATCAATGAAAAGGATAATCTGTCCGTCTGATTTGATCACTTCATTGACAACAGATTTTAAACGCTCTTCAAATTCACCTTTGTATTTTGCTCCGGCGATCAAAGCTCCCATGTCTAGCGAGAATAATGTTTTATCCATGAGGTTTTCGGGAACGTCGCCACTGATAATTCTGTGCGCAATTCCTTCAGCAATTGCCGTTTTACCAACACCCGGTTCTCCGATAAGGATAGGGTTGTTTTTAGTTCTTCGGGAAAGGATCTGGAGAACTCTTCTGATCTCCTCATCACGTCCGATCACAGGGTCCAGTTTTCCTTCAGCTGCTAATTCGTTAAAGTTTTTAGCATATTTATTCAAGGATTGATAAGTCTCTTCCGAACTGGCAGAAGTAGCTTTGCTTCCTTTTCTTAATTCTTTGATAGCACCTTCCAGCAGGCTTTTTGTAACGCCCATATCCTTGAGCATTTTAGATACTTCTGAGTTTGTTTCCAAAAGAGATAGCCATAAATGCTCAATGGTTACATATTCATCACCCATTTTCTTGGCGATATTGGGAGCATCCAGTAAAACTTTATTGGCTGATTGTGAAAGATAAATATTTCCCCCTTGTACTTTAGGAAGTTTTTCTAAATTTTCACGGTTTCTTTCTCTCACTAAATTCGCATCTGCTTCAGATTTTTTTAGTAGAAAAGGTGATATATTTTCATCTACCTGAAAAATTCCTTCAAGGAGATGTTGAGGTTCGATACTTTGATTGCCTAATTCCATAGCGACCTGTTGAGCTGCCTGGATGGCTTCTTGTGATTTTACAGTATATTGGTTTAAGTTCATATTTTATATATTTTTGGTAATGATTCGTTTGTAAGTTCAGGTTTAAAATAACATCAAGAAACTAAATTCTGAGGTTCAGTTTCTCAATGCCATCAATTATTTAATCATTTAATCGATGACTGTATCGCAAAAACTGTTCAATTATTAAATTTACAAAAAATATGGACAAAATTTCCGAAATTGGTATATTTAACGTAAAATTAACTTGACAAAATTTCCGATTCTTTAATTTTTTCTCTGAAATCGGTGAACAAATAGTCATACCTGGATGAAATCGTCATCTTAAAAAGCCGAAAAGCCTTTTGAAAACAGCTAACTTTTGAAACTTTCTCTCTTTTACCCTCAAAAAAACAGCATTTTAAATCAGAATAACTACTTTTGCATTTTTACAAATGGAACTTAAAGAAAAACAAAGGAAAATATTAGATGTAGCCGTAGAGCTTTTCAAAGAGAAAGGTTATATGGGAAGCTCTGTAAGAGACCTGGCTACAAAGCTTAATATTAAGGCTGCCTCTTTATATGCACACATCCGTTCAAAGGAAGAAATTCTGGAATGGATCTGTTTTGGCATTGCACAGGAGTTTTTCGATCAGCTTCAGGAAGTAAAAAGTACCGATATCAGTCCGAAAGATAAACTGAACCTTTTTCTGGATAAACACCTTTCTGTTGTTCTTAAAAACCGTGATGTGACCCACATCTATTCCAACGAATGGAAACATCTGGAAGAAAGACTTCCTGAGTTTGTAGAGTTGAGAAAAAACTACCAGCAGGAAGTAGAAGCGCTTATTTCAGAGATTTACCAGGCAGAGGGCTGGGAACTGAAATCTCCCTCCTTCACTACACGATTTATTCTTCATACTTTAAATAATTCTTATTTCTGGTTTAAGAGAAGCAGCGATTCTACCGACGAGATTACAGAGGAAATCAGAAACAAGATTCTTTTTGGTCTGTTAGGCAATCGAAATGCATAATGTATTCGTTCCGGCAAAAGTATTTCTAATAGTATTAGTCCGGCATATATTCTATTTTTAATTATTTAGAATCATTCAAAATATGACGAAAATCATAAAAATTTTGTCAGATAGCAAAATCTTTTTAAATTTACACCTAACAAATGTTAGTTAGTTTTATGGATTTTTCAGTTGAATATCTGGAGCTGGGTCAGTTGAGACAGCTTCAAACCGATCGGTTGATCAATTTGATCAGCTACGTGGGAGAGAAGTCGGAATTTTATAAAAGGAAATTTGATGAATTGGGTATGTCTCCACGGGATATAAGGTCGATTGAGGATATCACTAAACTTCCGATTACGTACAAACAGGATTTGAGGGACCATTATCCTTTCGGGTTATTTGCTGTTCCTAAAAGTGAACTCCAAAGGATTCACTGCTCAAGCGGAACAACAGGAAAGCCAACAGTAGTAGGATATACCAAAGAAGATGTAGATCTTTTCAGCGAAGTCGTTGCCAGATCTTTGAATGCCGCCGGTGCAAGATCGGGAATGCAATTGCATAATGCATATGGCTATGGAATTTTCACAGGAGGTCTTGGCCTTCATTACGGTGCAGAAAAATTAGGAATGAGTGTTCTTCCTATTTCCGGAGGAATGACTGCCAGACAGGTTGATCTGATTATAGACTTTAGGCCTGAAGTCATCTGCTGCTCTCCATCTTATGCACTGACGATAGCAGATGAATTTGCAAAAAGAGGAATATCTGCTGATGAAATCAGTCTTAAGTATGCCGTATTGGGCTCAGAACCATGGACAGAAATCATAAGAAACCATATTGAAGAAAGACTGGGACTGCATGCCACAAATATTTACGGTTTGAGTGAAATAATAGGCCCCGGAGTTTCTATGGAGGACTTTGAAGAAAAAGGAGGCGCTTACATCTGGGAAGATCATTTTTATCCAGAAATTCTGGACCCTGTCACAAAAGAAGCGGTTCCTTTCGGAGAAGAAGGAGTATTGGTCATCACAACATTAACCAAGAAAGCAATGCCGCTTTTACGCTACTGGACAAATGATATTACAAGTCTTTATTATGATGAGAATGCCAAAAGAACAATGGTGAAAATGAGACCTATTGTTGGCAGAGCGGATGATATGCTGATTGTAAGGGGAGTAAATGTGTATCCGAGTCAGATTGAAGATGCTTTTTCACATATAAAAGGCGTGGTTCCCAATTATTATTTGACTCCGATAGAAAAAGAACATATGTGTGTCGCTTTGGATATTGATGTGGAAATTGATGATGAGCTTGTAGATGCTCAAAAAATAAAAGCAAATACCGACGATTATTTTAATTTTGTCGGAAAATTCGGAAAAAACATAGAAAACGAAATCAAGAAAAGAGTAGGGATCACTACAAAAGTGAAAGTCCATGCTCAGGATAGTTTGCCAAAGTGCGAAGGTGGAAAAATTAATAGAATACTAAAAAAATAATGAATTCATTTTATAAACTTAAAACAGTTAAAGTTCAGAAAGATACTCCGGATGCAGTCAGTGTAGCCGTAGAGATTCCTGAAGAACTGAAAGATAAGTTCAGATTCAAACAAGGACAATACCTGAATTTCCGAATGATGATCAACGGAAATGAAGAAAGACGTTCTTACTCAATTTGTAACGCTCCCAGTGAGAAAAGTAACAGACTGGAAGTGTTGGTGAAATTACTGGAAGGCGGAAAGGTATCAGGATATTTCAATGAGCATCTTCATATGGATGAAATGTTAGAAGTAATGCCTCCTATGGGTGGTTTCAATACTTCTTATCATCCTACCAATGTGAAGACGTACATTGGTCTGGCGGCAGGAAGCGGTATTACCCCTGTTTTGTCTAATATTAAAGAAAGCCTTTATCAGGAGCCCGACAGCAATGCTTACCTGTTCTACAGCAACAGAAGTATGAATCATGTTTTGAGAAAAAATGAAATTGATAAACTGGTAGAGCAATTCAACGGTAGACTTAAAGTTGTATACCTTGTAAGCCGCGAGAAACATGAAGATCCTGTTTTTGAAGGAAGGATCTCTCCTGAGAAATTAGATCAGTTGTTTGAAAGGTATACTGATATTGACATCAGAGAAGCCACTTATTTTATTTGCGGGCCTTCAGAAATGATCAAAGGGATTGCGGACTATCTGAAAAAAGATAAGAAAGTACCTGCTATTCAGGTTTTATTTGAATATTTCACGGCTCCTGACGAAGAGAATACGGAGGAAATGAGTGATGAATTCAAGGCTATTGCGAATATTGAAAGTATGGTAACGGTGATTATCGATGATGATGAATATTCGTTCCACCTTAATTCTAAAAAAGAAAGTATCTTAGATAAAGCATTGAAAGACCAGCTTCCCGTTCCTTTTGCATGCAAAGGAGGTGTTTGCTGTACGTGTAAAGCACAGGTTTTGGAAGGAGAAGTTTTCATGGAGAAAAACTATGCGCTTACCGAAGAAGAAGTAGCCAGAGGCTTCGTTCTTACCTGCCAATGTCACCCGACAACGAATGTGGTGATGCTTAATTATGATGTTTAATTTGTAGTAACGATTGAATGTAAATTGTAATCATAACTACATTAATACTTTTTACATTTTACAAAAAAACAAAAAAATGGACCTAGAAAAATTTGTACAATACGTACATGACGAAAATAAAGTAGAACCAAAAGATGTAATGCCTGATGATTACAGAAAGCTGTTGGTTCGTCAGATCTCACAGCATGCCCATTCTGAAATTGTGGGAATGCTGCCCGAGGCCAACTGGATTTCAAGAGCTCCTTCGTTGAGAAGAAAAATGGCGCTTTTGGCAAAAGTTCAGGATGAGGCCGGGCATGGTTTATATCTTTACTCTGCAACAGAAACTTTAGGAGACGGAAGTATCAGGGCAGACAGGGATGCCACCTACGAAGATATGCTGGAAGGAAAAGCAAAATACTCGAGTATATTCAATTATCCGACGTTAAGCTGGGCTGATATCGGAGCTATCGGTTGGTTGGTTGACGGTGCGGCAATTATGAACCAGGTAATGTTAATGGGGAATTCCTATGGACCTTATTCAAGAGCTATGGTGAAGATTTGTAAAGAAGAATCTTTCCACCAAAGACAAGGGTATGAAATTCTGATGGCTCTTTGCCGTGGGACCAAACAACAGAAAGAAATGGCTCAGGCTTCATTAAACCGTTTCTGGTGGCCGGCACTGATGATGTTCGGACCGAATGATGACAGCTCTCCAAACTCTAAAATCTCTATGAATTACAGGGTGAAAAGGGAAAGTAACGACAGTCTTCGCCAGAGGTTTATCGACGTTACCGTTGCTCAGGCAGAATTCCTTGGATTAACTATTCCTGATAAAGACCTGAAATGGAATGAGGAAAGGCAGCATTACGATTTCGGAGAACTTCCCTGGGATGAATTCATGGAAATCTTAAAAGGAAACGGCCCTGCAAATAAAAAACGTATCGAAACGAAGAGAAAAGCTCAGAGAGAAAACTCCTGGGTAAAAGAAGCAGCAATCGCTTACGCAGAAAAAACAACAAAAAGAAGTAATATAATAATGTAACAATATACCGATGTAACAATGTAACAATCAATGGTCATTCCGAACAAAGCGAAGATTCCATTGATAAACTGGTACATTGATACATTGTTAAATTAATTTGACTATGGCAAATTTAGATATGTGGGAAGTGTTTATTCAGACTAAACCGGGATTATCTCACAAACATGTTGGAGTTGTACAGGCCCCAACAGCAGAAATGGCTTTACAAAACGCAAGAGACGTTTATACAAGAAGAAAAGAAGGAACTTCTGTTTGGGTAGTTCCAAGCAAATATATCGTGACTTCTGAAGGTGTGGATAAAGAAGCTTTCTTTGATCCGGCTGATGACAAATTATATCGTCACCCGACTTTCTACGAGATTCCAAACGATGTGAAAAATATGTAATTAATCAAGATTGTAAGATATGAGAACTCAGATACTAGACTTTTTTGTCGATCTGAAATCTGAAATCTGAAGTCTGAAATCTACTCAACAATGAACGCACTATATAATTATTTACTGAAATTAGCTGATGACAGCTTCATTATGGGCCAGAGACTATCCGAATGGTGTGGACAGGGACCATATCTTGAGGAAGACATTGCATTAACCAATATTGCTTTGGATGAGCTGGGCCAGGCTAATAACTTTTACGTCTATGCGTCACGGCTTATAGACAATGGTAAAAGTGAAGATGATATTGCCTTCTTAAGATACGAGCATGAATATATCAACGCCCACTGGACAGAGCTTCCCAATGAAGATTATGCACAGACCATCCTTAAAACATACGTCTTTTCTGTCTATCAGAAATTAATGTATGAAGCATTATCAAGCTCTGCGGATGAAGAACTTTCTGCAATTGCACAGAAATCATTAAAAGAGGTAAGGTATCACTATACCCATACTTCTTCGTGGATGAAAATCTTTGCCCAGGGAACAGAAGAAAGCCGTACACGTTTAGAGAATGCAATTGAAAATATCTGGGAATACACCAAAGGCCTTTTTGCCAAATCAGAAGGCGAGGATGATCTTGTTGTCCTGAATATCGTTCCCAATGTCGATGACTTGTACAAAGAGTTCGTTGCCATCACAGAAAAAGATTTCCAAAGCTTTGGATTAGAATATCCAACGAATCCGTTTATGCAGCCGAAATCCAGAACAGGATATCACACAGAATACTTCGGATATATTCTTTGCGAACTTCAATATATGCAGAGGGCATATCCGGGATGTACTTGGTAAAAAATAATGAGACAATTTGAATATGAGTTAATTTAAAAATGACATCTGCATTTCATTTTTAAGTTTTCGAATGATCCAATTCTCAAATGAATAATGAACAACTTATTACACTTATTAAAAACCATTCCCGATCCGGAAATCCCGGTCATTGATATCGTGGAATTGGGAATCGTGAGAGATGCACAAATCACTGGTGAGAATACTTGTGAAGTGACCATTACGCCTACTTATTCTGCGTGTCCTGCAATGTTTACCATCGAAGAGGATATTATCAAAATGATGAAGGAAAATGGTTGGGATGCAAAAGTAGTGACCAAAATGTTTCCGATCTGGACAACAGACTGGTTGACAGATGAAGCGAGAGAGAAACTTCGTGCTTTCGGAATCACCCCTCCGGAAAAAGGAGCCGATGAACATCATATCGGAAAACCGAAAAAATGTCCACGCTGTGGTTCTATGAACTCAAAACAGATCAGCAGATTCGGATCTACCCTGTGCAAAGCCTCATATCAGTGCTTAGACTGCCTGGAACCGTTTGATTATTTTAAATGTCATTAAGAAATAACAATACGAAGACTGGTTACAACCTTTTTAGCTATGAAGTTTACGGACTATGCAGAACATAACGATGGCATTGCTACATTGTTAAATTCGTAGACTGTTACATTGATTTATATTATTAAATTAGTGCATTGTTAAATAAAATTGCAAAACTATTATTATGTACACACAACTCGATATTGAAACACATTTTGACGGGAAGCTTAAAATCGCTTACCTGAATCAGCCTGAAACGATGAATGCTCTTACAAAACCGGCTTTGTCGGATTTAAAAGACTTTGTGAAAGAATGTAGCGAAGACGAAACCGTAAGATGTGTTGCCATCTCCGGAAGAGGAAGGGCTTTCTGTTCCGGTCAAAATCTTGAAGAAGCTTTCGCCGTAGGTAAAGAACACCACGATCAGGATATCATCAGAAAAATTGTGGTAGACTATTATAATCCATTAGTAATGGAAGTTACCCGTTGCAAAAAACCTGTTATTGCTTTGGTAAATGGTCCCGCAGTAGGAGCCGGTGCAATGCTGGCGTTGATTTGTGATTTCGTGTTGGCAAATAATAAAGCTTATTTTTCACAGGCATTTTCAAATATCGGATTGATTCCGGATACCGGAGGTACATATTTTTTACCGAAACTTTTAGGTAGACAATTAGCCAATTATTTAGCCTTTACAGGTAAGAAACTATCTGCAGAGGAATCTAAATCTTACGGACTTGTAGCTGAAGTATTCAGTGAAGAAGAATTCACAACGAAGTCAATGGAAATTCTGGAAAGAATGGCCAATATGCCGACAGCAGCGATTAAGCTTACCAAAAAAGCTTTCGCAAATTCATACACCAATACTTTAAAAGAGCAGTTGGAGCTTGAAGGCGATTTGCAGCAGGAAGCAGCAGAGACAGAAGACTTCATCGAAGGTGTAAATGCCTTTTTACAGAAAAGAAAACCTGATTATAAAGGAAAATAATATTAATATAACAATTTATCAGTGTAACGGTTTACCAATAGAGATGTTGTTTCAAGAATCAATTTTTGACAAAATTGTTACATTGGTAAACTGATACACTGTTACATTATTTTTTTAACTATGAATATTGGAATTATTGGTGCAGGAACCATGGGAATCGGAATTGCCCAGGTAGCTGCAACCGCAGGATGCAAAGTTGTCGTATTTGACGCTAATGCTCCACAAATTGATAAAGCACTTTCAGGTTTAGAGAAAACCCTTCAGAAACTTGCAGAGAAAGGTGAAATTACTGAAGATAAAGCCTCTGAAATCAGAAATAATATCACAAAAGGAGAGGCCTTACAGGATTTAAAAGATTCTGATTTAGTCATCGAAGCGATTATCGAGAACAAAGACATCAAGACCAAAGTTTTCACTGAGCTTGAGAACTATGTTTCAGAAGATTGTGTGATCGGTTCCAATACTTCATCCATTTCCATCACCTCTCTTGGTGCAGAACTAAAGAAACCGGAGCGTTTCATCGGAATTCACTTTTTCAATCCGGCTCCGTTGATGCCTTTAGTGGAAGTTATTCCATCTTTATTAACAGAAAAAACTTTAGCAGAAAAAATATACAACCTCATGAAAGAATGGGGAAAAACACCGGTTATCGCCAAAGATATTCCCGGATTTATTGTGAACAGAATTGCACGTCCGTATTATGGAGAAGGGCTCAGAATCGTTGAAGAAAATATCGCAACACCTGAGCAGGTGGATGAGGCAATGAAAACCTTAGGAAACTTTAAAATGGGACCTTTTGAATTAATGGATCTCATCGGGGTAGATGTGAATTTTGCCGTAACAACAACGGTTTATAAAGACTATTTCTACGATCCTAAGTACAAACCTTCTTTACTTCAGCAAAGAATGGCAGAAGCCAAGCTTCATGGCAGAAAGACAGGAAAAGGGTTCTATGATTACAATGAAGGAGCTGAAAAACCGGTTGCCCAAAAAGATGAAGCTTTGTATCAGCAAATCTATTTAAGAATCATTTCCATGTTGATTAATGAGGCTGTAGAGGCCAAAAGACTCGGTGTGGCCAATGACGGGGATATCGAATTGGCAATGCAGAAAGGGGTAAACTATCCGAAAGGATTATTAAGCTGGGGAAAAGAATTAGGATATTCAAAAGTTTCAGAGACCCTGCAGAACCTTTACAACGAATATCAGGAAGAAAGGTACAGACAAAGTCCTTTGCTGAGAAAACTATAATTACAGATGAATATAGAGGAACTCAGAGCGGAGCTGGAAACAAGGCTTTTAATAGAAAAAGAATACTTAATTCAGGAAGCTTCTTCTGTGAATGATGAGGAAAGACTCGGATTACTTGGGAAGTTTAATGACAAATACAGGGAGCTGATCAATAGGTTGGCAAATGAACATGGAATTGATTTAAAAGCTTCTTATGAAACTGATAACTCATCTGATGCTGAAGACCTTTCATATCAACAAATCATTCTGGGTAAAACCATGAGTATTTATGACAGGTTATCTGACCAACTCTATGAAGAAATAATAAAAGTATAGAAATGAATCCGAGACAAGTTGCAGATTATATGTTCAATCAGGATGAATTTTCCCAATGGATGAATATCAGGATGATTGAAGTTAAAGAAAATTATTGTTTAATAGAAATGCCTATTAAAAAGGAAATGCTTAATGGACTTAAAACAGTTCACGGAGGCGTAACTTTTGCCTTTGCGGATTCTGCACTGGCATTCTCCTCAAACAATACCGGAGATGCTGCTGTAGCACTTAACTGTATCATCAATTTTACAAAAGCAGGAAAAGAAGGTGATCTTTTCAGAGCAGAAAGTACTCTGGTGAATGATACCAGAAAAACAGCGGTCTACGATATTAAAATTACCAATCAAAACAATGAACTGATTGCCAAATTTGTAGGGACGGTTTATAAAATCGGAAAAAAAGTAACCGAACTATAAGTTCAATGTAATAATATTCCGGTATAACAATGTACCAATAATAAATAGAAAATTAATTTCTGACACAAATGATAAATTTCGAAAATAATCCATTAATTGAGAAAACTGTTTAATTTTCTTTAGATATAATTGAATTCTGTGAATTGTTAGAAGAAAAAAGAAAATTTGTTATTGCAAAACAACTATTACGTTCCGGAACAAGTATAGGTGCAAATGCTTTGAGGCATAAAACCCTCACAGTAAGAATGATTTTGTAAATAAAATTAAAATTGTAGCTAAAGAATTGGAAGAAACCAAATATGGGCTATATCTGTGTAAGAACTCTATAACTTATCCTTTTGAAGAAAAATTATAAGTTCAAATTACAAAGATTGGAAAGATAATATATAAAATATTAAGTACAAGTTTAAATAAAAATCCATCAATCTAGTATTGTTACACTGTTACACTGCTAAATTGTTATATTAAAATAATTATGAACAACGTATACATCATAGACTATGTCAGAACTCCCATCTCAAAATTACAGGGAGGTCTATCAGAAGTAAGAGCAGATGATTTAGCTGCAATAGTTATCAAAGAGGTAGTCGCTAGAAACCCGGAAGTTCCGGTAGAGGAAATTGAGGATGTCATCTTCGGATGTGCCAACCAAGCGGGAGAAGATAATAGAAATGTAGCAAGAATGGGGCTCTTATTGGCTGGTCTTCCTTATAAAATAGGTGGCGAAACAGTCAACAGACTTTGTGCTTCAGGGATGTCCGCCGTAGCAAATGCGTTCCGCTCCATTGCAGCAGGAGAAGGGGAGATTTACATTGCTGGTGGTGTAGAGCATATGACACGTTCCCCTTATGTAATGTCAAAACCTAGTGCCGCTTTCGGAAGAGACAGTCAGATGTATGATACAACTTTCGGATGGCGTTTTGTGAATCCGAAAATGAAAGAAATGTACGGTGTTGACGGAATGGGTGAAACAGCAGAGAACCTTGCCGATATGCACCAGATCAATAGAGAAGATCAGGATAAATTTGCCCTTTGGTCACAGCAAAAAGCAACAAAAGCCCAGGAAAGCGGAAGACTGGCGGAAGAAATTGTAAAAGTTGAAATTCCTCAAAGAAAAGGTGATCCTGTTGTTTTTGAAAAGGATGAGTTTATTAAACCAACATCTTCTATCGAAGGACTGGCAAAACTTCGTCCTGCATTCAGAAAAGAAGGAACGGTAACTGCCGGAAACGCTTCTGGAATGAATGATGGAGCTGCTGCTTTGATTCTGGCCAGTGAAGAAGCCGTAAAAAAATACGGATTAAAACCAAAAGCGAAGATTCTGGGATCTTCCGTAGCTGGTGTAGAACCCAGAATTATGGGAATAGGTCCCGTAGAAGCCACTCAAAAGCTCTTGAAAAGATTAAATCTTTCCTTAGGAGATATGGACATTATTGAATTAAATGAAGCATTTGCTGCTCAGGCTTTAGCAGTCACCAGAAGTCTGGGATTACAGGATGATGACGCAAGAATAAATCCTAACGGTGGGGCTATTGCTATTGGACACCCGCTGGGAGTTTCGGGAGCAAGAATCATCGGTTCTGCAGCTATGGAACTTCAGAAACAAAATAAAAAATATGCATTGTGTACCCTTTGTATCGGTGTCGGACAAGGATATGCAATGGTGATTGAAAGAGTATAATTCTTCCAATAATGTAACAATGTAACAGTTTAACAATATAACAATGTTGAATGTATTGCTAGACTGTTACATTGTTAAATTGGTATATTAAATTTAAATTTTATGAACATCTACTCATACCACGGAATTCGTCCCATCATCAAGCCTTCTGCTTATATCCATCCGCAGGCGGTGATTATCGGGAATGTAGAAATAGGTGAAGAAGTATATATAGGCCCCAATGCGGTAATCCGTGGCGACTGGGGGAAGATCATCATCAAAGATGGCGCGAATGTACAGGAAAACTGTACTCTTCACGTTTTCCCCAATATAGAAACGATTTTAGAGGAATCAGCTCATATCGGACATGGTGCGATTATTCATTCCGGTCACATAGGGAAAAACTGTTTAATCGGAATGAACTCCGTTGTGATGGACAAAGCGTATATCGGTGACGAAAGTATTGTCGGTGCCCTGGCTTTTGTTCCGGCAAACTTCAGATGTGAACCCCGAAAATTAATCGTGGGAAGCCCGGCGAAAATTATCCGTGATGTTTCCGATGAGATGATCCGTTGGAAAACAGAAGGAACCAAACTCTATCAGGAATTGGCAAGAGAGGGAAAAGAAGCCATTTTGCCTTGTGAGCCATTCACCGGATATGTTCAGCAGACTCCTACAAAGATTGTGGATTACAGTATCTGGGACGATGTAAAGTAAATAGGATTATTAATGAAGGGGTTTAGTGATTTATTGAATGCTTACGCAAAAGCTTATAACCAATATAGTTCATATCTGAATGTGAATAAGCCAAGCAAAATTTGCAGGTCAGAGATCATGCGCTATTTTGATACTTTAGATATCTTTGTTGCCTATCATCAATCTCATATGGAATATGATTTTTTGGATGTAGACTAATTAATTATGATCAACAAATTGAAACAGAATTAAACATGATTAAAAAAGCTTTGATTTTTTGCAGTATTCTATGGGCTGCGAATGCTATGATGTCGGGACAAACTGCAACAGTAAAACCGCTTACAATAGGAGAGGTGAGAACATTTAAATCTAAAACCTTACATGAAGATAGAACTTTAAATATCTATCTGCCTCAGGGATTTGACAAAACAAAATCATATCCGGTCATTTATCTTTTAGATGGAAGCATCAATGAGGACTTTATTCATGTTTCAGGATTAGTACAGTTCTTTAATGAAATGTATTCTATGCCGGAAACGATCGTGGTAGGAATTGCCAATGTAGACAGGAAAAGAGATTTTACATTTCATACCGATTTAAAAGACTTGCAGAAAGATTTTCCTACAGCGGGTCATTCTGATAAGTTTATTGCTTTTCTGGAAAAAGAATTGAAACCTTATATTGAGAGCCAGTTTAAAACTACAGAGAAATATATTTTCGGTCAGTCTTTAGGAGGGCTTGTGACAACAGAGATCCTTTTGAAAAAACCGGAAATGTTTGACAACTACTTTATCATCAGTCCAAGCTTATGGTGGGATGATGAAAGCCTGCTAAAGCAAGCCGGAACATTATTGTCCAAATCTCACGACACCAAAAAGTTTGTGTATGTTTCTGTAGGAAAAGGAGAACATCCGGTAATGGTAAAAGATGCTGAAGAATGGTATGATGTCCTGAAGAAATCAAATAAGAAAAACTGGACAGTAGAATATAAAATGATGGAAGCAGACAATCATGCAACGATTCTTCACAGAAGCTTGTATGAAGGATTGGTGAAAAAGTTTCCCTATCAGGAACCAAAATAAGTAATAAATCTAACTATATACCAGTGTAAAAAATGTAACAATCCATTTTGATCTGAGTAAAACACAGAACCTCAGTATAGATAGACTGTTAGATTGATGCATTGTTAAATTAATATTATATGGAAAAATTAAAAAACTATATCTACGGGCAATGGGTAGAAGGTAACGGAAACGGAATCCCTTTGTACAACGCTGTTACAGGAGAACAGGTTGCTGTTTCAGATACAGAAGGGCTCAATTTTGGGCAGGCACTCGACTACGGAAGAACAGTAGGATATAAAAACCTTTCATCAATGACTTTCTACGACCGTGGAGAGATGTTGAAAAAAGTGGCGCTTTACCTTTTAGAAAGAAAGAAAAAATATTACGAATTATCATATAAAACAGGAGCAACGCATGTTGATTCATGGGTAGATATCGAAGGAGGTTTCGGAACTTTCTTTACCTATTCGGGACTGGCAAAAGAATGCTTCCCAATACTCCGTTCTGGGTAGATGGAGATACACAGAAAATTTCTGCCAACGGAACTTTCCTGGGAGCTCATATTTTAACGCCTAGTGAAGGAGTATCTGTACAGATTAATGCCTATAATTTTCCTGTTTGGGGAATGTTGGAAAAGTTATCCACATCATTGTTGGCAGGAGTACCGTCAATTGTAAAACCATCTCCATTCGGATCATATCTCACCAATGCAGTATTTCAGGATATGATTGAAAGTGGAGTATTACCTGATGGAGCGATTCAGTTGGTTTGTGGAGAACCCGGAAATATTCTTGATTATGTTCAGGATGGAGACTCCGTTTTATTTACAGGCTCTGCCCAAACAGGCAGAAAATTAAAGTCTCTTCCTTCGGTTGCCGGAAATGCTGTTCGCTTCAATATGGAGGCAGATTCTCTGAACTGTTCTATCCTTGGATTGGAAGCAAAACCGGGAACTCCGGAATTCGATTTATTCATCAAAGAAGTTCGTAACGAAATGACTACAAAGGCAGGCCAGAAATGTACTGCCATCAGAAGGATTATTGTTCCTGAACACCTAATTGGTGATGTACAGAATGCTTTATCTAAAGCCTTAGATCAGACAAAAATCGGAAACCCGTTAAGCAGAGAAACAAAAATGGGTTCTTTGGTTGGAAAACAACAATACGAAGAGGTTCTGAGAAAAGTAAATATGCTGAAAGCAGAAACAGAGCTTATCTATGACGGAAAACACGAACTGGTAGATGCCGACTATGAAAAAGGAGCATTTATGAGTCCTAAACTATTCCTGAACGATAGCCCTTTCGAAAAAAATATCTCTCATGATGTAGAAGCTTTCGGGCCGGTATCTACATTAATGCCTTATAAAGATGCAGAAGAAGCGGCAGCGCTGGCAAAAAGAGGAAAAGGAAGTTTGGTAGGGTCCATCATTTCTCACGATGAAAACTTCATTGCTGAGACTTCATGGAAAATGGCTTCACAACACGGAAGAATCTTTGTTCTGAACAGAGACAATGCAAAAGAAAGTACCGGCCACGGTTCACCACTTCCGACATTAATGCACGGAGGACCGGGTAGAGCCGGCGGAGGTGAAGAAATGGGCGGTCTGAGCGGTCTTCATTTCTTCTTACAGAAAACAGCAATTCAGGGTTCTCCTGATGTTTTGAAAGCCATCACTAAAATTTATCAGCAGGGAGCAGAAAAGAAATTCTCAGACAAACATCCTTTCCAGAAATACTTTGAAGAAGTTGAAGTAGGAGATTCATTGGAAACAGCAGGAAGAACTGTAACAGACGCTGATATTGTAAACTTCTCCAACGTATCATGGGACCACTTCTATGCACATACAGATGCAACGAGTCTGACAGGTACAATCTTTGATAAAACGGTAGCTCACGGATATTTTATCCTTTCAGCAGCTGCAGGATTATTTGTTTCAGGTAAAAAGGGACCTGTTATTGCCAATTACGGACTGGAAGAATGCAGTTTCTTCAAGCCTGTATATGCCGGAGATACCATCACCGTCTACTTAACAGCAAAAGAAAAAATCAACAGAGGCGTAAAAGGAAGAAACATCCCGTCAGGTGTAGTGAAATGGCTTGTTGAAGTAATTAACCAAAGAGATGAGGTCGTTTGTGTAGCAACAATTTTAACACTGGTAGCAAAACAATCTCCTTTCATTGATCTGAATGTGAAAAATGTTCAGAAAATACTAAGCGGACTGACAGAAAATACACCTTCCCAATGGGGGAAAATGTCACCACAGCAAATGATTGAACATCTTGATCAGGCATTACTGGTAAGTTTAGGAGAACCTGAAGCAGAAAAATGTTTCACTCCTGAAGAACATCTTGAAAAATGGCAGGACTCCCTGTATAATCACAGAAAAATGCCAAAAGAATTTACCGCTCCGTTCCTGCCTGAAGATGGCTCACTTCCTGAACCAGCACATAAAAATCTGGAGGCGGCAAAACAATCATTTTTGGATAATCTGAAACGTTTTGTGATTTATTACAGAGAAAATCCTCAGGCAGAACATATGAACTATGTGTTCGGAAAATTAAATAAAGAAATGTGGGAGCTGATGCATAAGAAACATTTTACGCATCACTTCGAGCAGTTTGGTTTGATTTAATTCAAAATACAACTTAAATTAAAGTCCCTTCCAGTTTTACTGAAAGGGACTTTTTCGATATCATGTCAAGGTTTTAAACCTCGGGAAGAATGATGTTTCCCTTTAGCAAAACGTAGATAATAATACACAAGAACAGGAAGCGCGAAAATCTGAAACAGAAAGACGAATAATGATAAGATGCCTTCAAGGTGATTGCTGTTGGCTTTTACAAAAATGTTCTGTTGTAGCGGGCCGCCGGAAAAAGGACAATATCCATGAGATTCCATCCCAGATGTAATCCGATCGGAAGATATAAAGACCTGGTCTGTGCAAAAGAATAGGCAAGCATGAAACCAAAAATAGCGGTCATAAAGAATATAATGGCCATCTGGAGAGGATTTCCAAAAGCACTGAAAGAAAACCAATGGTAGATTCCGAAACAAAACGCAGAGAGAAAACAGGCTTTTTTTACTCCCCATTTTTCCATGACCAGATAAAGCAGGGCACCCCGGAAGAGTAATTCTTCAAACAGCACAGATTTGATCGTCCACCAGATACCCGCCAATACCTGAAACCCTGTGATTGGTTTCCTGATCACCCAGTAATTATTAGCAAAAAGTGTAGACATTAGTTGGTAGATAATATAAATAGCTGCAGCCATCAGAAAGCCAAACCAAAAATGAAGCTGCCTGCTTTTAGTACTATGAAATCCTAAAACAGAAAGATCTTTTTTAAGCGTAAAACGAAGGATGAGCCAGGAAAAGAATAGCTCTACTATAATTCCAATCATGAGGTTAATCGTTTTTAATGAATGAATCATCCTCATTATTCATCTTTTCATTGTAAGCTAATTTACAAAAAAGATGAATGTGGGGAAAAGTAACGATCATTCACATGAAGTCTTAAACACAAAAACCTTTGCAAATTACCTGTTCATACACTATCTTTAAACTTCAATCATACAATAAAAATAATGAACGAAAGCTGGATGCAACAATGGGAAGAAGTGAAGGGTAAATTTGAATCTCCCGTAGATCTTGAAACGTATTTTACTTCTGAAGAAATTATGGATCAAAAAATGGAAGTGATGGCCATCGGAGATGTTTCTTTACCTTCAGGAAAAGTGATTGTCAGAGATCCTCTTGTTTATCTTAATAAAAAGGAACAGCCTTATTTCACCGAAGTACCCAAAGGAAACTTTCCCGTATCCATTGCCGTGGTAAAACTGCAAGACTGGGGAGATCGGTATGCTGCGGTGAAAGTAGAATTTACCAAGGAAAAGCCGGTGATGTACAGAGAAGCATTAATCGGGATTGAAAATCTTGAAGATACCAATGAAGGAGAGTTTTTTGGATTCAATGTGGATGCCGGTTTAGCTTGTATTACCGACCCGGAAGTTGTTCCTTTTGTAGATAGGTTTATCGAAGAGCTGGATGTAGACAATATTTATGATGATTATTTTGCCGGGCTGTTTGCAGAAAGCTATAAAGAAAATCCGAAAAACCAAAGAGATCTTGGAGACTGGATCAACTGGAAGGTTCCCAATACAGAATATCATATTCCTATTTTTGCCAGTGGGGTGGGAGATGGTGTATATCCTGTTTACTTTGCCTATGATCAGGAAGAAAGAATATGCGGTGTCTATATCCACTTTATCGATATAGAATTAGAATTATCTTACGAAGACGAGGAAGATGAAGATGACGAAGCTTTAGATCTGTCAGATGATTATGTTTCTTTAAAATAACTGACTTCAATGAATAAAACTTTTGCTGATCAGGTCATTGCATTCAATGAAAACCTCACGTACACAGGAGACCTTCCTGAAGGTTTTGAAGTCCTGAATCCGTATCTGGATAATCCGGAAACAATGGTGGTCATGCAAAAGTTTTATCATAAGTACTATAATGATTCCAGTAAAAGGAAGTTTATGATCGGAATCAATCCCAGCCGTCATGGCGCCGGCGTCACAGGAGTTCCGTTTACCGACACCAAAAGACTGGAAAGTGTATGTGGCATACAAATGAAGTCTGCCCGCACCCACGAAGTTTCTTCAGTGTTTATGTATGATATGATTGCGGACTATGGAGGAGCAGAAGATTTTTACAAAAACATTTATATCAATTCTCCTTTTCCTTTGGCTATTGTAAGAAAAACAAAAACCGGATGGCTGAATGCAAATTATTATGATGACAAAAAGCTCTTTGAGTCCGTCAAAGGTTTTATGATTGATTCACTGAAGAAACACATCAGCCTTAATCTGGATACTTCCGAAGTCTTTATTCTGGGCAAAAAGAATGCGGATTTTATTTCTAAACTGAATCAAGAGGCAAAATTGTTTGATAAAATGACCGTTCTGGAGCATCCCCGATATATACAGCAATATAAATCAAAAGAAAAGCAATTGTACATTGATAAATATATGCTGGCACTGAAAAAATAAAAATCCCTCAATCATTTCAGATCAAGGGAATTCCCATTCATGTATTAGAATCTTATCGGGACTGTGACTTGTGAAAATTTTATTTCTTAATAATTTTACTGGATTCTGTTGGTGTTTTTATCAGATAAACTCCTTTCGGTAAGTCTGAAATGTCCAGATCATTTACTCCTTTTTTAATCTGTACACTTTGTAGCAGTTTTCCTTCCAGGCTATAAATCTGAGCTTCAGAATTTTTCTCTGTTCTGATCGATAGTGGCCCTGTGGTTGGGTTTGGGTAGATACTTACCTCTTTTACTACGGCCTTTGTTTCGGAAGTTCCCAGGACTATATTACTGTCTTTTACCCAGGTAAAGGCATCAAAACCGACATATCTGAATCCCCCGTTAGCTGTTATCTGTAATTCATCAATAACGATATTGGAATAATTCTGACCATTTAAATTCGTCATGTCAATCAGTGTATATCCATTTGTAGCTCCCAGGGATGTAGCGAAGCCGGTTGTTTTTGTCTGTGTAAACTTAGTTACACCACTCAGCTTTCCTGTGATAGTCAAACTTCCCACTACATTGAGCTGTAGGGTAAGATCTGAAAGATACATCCAGAATCTGTTTACTTTAAATAAGTTAGAAGTTGTTTTGATACTGAATGATGGTGGAGAGGCCGTGTTGTTGGAATTATCAATATATCTGTTGTCCACTGCTGTTCCGGACCATCCTGTTCCCGGGAAATTGGACTGAATATCAAACACACTGACATGTGAAATGACATTAAAAATAACTCCGTTATCCGTAAAACTCGTGCTTCCGTTTGATTCGGTTTCAAAAGTTTCTGTACTGGTCTGCCCGAATGAGAAAATTGAAATGAGCAGACTACAGATCGTTAAAAAAGTAGTGCTTTTCATGATTTTATATTTTAAAGTTTTCAGGAAAAAGCTGTATAGGTTGAATACTAAGCTTTTATAAAGATTATCAAAGATAGTCAGGTAACGATTTGGTAACAGTGCTTACTGCTTTGCTTTTCAACGTCTTTCCGTTAGCTCAAGGCAAATATACAAAAATAGAAGGATAGGAAAATTAAAACCTATCCTTTATTTATCGCTCTTAAATATTTTTGATTCTTATGAATCCTACTAGAATAAAACATTAATTTCCTGATATCCCATTAACAAAAGTATCTACGAATCCAATGATTTTATTTAGAATACGATCTCCGATTTCCTTAGATTTTAATACACTTGGTCTTCCTTCTTTCCGTAAATCTAAAATTTCTTTTCGCAAAGGTTCACGTTCTGTAAACAAATAATTTTCTATCAGTCTTTCTGTTTTTTCTTCGGAAAGATTTTCTGTTTTGACTAGTTCCTGAAGTGCTTTTTCTTGCTCTACATTCCAGAATTTTTCAAACTCTTCTGGAATGGCATCCGTATCTTCGATATGTGGTAAACTTTCCTGAATAAATTTTTCAATCAATTCTCTTTTACTTCTTAATGAGACCTCGGTGTTCAGTAAATTGAATATATCTTTTTCAATACTTTCTTTGTCTTTCGCACTATGTTTCGACTTGAATTTAATCAATAACTGAAGTATGTAAGTTACATTGATTGTATCACGCCTAATCAATTCCAATTCAAAATCTATATCATTAAGAATAGACGCTTTTTTAGACGGATCAGTAGGATCGAGTTTTTCCTTTAAATCCAGATATTTACTGGTATAATCGGCAAAAAGTTGTTCCTCCATCTGTAAATCATCCCAAGTAAATTCTGTGTAATGGCTCATTTTTTTGTGCAAACGCATCATGGCACGGAAAGCCAAAATAAATTGTAGCTGATCTTCTTCCGAATATAAACCGTCAACAGATACTACTTGTGGAACGATTTCTAATAATTTCTGCGTGGCTTCGTTAAACTTTTCTACATACGCTTCGTATGGTTCTACAATAATCTCATCAATTGCTTCTTTGTTGCTGAATAAAGCGATGGCTTCGTCTGTCTTGTCTTTTAGGTTTCGGAAACATACAATATTTCCCTGTGTTTTATTCTTATCCAGAATACGATTGGTACGGCTAAATGCTTGTATCAATCCATGATATTTCAGATTTTTATCAACGTATAAGGTGTTTAAATACTTACTATCAAATCCTGTCAAAAACATATTGGCTACCAACAAAATATCCGTCTCGTTTTGCTTTGATTTTTTGGCTACCGCATTGTAATAGTTGTAAAATCCTTCGGTATCTTTTACGTTCTGTTTCTCTCCAAATAATTCATTAAAGTCTTGTACATACGTTTCTAATAATTCTCTACGATGAGGTTTGTAGCCGTAAACTGCTTGTGGTTCAGCAACCATTCCTAATTGGGAATAAACAGCATCTTCCATTTCCTCTTCATTCTGAGCAAAGCTAAAAATAGTCGCTATTTTTAAATCGTGCTGTTCCTCTTGTTTTTTACGCTTGAAAATTTCATAGTATTGAATGACCGAATCAATATCCTGTACACACATCATTGCACAAAATTTCCTGTTTTGGGTTTTCTGATCGTGGTATTGAATGATGTAATCTACAATGGCTTCCTTTCGTTCAGGAGCTTCAAAAACTTCAGTTTCATTGATTTGCTCTACTTTTAAATCAATGATATGTTCTTTCTGTTTGAAAGTCTGAATGTATTCTACAGAAAACTTCAGTACATTCTCATCACGTATGGCATCTGTAATTACATATTTATGCAGACATTTTCCAAACAAGCTTGCGGTTGTTTTTTCTCCATCTGCATTCTCTGCCAAAATGGGAGTGCCTGTAAAGCCAAATAATTGAATATTGGTAAAATAATTGACGATGTTTTTGTGGGTATCACCAAATTGCGAACGATGGCATTCGTCAAAGATAAAAACCATCCTTTCGTGCTGAATGGATTTCATTTTTGATAAGTTTCTTCCTGAAATTGCATTATTTAGCTTTTGAATGGTGGTAACGATGATGCGAACATTCGGGTCGTTTAATTTACGAATGAGGTCATCCGTATTAGTAGCAGAACTTACCGAGCCCTTACTAAATTTATCATACTCTTGGTTGGTTTGATAATCCAGATCTTTTCTATCTACCACAAAAACCACTTTTTTGATAGCTGGAATTTTGGATAGAATCTGACTGGCTTTGAAACTGGTTAAGGTTTTTCCACTTCCAGTTGTATGCCAGATGTAGCCATTTTTTTCGATGTTATAGCCATTCAGAATTTCGTTTTCTTTTACCTTTTTGATAATACTTTCTACCGCATAATACTGATATGGACGAAGTACCATCAGACGTTTATCAGTTTCATTCAGAACGATATACTTACAGATCATTTTACTGATATGACAAGGTTCTAAAAAAGAATCGGTAAAGCCGTTTAAAATATTATTTAATGGATTATTTTGTTCGTCTGTCCAATGAAACGTCTGAAGATATTCCTGCTTATGTGTTCCAAAATTACTGAAATATTTGGTATTTACACCGTTACTTATAACGAATAATTGTACAAAATGAAACAAACCCTTTCCAGCACCAAAGCTATGTTTTTGATAACGGTTGATTTGGTTGAATGCTTCTTTCATTTCCAAACCTCTTCGTTTCAGCTCGATTTGCACTAAAGGCAATCCATTCACCAGTAAGGTAACATCATAACGATTTTCATATTTCCCTTCTTGTGTAATTTGATTGGTTACCTGATATTCGTTCTGACACCAATGTTCTACATTGAGAAATTCAAAATACAGGTTATCACCATTATCCCGAATAATGTGATGTTTTTTTTCACGCAATACTTTGGCTTTTTCGAATACAGAACCTTTATTAAGTATATTCAATACTTTTTCAAATTCACTATCGCTAAATTGTATATGATTATGCTTTTCTAATTGTATTTTCAGGTTTGCCAGTAAAGCTATTTCATCAACAATAAAAGCGTATTTATATCCCAATTTCTGTAATTGGTCAATGAGTTGCTCTTCTAGAATTTGTTCGGACTGTTTGCTCAAAATAATTATGAATTAGGAGTTTATCTTATTTTTTTTACCTATGTACAAATTTAACAAAATATAATGTTCTCCTAATCCATAATCTAAAACTTATCTAAGAGCCTTAAACATCTGCTCAATAGCTTTCTTCTTTTGTTCCATATTAGGATGTACATAAAGATTTAACGTAGTGCTGATGTTGGAATGCCCTAATAGTACACTTACCGTTTTATAATCGCAATTACTTTCAATACATCGGGTTGCGAAACTATGTCTTAACCCGTGAAATTTAAGTTCAGGCATTTTTAATTCTTTCATTAAATTTTTGTAATAGCTTCTGTAGGTTCTGGGTTCAGTTGGTTTAGCATCGTTTGTCAATACAAAAAATAAAGGATTCACAATCTTTTTAAATGGTTTCAATATTCTTAATAAATCCTTACTTATCGGAATTTCACGAATAGAATTTTTAGTTTTAGGGGTATCCAGAATCAATTCCGTTCTACGAGTTCCATCTTCTATCATATAAATACGCTGGATGGTTCTGTTAACACTGATAATTCCGTTATCGGTATCAATATCTTCCCAAGTTAATGCACATACTTCCCCAATACGCATTCCTGCACTTAAACATATATATACACCTAAATTCCTAAATGTAAAATGCTCTTGTATATAGTTCATTATTTTTTTCTGATCAGTCTTGGTAAGCACTTCAATATTGTGCTTTTCTCGTTCAGTAGGAAACTGAATATCAAAAGGGGTATATTTCAACCATTTGTTTTTAGCTCCAAATTTCAAAATCATTTTCAGAACAATTAAAATATCCTTAATTGTTTTATGACTTAAGCCTGTTTCCAACTTTTGAAAAACAAAGCTTTGGACATCAGCTTCTTCAATCGCAATTTTATTACCGAAATTAGGCAGTAGATGATTTTCAATCAATAGCGTATAAGCTGAGAAACTTGACTTTTTTACATACTGTTTTTTGTCTATTTTCCATAGATCGATAACTTCTGAGAGTTGTTTTTGTTCATTCATTATAATTTAATTTTTTAAAATCTCAAAGGAAAGAAATTAAGGACACTTTATCCCCCAGATGGATTTGGAACTAAGGTTCCTAATTTGAGATTTCCTGAATTTACTGAGGAATGGGAAACTAAGAAGTTGGGAGATATTGCTACGTTTTCAAAGGGAAAGGGAATTTCTAAAAGTGATATAGAAGAAAATGGAATTATTGAATGTATAAGATATGGCGAACTCTATACACATTACAGAGAAGTTATCAATGAAATAAAATCCAAGACTAATGTAAATACATCGACTTTAGTCTTAAGTGAAATGAATGACGTCATAATTCCTGCTTCTGGCGAAACAACAATCGATATTGCAACAGCTTCCTGTGTCTTGAAATCTGGGATTGCACTAGGAGGTGATTTGAATATCATTAAGACTAAGAATAATGGAATCTTTTTGTCTTATTATCTAAACAGTAAAAAGAAAATGGAAATAGCTAATTTAGCACAAGGTATTTCCGTAGTACATTTATATTCAAGTCAACTAGCTTCTCTTTCTTTAAGTCTACCAAAGCTTAATGAGCAAAATAGAATTTCTTCATTTTTGGCTTTACTTGACGAAAGAATCCAAACCCAAAACAAAATAATTGAGGAGCTGAAGTTATTAAAGATTACGATTAGTAAGAAATTATTCTCACGTCAATTGAGATTTAAAAATGGAAACAATAAAAATTATATAGATTGGAATACTAAAAAGTTGGGAGAGGTTACAACTCTTATAAATAAGAGAAATAAAAATAACGAAAAGCTTCCTGTTTATTCTATAAATAACAAATTAGGATTCGTTCCGCAAAGTGAGCAATTCGAGGGAGTTGATAGCGAAGATAGAGGCTACGATATTAAATTATACAAAATAATTGACAAGAACACCTTTGCCTATAATCCAGCAAGAATTAATGTGGGATCTATTGGCTATAGTGAAAACTTAGAGAATATTATTATCAGTTCATTGTATGTTTGTTTTAAAACAGATAACATCGTAAATGATAACTTTCTATATCAATATCTAAAGACAGATTTTTTTAATAGAGAAGTTTTAAAAAATGTTGAAGGAGGAGTAAGAGATTATCTTTTCTATGACAATTTTGCGAGAATTAAATTTGATTTACCTTGTATTGAAGAGCAAAAAAAGATTGCTGATTACCTTTCATCTATAGATTCAAAGATTGATATTGAAAGCCAACTATTGCATAAATTTGAAGAACAAAGAGATACTTGTTAGCTAATTTATTTATATAAATAAATTAGCTAACAAGTATTGTTTCTGCTTAAGTAATAGCGTATGAATTTCAAATTCAGTTTTTATTTTATCGTCAATACTTGATAGAAAATCTGCAACATATGTTTGTTGAACATAATTTGGTAATTGCATTTCCATAGGCTCAATTTCTGATATATAATGCCGTTTGTGTTCATTTGATGATAGATTTAAAAATGACAAATACTCAAATATAAATTTTAGGTTAACATTTGGTTTCGCTGTCAGTATTTTAATTGCTGAAGATTTTACTTTGAATATAAAATTAACAAACTTTATATCCATTGTAAAATCATCGAAAATGATACATTGACCTTTGTCATAAATACCAAATTCTTCATCGGTATATCCTAATACAAAAGCTTTATTTGCAGTTAGAACTGGAATTAGCGAAATATCAGATGAATAATCTGTATTTGTAACCAAATATTTAGTTGGCTGTTCATAGTTTAAAGTATCCTTAACTTGAACATATTCATTTTCTTGATTAAGAATTTGTTCGTATAGTTGATTGCGAAGCGTAATCACATAGGAAATAAAATCCCTAATTAAAGGGCTTTGTCAGAAACTAATTCTAAATCAAGTACCAAATAAGAAAATAAATAATTGTGTTTCTTGCTATTCATCATCATTAACAGAATCTGATGTAATTGATAAAAATGGAATTTACCCAGTTTATGGAGCTACAGGTGTTATTGCATTTACGGAAAATTCTCAAATTAATGAAGATGCGATTTTAATAATAAAAGATGGTTCTGGAGTTGGAAAGGTTCAATACGCATCGGATAAGTTTTCGGTTATTGGTACTTTGAACTATCTAACTGTAAAACCAGATGTTAATTTGAAGTATATTTTTTTCTGTTTAAAATTCTTCAACTTTGAGAAATACAAAGTTGGCTCTGGGATTCCGCATATCTATTTCAAAGATTATGGAGAATCATTAATTTTTTGCCCATTGTCTATTTCGGAGATGCTGGGGCAGGGATTTCGGAGTCATTGGGCCAATTATTTCGCTAGTCATTGGGGCACTTTCCGATTACAATAATATACAATTTGATTAAGATTCCAATTTCTTTTTTCTACGATAGGATTCACCTGTCAATTCTACTCTATGTGAGGAGAATGTTACCCTGTCAAGTATAGCATCAGCAATCGTACTTTCACCGATTAGTCCATGCCATTTTTCTACGGGGATCTGAGTAGCTATTATTAATGAGGCGCTATTATAACGATCTTCTATGATATCCAAAAGTGCTGTCCTTGCGTGCTGATCTATGGAAGTAAGTCCAAAGTCATCGAGTATTAGTAATTCTGCTCTTTCGATCTTTTTGAGTAACTTATGGTATGTGCCATCCAATCTGGCGATTTTCACCATATCAAAGAACCTGCCTGTATTGAGATAGAGCGTCTTATACAACATCTGACAGGCTTTAACTCCGATACACTGCGCAAGGAAGCTTTTTCCTGAACCGGCAGAGCCTGTTAATATTATGTTTTCTTTACGGTTTATAAACCCCAGAGAAAGGAGTCTCTCAAACATATTTCTGTCAAGGTTTCTGGAAGGGTTGTAATCAATGTCAGTGGCAGCAGCTTTTTCCTTGAATGAAGCCCTGTAGATCAGATTATCAATATTCTTATTCTGTCTAGCTTCCCATTCTGCATCGATAATGGTCGCTAGGAAGTCATCCAGGCTCATTTCACGATAAAGATTATCACTCAGACTACTTCGATAAAGCTCGGCCATGGTGATCATACGCATCTTGCGCATTTTTTCGATTGTTGTGTTCTCATTCATATTATCATTTTTAATGTTGTTTACTATCTGTAAATCGAGGTGTCCCGTAGATTTTCATGCTCAGGGATATGGAAGGTCTGTTGTACTTCCTCTTCTAGAGTGTCAAGTTTATTTTTAAGGATATTGACTATCGTTTGGTAAGATGATTTATGATGGAAAAGACCTCTTTTACAGGCGTTTTCAACGCGGGAAACGCTATGGGTTTTCACAAGAGCAAGTATTCCCTGTGCCTGTTTATACCCTAGTTCAGGGTAGCTATACTGTGCAATTAGTTGGCGGATATATTGTTGTGCAGATGGTCCAACAGCTTCGGCCCGCTGTTCAAAGTACATCGGACTCCAGTGGTTATAAACCTGATGTGAAGAAGGCATATGATCTGCGATGGTGGCATAGTTACCCGGTCGAAAGCACCGCTGATGCTTTGCTATACGCTGAAAGTTATAAAAGACCTCAACAGTGTCATTGTTATATTGAACTTCTACATGATGGCCAATATAACGGTGAGGTACACTATAGTAGTTTCTATCAGCATTGAGATATATATGTGATATCTTCTGCACTTTTGCTCGTCTAAAGTACCGCAAGTTATAGGTTGATAAAGGTAACGGGGTTAGGTGTTCTTTTTCCATATCAATAAATTGGCTCCTCCTAGTGGAGCCTCCATGTGAGAACAAATAATCATTATATAACACCAACTGTTCTGCTATGGCTACATTAAGTTCTTTCAAACTAAAGAAGGTCTGTTTGTCCAGTGGGTAAAAGATACGCTGGTAGACCAATGTTACACTACGTTCTACAAGAGCTTTATCTTGTGGGTGATATGGGCGGGCAGGATCTACTACACAACTATGAAAGAGTGCAAAGTCGGCAAGTGTTTTATTGATTTCTGGGGCATATTTGGAGCCTTTACTCACGGCTGATTTAAGATTGTCAGATACAATAGCCTGCGGCACGCCACCAGACCACTGCAAACAGCTATTAAGGCAATCGATAAAATCTTCACGTTTTTGGCTTGCAACGGCTTTTACAAACGTATATTGACTGCAGGGATAGACGGCAACGAAGATTTCGACAGGGATAACCTCTCCTGTACCTCTATCAACATAGGACATCTTTTTGCCTGTAAAGTCTACGAAAAGTTTTTCACCCGCTTTATGATCCAGTTTCCCCGAAGCTTTGATCTTGCCTCTCCACTTTCTGTAATGGGTGGTAAATTGGGTATAGCGGTAACCATCAGGATATTCAAGTAGGTAATTTTGCCATAACGTCTGCAAGGTGGCCCCAGGGCGCTTAAGCTCTTGCTGTATCTTACTGAACTGAGATGACAGGTGTTCATATCGCATCTTTTCGGTTTGGTCATCCTGGGTAAAAAGATCATGAAGATTTGCATCATCCATAGCTAGAAGTTCAGCATGATCTAATTCTAGTACTTTAAACCGCTTAATATAGCTGTCCACCGTTTTACGGTTGATGTTCATTATCTGGGCAACCTTACGGTTACTAAGTCCTTTTTTCTTTAGAAGGATAAGTGTTCTGAGTTCCATTTTGTCTTTCCGTTGTCCTGCCATGCTGTGATCATATGATTATACAACAGCAACTTAAGCAGTTTAATGGAAAGTGGCCCAACGACCTCCGAATTTAAGAAGATTATTTGGCCCATTGACCTCCGAAATAATTGGCAAATCAAACCGAATCAACTGGCCCATTGACCTCCGTTATAGACACCCATCACTTGATGAACAAGGTAATATTGAGAAATTACTATCATCACTTGATGAGAAAATAAATATTGAAAAGACGTTATTAAAAAAATATGAAATACAAAAAAGAACCTTTTACAGAACTTGTTTATATAAATAGGCTCTGTAACAGATATTGTTTTTGACAATGGTATTTATCTAAAATATTTTTTCTGTTTGAATTTTTGTTTCAATAACAGAAAGAAAATTGGCAATGGTAGTTTGCTCATCTAAACAAGGAGATTTGATAGGCATAGATTGAAACATTGGCAATCGTAATGACTTTACAGTAGAACCAACTGCTTTTGATTGTAAATATTTATCATCATTAAGTAAATGGTAATATAAATATTTTCCATTTATTCCTCTGAAATCAAAAATCGCATATGTTCGTTGATGAAGATCAAATTTTCCTATAAAATATTTAGGGATAAATTCTTGCCCTTCTCCTGGAACAATTACTGCTTCTTTATCAAACAAAAATCTACTACTTGTTCTAATATCTTGTGACCTGTCAAAAAACGTATATTCTCCATTTAAAATAGAATCTTCTCGATTAGAAGAACCAGTTGTAATGGTTGATATTTCGCCTAACTTCTTCACCTCCCATTTCTCTGTGAATTTCTTAAACCTAATTTTCTGCGAATATATTTTTTCACTTAGCCCTTTAATTAAGGTTTCTAATTGTTCAATTATTTTGTTTTGGGTTTGAATACGTTCATCCATCAAACTCAATAAAATAGTGATTCTTTCTTGCTCATTTACGGAGGGAAATGATAATTCTATTTTTGAAATCCTTCCAGTATTGATACTTAAAACCTTCGACCCTTGGGATTCTTTTTGAATTTGGGTTCTGACAGAATTGGATTTGAATAAATAACCATTAAAGCCCAAGTGGAAAATACTTGATTTTGGTCTTCCTAATAAGGTGTGTAAACCTGATAATAATTTTTCGCTATTGACATTTATAATTTCGATACTTTTTCCCACATCATTCAAATCTTCTGAAGCATCAGCAAAAATTACATCTCCTTCTTTGCAATAATTTTCATCAGAAATCCTGTCAAGATTTATTTCTTCATTTATGAAAGGGACTACTTCCTTAGTAGTGTCAAATAAGGTTTGAAATTTAGTGTGAATATCTCCGTAATGGATATTTTTTACCGTACCGACTTCGTAATTTAAATTTTCACGAGAAAAGGAGTTGGTTACTTTAAAGTGCATCACTTCCCCCAACTTCTTAGTTTCCCATTCCTCAGTAAATTCAGGAAATCTCAAATTAGGAACGTTACCTACTTTTAATTTTTTATTTATCATCTCGATGATTCAATTTTCGTTAGTAAAAACATTAAGGATGTAAAAAATTAAAAAACAAGTCCCAATTCTTTGAAGTACACATCAATCTCTTTGTCCAGTTGCGCTCGTTTTGCTTCTAAAGATTTGATTTCCTGCATTACGGATTGAATATCGATTTCTTCTTCGGCTTCAAATGTATCTACGTAGCGAGGAATGTTGAGGTTATAGTCATTCTCTTCAACTTCTTTTAGGGTAGCTAAGTGACTGTATTTTTCAATAGTCGTTCTGTTACGGTAGGTTTCAACAATCTTATCGATATGTTCTTCCCGTAACATATTTTGGTTCTTAACTTTCTCGAATTCTTTACTGGCATCAATAAATAAGATATTGTCAGGATCTTCCTTACACTTTTTAAATACCAGAATACAAGTTGGTATACTTGTTCCGTAGAAAATATTGGCAGGTAAGCCTATGACCGCATCCAAATAATTTTTCTGTTCAATCAGGTATTTACGAATATGCAGTTCTGATGCTCCACGGAACAACACACCATGAGGCAGAACAATAGCCATTGTTCCATTCTCTGCCAAATGATAAATCATGTGTTGCACAAATGCAAAGTCAGCTTTGCTTGAAGGAGCTAATTTTCCATATTGGCTAAAACGGTCATCATTTAAAAATAATGGATTGGCACTCCATTTCGCTGAAAAAGGAGGATTTGCGACAATTGCTTCAAATGGCATATCGTTTAAATGCTGTGGATGTTCTAGTGTATCCTCTTGTTTTATATCGAACTGACGATAATGCACTCCATGCAAGATCATATTCATGCGAGCAAGATTGTACGTTGTACGGTTCATTTCTTGTCCGTAGAAATTATTGACATCTTTTACTTCTCTTGCAACACGTAATAGTAATGATCCTGAACCACAAGTTGGGTCATATACCGATTTTAAACGATTTTTACCTGTTGTAACAATTTTTGCAAGAATTTTGGATACTTCTTGAGGCGTATAAAACTCTCCCGCTTTTTTTCCTGCACCGCTGGCAAACTGACCGATCAAATACTCATAAGCATCTCCTAAAACATCCAATTCTGTATCATTCAATTTGAAGTCAATTTCATCGAGATGCTTTAGAACTTTTACAATAAGTGTATTTCTAGCATCAGCAGTTCTACCCAGATTATTACTATTCAAATCCATATCAGAGAACAAGTCCTCAAAGTCTTCTTCACTTTGTGTTCCCATTGTACTGAGCTGGATATTGGTCAGGATTTTTTGTAAATCTTCAAGGATGAAATTGTTATCACCTCTTTTGGTAATTTCGCTAAATAGTTCAGAAGGCTTTAAAAAATAACCCAATGTTTCCAGAGCTTCTTCTCGAATAGCTCCAATATATTCTAAACCTTTAGGCGTATCTTCTTTGATATCTCTGAATTGGATTTGATCTTCTTCCAAAATGGAATTCGCATAGATTTCCATTTTTTCAGCCAAATACTTATAAAAAATAAATCCCAAAATATAATCTCGGAATTCATCTGCATTCATTTTTCCACGTAACGTATTGGCTATATTCCAGAGCTGTTGCTCTAATATTTTCTTCTGTTCTTCTGACATTGAAATAAGCGTTATTTGATTAGGGATTTTTAATCCTTAAGAATCCACTAAAATAGTAAACTTTTAGCTACTAAACATTATGTAGGCTGTAAAAAAGGTGGTTGTTTGAATAGATAAATTTGGTCTAGAAAATTTTAAAAATTCGTTTATTACAAGTAATACTAGGAGAAGTCATCTATTTCTTTCTATAATAATTTAAAGAACTTTTTTTTTCTTTCATTTTATTCATCTGTTTTTGACAAGGCTATCTTAGAAGTATTCGTTTACAAATCTTTATCCATATATTCTTCTAAAGAAGATTTCAGTTGGTCTAAAAATGCGGTTCGGGAACCTGCACGATATTTCATTCGATGGAAAGAATGATGCAAATCTCCTAAAGAAATCTGAAACATTCTTTCTAAAGCCAAACTGATTTTGCGTATTCCTATTTTACCATCAGAAAGAGAGCTATTTGCGTAAAGAGCATAAATCAGTTCTATCAAGGCATTTTTGGTATCCGTCCAAAGGATGCTATCAGATATATCCCTCGCAGAAAAATCTGCCATTTCATCATCATTGATTTTTTGGAGAATGTAGGTATAGAGTAGTTCATTGGCTATTATCCGAGCCACTTTGTTATCATAATAAGTTGAAAACAGGGGGTCAATTTCAAATACAAAACTATTCAAACCATCGTGGAAATTAATATTACCTAATCTAAAGTAGGTTTCATCACGGTCGGTTCTTCCTGAACGGTAATATCTGTAAAAATCTGAATTGTAGATATGCTCCCTGTATTCCTGTTTTAATTCCTTCAACTGTTCCAAAAAATAACTCGCATACATTTTCCCTCCATCAACAGGGCAAGCTGTCTGTATGCGAAATATCTTATTGTGGTAAATAAGCTTGGAGAGAATATATGGCTTGATATTGCGAAAGAAATTGATCTCCTCCCAATGGTTTTTAAAACCTTGCTTTGTAATGTCTTCTCTTATTGACCATAAATATTCTTTTAGGTATATAGTCATTTGATATGCTTCATCAATAGTATTAGGTGCAGACAGCGAAATAGCATTTTCTTTTCGCTGTATCTCCGATATGATATGATTTAGTGAAGATGTCATTTAGTAAACTACTATTTGTTAGTTTTTTTCATATGAAGTATTTTGAAATACAAATAGTTAAAAAGTATTTATAGAAGCTATCCTCAAACAAGCCAAACTATTTACATAAAAAAAATCACTACTAACCGACAAAAAAATATAAGGAGCCATCTGTTCAGGTAGCTTCTTTTTTCATATTTTAGTTTTACTACACACTAAAAATATGAAGTGTTATCATGCCGGGAGTTTCCATAGGAAACAACTGTATTATCGGTTCTTTAAGCGTAGTAAGTTCTTCTGTTCCAGATAATTCGGATTATGTTGGAAGTCCCGCGAAATTCATTTGTACTATTGATGAATATGGCGAACGATTGCTGACGAACAATGTGATGTATCCGCGAGAATTGGAACAAAACCGAAAAGCACTCGAAGATTATCTCCAAAAAAATCTTCCGCACACCTACAAACCTGTGAAAAATTCTACTCCACGCCCTTAACGCCAATTTTCAACATTCTTAGCGACAGTTCGCGGAAATCTCCCAACGTATTGTAAGCCGCATCTTCACTCAAAACACCGTGTGGGAAACCGACTGGAAATTTATTTTCGTTCGCCGCTTCGAAATCTTTGCTCCATTCTTCGCTGTAGTAATAATTATAAAGTTTTTGGTAATTGGGTAGGTTCTCTTCCCATTTTTTCAATAGATTTTCCATTTCCTTGATCAACTGGTCGGTTTGGTTCAAGGCATTTTCCATCTCGGTGATTCTTTCAAGATCAATTTCCATTTCCATTAAAATTTGCTTCAAAAATAAAAATTTAAAAAAGACTAAACGTATATTTGATGAAAATTAAGTTTGCAAAGACGGTTTCCTTAGCATGAAAAAAAGAAAATCCTCGTCCGAATCGGTTCTCTGCGTCATGGCGGCGCAGAAAAAGTTTTGGCGACTTTTCTTAAAAAACTTCCGGACGATAAATACGAAATTGATCTTCTACTGAATTTGTATTCCGGAAAATATCTGAGTGAAATCCCAGATTGGATTAATGTTATTTACCTGAACAAAGGCGAGATGATTACCACCAACCGGCTTCAGGATATTCCGGTAAAAGCAATCCTTATCCGCACTTTCGGAATGCGGATTTCTTTGTTCTGAGCTCGAGATATGAAGGTTTTCCGACGGTTTTATTTGAAGCAATTACTTTAAAAAAGAAAATTATCGCCACCGAAGTTTCGGGAGTTAGCGAAATGCTGGAAAACGGAAAATTAGGACTTATTGTAGAAAATTCCGAACAGGGAATTTATGATGGAATGAAAAAAGCACTTGAAAATCCCGAATCTTTCGACAAATACCTGGAAAATATGAAAGGTTACCAAATGCCATTTACCCTCGAAAAATCTGTGCAACACATTCAAAAAATCATCGATAATCTTTAATTTTGTCTTATGCAAAGTAATCACACTAGTATCCAGAAGGATTTTTATAGGGAAAGCGGAAATTGGCTGTCTCCTTTGCAAATTTGGGCAAAATGCATCAATCCCAACTTGCATTTTATCTATATCTTACGGAAAACCCAGCATTATAGGAAAAACTCTGTATTAGGAATGTTTTGGCGATTAGTTTTAAGGCATCATCAAATTAAATACGGCTTCCAAATCTATCCGGAAACACAAATTGGAGAGGGTTTTTATTTGGGACATTGGGGAAACGTGGTGATCAACCCAAAAGCGAAAATTGGAAAAAACTGCAACATCGCACAAGGCGTATCGATTGCCCAAGCCAACCGTAGAAAAAATGAGGGCGTTCCTGTGATTGGTGACGAAGTGTGGATTGGTCCAAACGCGGTGTTGGTGGGAAAAATATCAATTGGCAACAATGTTCTGATCGCACCGAACGCTTATGTGAATTTCGATATTCCTGATCATTCTGTGGTTATCGGCAATCCCGCAAGCATCAGTAGCAATACCAATGCTACAATGGGATACATTAATAATAAAATTAAATCACTACTAACCGACAAAAAAAATATAAGGAGCCATCTGTTCAGGTAGCTCCTTTTTTCATATTTTAGTTTTACTACACACTAAAAATATGAGCCATAAAAATACAGAAAAGAATTTAGTCGGTCAGCCAATTTTCAAACAAATATTGCAATTTATCCCCCGCAACAAGTTTGATTTATTGGTTAACAAGCATCAATCAGACCGATATTATAAAACATTTGATTCGTGGACGCATTTGATGACGATGCTTTTCGGCATATTCAGCCGATGCGATTCTATGGGTGAAATATGCGATGGGATGCAAGGTTTGGCAGGGAAACTCAATTATTTGGGAATGGAAAAATCTCCCGCCAAGAGCACGGCAGGCGATGGGCTTCGGGGCAGGGACAATGAATTTTTCAAGGATGTCTATTTTATGTTATTGGAACATTTCAAGTCCGTTTTGTCGGTCAGCCGTATTGATAATGTTTCTTTTGCCAAGCTTTTTATCTTCGATTCCAGTACCATACGCTTGTTTTCAGACATTATGAAAGGAGTAGGCAGAAACCCCAAGAACGAAGGAAAGAAAAAAGGCGGACTGAAAGTACACATGATGACAGATGCCCACAGCGATACGCCTGAATTTGTGAAAATCAGCGAAGCTAAACTGCACGACAAAAATTTTCTTCAGTATTTGAATCTGGCAGCCCACAGCATGATTGTTTTTGACAGAGCTTACAATCATTACCTGCAATTTGCCCATTGGACGGAGCAACAAGTCAATTTTGTGTGCAGATTGAAGAAAAATGCGGTATATCAAGTAGAGGAAGAACTCTTCAGACAAGAGTTGCAAGACGGAGAATCCGGTGTTTTGCTGGAAGAGCACGTTCATCTCATTTACAAAGAAGACAATAAGCAAAAAACTTTATGCCTCAGAAAAGTAAACTACAGGGATGATAAAGGGCGGATTTTTGAGTTTATCACCAATAATTTTGAAATCAGCCGGGAAGAAGTCGCTTTTTTTGTACAAACTTCGTTGGAACATTGAACTATTGTTCAAAAAACTCAAACAAAACTTCCAGTTACATTATTTTTATTCCGAAACAGAAAACGGCATCAAAACCCAAATTTGGTGTACCCTGATTGCACAGCTACTGTTGCAAGTTCTACGTGTAAAATCAAAGAGCAAAAAGGCATTTTCTACCATTGCGGCACTCATCAGGATTCATTTAATCAGCCATCTGGAAATATTTTGGATGGTACAGAACAGCAGGAGAACTTACACGAAACAGAAAAAACGAAGAAAACCACCTTGGATACAGACAGAATTGTTCTGAAAAACAGAGAGGTGAGTTTTTGTATTCTTATAAAAACATATTGAAAAACAATGTTTTATGAAGGAATATTACTCATTTGTGTGTTTATCCGTTTGATAGTGAAAAAAATATAGTTTTACCTGTTGATACTTCTTTCTAAAATCACCTCTTTCAGAATATTTGTACCGTTAATTGCTGATGGAAAGCCTGAATATACTGTCATCAAAAGCATTATTTCTTTTATTTCTGTTTCGGTAAGTCCAATATTTAAACCTGCGTTGATGTGGAATTTTAGTTGTGGTTCTGCAGTCCCTAAAGCTGCAAGTGCTGAAATTGTTGCAATTTGGCGATATTTCTCACTTAAATTGTCTCTTGAAAAAATGTCTGCATAACCGTATTCCAATATGAATTTTACTAATTCGGGCGAAAACTCATTGTAAGTATTTTTCAATCTCTCTACTTGTGAACTATCCAATTTTGATAATTCTTTTTCTCCTAATTTTAATCTGTCTGTTTGGTTAGAAATGGTTGCCGATTTTCCGATTTCATCTTTTATTCCTTGCTTTTGTCTTTCTTCCAATACTTCTTTCAAAGCATTCATTCCGTTAATGGCACTCGGAAAGCCAGAATATACTGACATTTGCAAAATGACTTCTTTCAATTCGTTGATGGAACTTCCTGTATTTAAAGCTCCGTTGATGTGGACTTTTAATTGAGGTTTGGCATTTCCCATTGCTATTAATGAAGCCACAACTGCTATTTCTTTGGATTTTAAATCCAATCCTTCTCTGGCATAAATATCTCCGAAAGCGTATTCAATAATATATATTCCTAATTCAGGAGAAATATCTTTCAGGCTTTCAATTACTTTTTCACCTGCTTCTCCATCAATTTCCTTGAGTTTTTTCCAACCTCGCTCATATCTGTTTGATTGCATTTTATTTGTTATTTCGGTTTGACAAAATACTTCTATACTAAAGCCTAATAGTAATATGGAGATAAAGATGTGTTTCATTTCAAAAAATTAATTATTAGACGGTTTAATTCTTTAGGATTTTCTAAAGGGATATGATGTGCAGCATTCGGAATTATAAACATTTCACTATGTTTAATATTTTTCTTGATTTCTGTAGATACTTCCAGTGGGGTTGCAGTATCATCTTGTCCGCATAAGATGAGTGTAGGGCATAAAATATTAGGAAGCAATGCCGATACATTAGTTCTGTTTAAAACGGCGGTTTCAGTAGCAAGAGCCATAGCAACGGGATTTTGTCTCTGCATTATTGCTAATTCTTCTGCTTTATCTAAAGGGAAATGTTTGATAAAATGATTTGAAACAATATTTTTCTGAATCAATTCCATTCGGTTTTTAAAATCTATTACATTCCCGTTTCTGAATGTAATAACCATATCTTGCCAAAAAGGAATTCTATGTGTATATTCTGCTCTGGCACTTGTTCCTATGAGAATTAATTTAGACACTAATTCGGGATATTTAAATGCTAAACGCATAAAAACCATTCCTCCTTGAGATTGACCAATCAATATCACGCTATGCAGATTCTTTTTAAGTATGAATAATCGAAAATCTTCTACTATATCATCTAATGACCAACCATTTTCATCATAAGTTGACTTTCCGTGGGCAGGCATATCAAAGGAATAACAAGTGAATTTTTTATTGAGTTCTTCTATCTGATATTTGAAAATGGTATTATCTACAAAAAGCCCGTGGGCAAATATCACAGGGTTTCCTTTTCCTGATTGTTGATAGTGATATTCTGTTTTGTTAAGTGTAATATGAGGCATATGATTTGATTATTTGAAAGCTAAATAAAGTGCATAAGAGTCTTCTAAAATTTTGTAACTACATATTTTACCATCTTCAACAACGAACTCTATCATAAAATCACTGGAAATTTCTCGTTGTGTCGGAATCACAAAATGGGTAAAGTTTCCTATTGCAAATACTTTGTTTTCTTGCTCAAAATAATAGAGAATATTAAAATCTTTGGGCTGAAAATTTGCCTGAAAATTTTCAATAAACGAATTAATTTCTTCGATACCTTTTCTTTGACCAACGGTTGGAACGTTATCTGAACCTTTTACAGACCAAACAACTTCATTGCTCAACATTTCAAATACTTTTTCTTTGTCGCCTTTAAGAAAGTGGTCAAAGTAGGTTTTGATAATTTCAATGTTTGTTTTTTTCATTCCTTTTTAATTTTTAAGCAAAGGAACAACAACATTGAGGGACAGTGTTAGGACTTCTTTTCGTTTTTGTGGTACTTTTCCCGAAACTCGGCAGGAGAAAAATCGGTTTTCTTTTTGAAAATTCGTGAAAAATAGGAATTATCTTCAAATCCCAATTTAAAAGCAATTTCACTTGAGTTTAAAGAAGAGTATAACAATAATCTTTTTGCTTCGGTGATTTTTACATCTAATTGAAGTTGCTTTGCAGTAAATCCAGTTTCAGCTTTGCAAGTCTGATTGAAAATTTCAATAGTAACCCCTATTTTTTCGGCATATTGTTCGATTGTGAGGTTTTTATCTAAATTTTCACTGACCAATTTTTTAAATTTTGTAATCGTGTTATTTATTCTTGATGCTCTTGAATTGTTCAAAAGTGAAAATAAATAAGGAATTGCTGTTAGTTGATTTTTTCCTGACAACATTCGTTTAAAAATTTCTTCAATAAATTGCAAGTCGTCTTTTTGCAAGTCAACGAACGGAAATGAAAAATCAATATTTAAGTGTTTCGCAAATGGTTCATCAATAAGTAAAGTGTATCCGCAACTATCAGAAGAATAATTCCAATTGTGTACCTGTTTCGGATTGATTGCGAAAATTCTATTTGGCAAAATTTCGTGCTCGTCAAAATCAATTACGTTTATTCCGCTTCCTTTAGTAAACCAAACCAACGAATAAAAAGCGTGTCTGTGAGGCCATTCAATTTCAGGGTCAGGTGTGTCTTCAAAAACTCCAACATAATATTGGGTGAATTGTTTTACTTCTGGAATAATGTCTTTTATGGAATAAACTTTCATATTAAAATATAATAAATTACAATGTCATTTTTAAATCTTTATTCTCCGACAAACTCTTTCGTTGTCAAATGTTCGCCAAAATGATGAATAATCTCACTTAAAAAGTACGATTGTTGCGTTTGATTAAAAGCAGAAGTCGCATCTGAAATTACATACGTATTGTAACTTCTTTCGTGTCCGTCACGCAACGTACTTTCCACGCAAACGTGTGTAGCGTATCCAACCAAATAAATATTTTCTATTTTGTTGTTTCTCAAATAAGCATCCAAATTTGAGCCTGTAAAACCACTTGCACCGACACGACCTGTAACCACAAATTCGCCCTCAATTGGTTTCACGGTTTCATAAAATTGCGAACCAAATTCGTTTATCGGAAAAGTTCCGGCATTCGGAATTGCTTTTCGTAAGCCACTTTTTCCGTTGGCTAACTCGGGATAACCTTTCTCAAAACGCAATCCTACGTGAATGACAGGAATACCGTTTTTTCGAGCAAACGCAACAGCTTTTTCAATATTAGTAATCGAATTGAGCATTATTTTTTCGTCTTTTACCAATAATTTTCTCAATTTTCCGTCTATGTGCATCCATTCGTTTTGGGTTTCAATCAGAATAAGTGCCGATTTTTCTTTTGTTTGTGCTTGTAGAATGTTCATACTTAAAAATGTCAGGAAGATTAAAATTGATGTTCTCATAATTTTTCGCTTTTAAAATTTTAGATTTAATGGATTAGGAATATGTTCGTGCGAGATTTTTCCAACAGCTTTCCAACCATCAGGAAATTTGATAAATGAAAGATAATCGGCAATGACAATTTCTTTGTTTCTGAAAAATTCGGTTTTTACAACCGCTGTTTTTCTTGTAATTTCTAAAACTTTTATCGTGTATTCCAAATTCCGAACACCCGAATTAACTTGTTCTTCCGAATTTTTGTATTGCTCTACAACATTTATCCAATCATTCAGAAACAAACGGTTCAGCTTATCGTCTTTCGCTATCAAAATGGCAAAATCAGGATGAAAACCTTGTCGCATTGCTTCTGTATTCAATTCATTCAAAGCACCGTTTACAAAGGTTTTTTTACCATATTTTTTAGAATTTCTTCTTCTGACTGAACCCATATTTTTTGTTCTTTCAGCCAACTATCGTGAAGCCATTTTTCTGTAATTCGTTTCTGTTCGCTATTATTCCATTTTATTTTGCGTTCAAAAGTCATTACCGAGCCATCAAATCCGACAATTACCCAAGCATAATCTTTTTGGGAAGGACGATAACATTTGTATTTCATTCCAGCCAAAACAGTTTTTTGACCATTAACCAAAATTTCTTCGTCGTGTCGTTCTATCCAAAGATTTTTCAAATCATTTGCCAATGATTTATCCATTTTTAGAAGAAATTCTTTAGCAATTTTTTCAGTTTCAGCTTTGGAAATCATTTTTGTATCCGAATACTTTTTATTCATATTCGTAAAACCTAAAATTTGCTTGTCTTCTGAAATTAAAAACGAAAAATATTCCCCACCTAAACCTTTGTTTTCCTGTTTTTCAAAACGGAACAAATAAGCTGAAATATTATCTGCTTTCACTTTACTAACGGAATGAAAAAGATACTCTTTAGGAACTTCAACGAACTTTTTAAACTCATCTAAATAGACTTGTGTTTCTGTCAATGAAACGATTTTCAAGTCAGTCTTTTGTGCATTCACTTTTGTTGTCATCATAGAAATTGTTAGTGCGGTTAATACTACCGATAAAATTAAAACTGTCTTTTTCATGCTTTTATTGTTTTTAATTACCAATAATTGTAAATAATTTACAATTGCAAAATAAAGACGAATATTTTATATTTGCAACATTAATTGTAAATAATTTACAAAATGAGCAAATCAGAAAATAGTAAAGACTTGTCTTTTGACTTTGATTTTTTAGATAAATTAGTTGTTGGAATTGGGGAAGTTGCCCAAATAACAGGCATTCCGACAAGGCAAATACGTTATTGGGAAGAGAAAGGAATCATAGAAAGCCTAACCGAAGAAGAAGGTAAAAACAGACGATATAATTACGAGAACATCAAAAAAATGTTGCTCATAAAAGAACTAATGGAAGAAGGCTATACTTTAGATGCTTCTGCGGAAAAAGTAAAAAACGTATGGAGATGATTGAAGAAACCTTAAATAAGCTTAAAAACAAGTAATTCACATATAGTTTTTGAAAATAAATATTTTACAATCTCCTGCCTTTCTTGGTCTTTTTCTTCATCCGATTGGCAAACTGCTCTTCTTCGTAGTCCTCGCCTTGTGCATCAGGTAACAGGCTGAATAATCCTAAATCAGAATTAGGTGAATGTTCCTGTGAGATAAATTCAAATAGGTCTTTTGTCGGCAGGTTATCCATAGGGTTTGTTTTGGAAACAGAGTTATCCTGTATTTTCAATTCGGGTTTATTTCCGTTATTCCACCAATCATTGAATACATTAGCTGAAAGGTTTCTGTCTAATTGTGAGCCGTTCCAAACGGTTCGACTTTCGTGGTCAATAAAGGTCATACCGTAAATTCGTCCTTCACTATTACGTCTTACAACTGCATTAATACCCTGCTCGGTCAACTGCTTTTTAAAATCTGTTTCGTTGCTTGTGGTATGTATGGCAAGCTCCACCATATTTTTCAGAACAGACCTTACAGGCGTGGTTTTCATTTTCTCTTTGGACTGCTTAAAGTGTTTTTGCAGTTGTGCAACGCCTGTATCTTTCCCGAAAAGCGATGCTTTAAACGGATTACTTGCCTTATTTCCGTTCTCGTCCAATGCCACATACACCAACCCGTTTACAGGTTGTCCGTTCCGCTCGCCCTTGACTTCCTCCGCAGTGATATTGAAAAGTGATAGTAAAGCATTGTAACTACCCAAAGTTGAAAAAGTATAATACTTTGGTAGATGCCGTATTACCGAAGCAATCTGGCTTTTGATGTCGCCATTTTTATGATTTACAGGCTTGAAAACTTTATTCGTTTGTTTCTGCTCCTGGTCGGTAGCCTTTTGCAGATTGTGTTTTGTTTCCAAATCCCGACAAATAGTCATTGAGCGTGAATGGTCGTAATCATCGGAAATTTTCTTGCCGTCAATGCCCACGCAGGTCGAGACGATATGGATATGTGTGCGGTCAATGTCCGTATGCTTGAAAACTATGTAAGGTTGATTGCCGTAGCCCATACGCTCCATATACTCCTGAGCCATTTCGGTAAACTGTTCATCGCTGACCTTATCCGAAGGATCTGGGTTCAGTGAAATATGCCTTACTGTCTTTTCCGTTTTGATATTTGCCGATAAATACGGCTCAAAGCATTTATTAAAATAGGCTACAGAATATTTACCGTCCACCGTATCGGGTATCTTGTTTAGCAACAGAACCGCTCCATTTTCCTTATCTACTTTTTGTTGATTGTACAAAATCGCTCCGTACATATTGCTTCCCTTTCCGATTTTTGCAATCATAACTTTACTCTTTTTTCAAATACTTCTCTTCAAATTCCTGTGTCAAACGGATAACTTCTTTAGTAACTTGTACCAATTCGATGGTTTCTTTTTCCAATTTAAAAAGGTACATTCCTGCTTTTTTCTCTGAAAAATTGCGGTACAATATCTTCACAATCTGATTATAATTTGTTCCGATTGCTCGGAACTGACTAAAAAATCGGGTCAGCTTTTCGTGATATTCTATTGCATCCATATCAATTTTAACGATCTTTACTGTCTTCTGAAAGATGCAAGCCGTAATAAAATGAGCAATTACTTTCATTTCTGACTGGTCAAAGAGGGCAAGAAATTTCGCATTGTCCTCCGCATTCAGGTTGATGGAATACCGATGAACCGCAGGGTCAATCTTTGGTTTTCTTCCTGATTTCATAATCTGTTTTCTGTTTTTCTCTTCCATAATAATCTAATTTTAATTTTACATAAACGAGCGACTTCGGAGCCGTTTCCAGCCCCTGCAAGGGCAAGTGCTCTTGAGATGCTGAAATTTATTTCGAGGACCTCAAGAGATAACTTGCTCTGAACAGGAGTTCAGAAAAATCCGTTTTGCAAACGGATTGGAGTTAGCTGAAAAAGCTAATCGCTTTCGTTACAAAGTTCGATAAGACCATCTGAATAACAACGACTTACAATCACGCCAAACAAAGCCAATAAACGCCAAATAGTACCACCTTTATGAGGATTGGAATTGCTTTTATTTCCTTTGTAACTGGTTAGCTGGCTGATTGGTTATGCCCTAATTAAATAACTGAACAGCATAAATCCCGACAGCAAATCTGCGTGATTGAATGCAGACGAATTATACACTTTTCAGTTAACGAAACAGCTAATTAAGGGTATGCAGGTGCATAGGTAGATAGGTTGTTATATAGGTGCAATCGTACATACAACTGACTGCTTAGCTAGCCAAACAGCTAATTGGATATAATATTAAAATTTAGAGATATGATACACGAAGAAAACAAAAATCAGCAACCCGAAAAAGAGGATTTTTCTATTGAAAATTTCCTAACTGATGAAAAGAAACAACCTTTGACGGAACAACAAGGAGCAACACATCGGGAAGACTTTGCCAAACCCGAAGTAGATGAGGAAGCTATTATGCGTGTAATGGCAGGGGAAGAACCCGAGAAAATAGCAACAGAAATGGAACAAACTAAACCGTCAGCGAACAGCACGAAAAAAAGTACCTCCAAGCCAAAGAAGCTGACCAAACAGGACTACTGCGGACAGTTCTTTAAAATTCCGAACAGTACTGCAAGTAGGGGGAAATCGGTCTATGTACGGCAGGAACACCACGAAACATTTAACAAGCTGACAAGTATTATGGGTATCGACAAGTTGACAATTTATGCCTATCTGGACAACATTATCGAATACCACTTTCAGGAGTTCGCGGATTTGATTAGCGAAATCTACAACGATAAGCACAAACCGTTGTTTTGATTGTGGTGCGGTCTCGGGCGTGGTGCGTTGCTCCCTCTTAAAATTATTTTTCAAAACAAAAAAACAGAAAAAAAGAAAGCCATTCAATCAAGTCGGACAAGCGGAAAACCAAAAGGAAACGGAATAAATCCCGAAGGGTGGCAGGGCAATCACACAACAACTGGGCGAAGCCACCATATTTGCACTGCCATTATGCCGTAGTCTTTTGGTTGGGTGGTGCGGTGGCTGTCCGACTTACATTTGCTACCTTTTTGTTCATTTTTTAATCCATTCCAATCAAAGAAAGGATACAAAAAACACGTAAAGGTTAAGGACAGGTTGTTTTTGGTATGCTTTCCTTTATCCGTACAAAACTCTTTAAACGAGTGAGGGCTTTGCGAGGAAAATTTAAAGTGTTTTAAGGATTAATTTCCATTCCTATTTGTGCCAACAGAAGCCAAATACTGCCACGTAATGCCAAATGAAAATAATACATTCTCTTGTGTTCTAAATTGTGGGAAATTTTGAACCTATGGCACAAAAAACAATTACCGAAAAAGAGCGTAAAGAAAACGAGCTATCCGAGAAGAAAAAGAACACTCCTTTGATGCAGGTCGATAAGCATAGCGACCCGATTTCCAATTTCATTACCAACTTTAAACGTCAATTCAAAGATACAAAGGGCTTAGGTCTGGACAAGCTGTTCGGTGGCAAGCGTGTTGAACAACAAAAACAGACTACCGAACCTGAAAGTATAATAGGTGCAACAAAAACGATTATGCTTTCGGATTTCAAAAACGATGAAAAAGTCAGATTGTACAGAAAAACAATAAGCATGCCTTGAAGACAGACAACGCAATCAAACCGCAACAAGCTCTCCAGAAAAACAATAAGCCAAAGTTGGGATTGTAGCCGAGTATTTTACATCTGAACGCCAAACGCTACCTCTGACGGCAACATTGGAACGACCTATGTAAATAGCTTTTATTTTCGAGGTTTAAATGATTCAGATATGGAAATAACAGTTTTAGACATTCAGATTTTAAAAGCATTGCATAGGGAAGTAAAGGAAGTTTCCAATCTAATTGCGGAAATGACCGCACCCTACAAAGCATTGCAACAGGCAACAAAATGGCTCGACCAACAGGAAGCCTGTCAACTACTGAACATTAGCAAAAGAACTTTGCAGACATACAGGGCAAAGGGCATTCTTGGAGCAACGCAAATCAATCGGAAAACATATTTCAGATTATCCGAAGTGGAATTATTTATGCAGGGAGAGCGACCGTTAAAAAAGCAAAAGAAATGAAACAGATTGGAAATTCAAACGAGGATATGCTTGCTTTGCTCGAAGCTGTGGTAGGCATCAAAAATGAACTGCTGTATATCAGAGAATATTTCCACCCACTTTTGAAAGGGGAAATCTATCTGTCAGGCGAACAGGTTTGCGAGATGCTCCACATTAGCAAACGGACGTTGCAACAGTATCGTGATGACGGACTGATACCTTTTATCAAGCTCGAACGAAAAATCCTTTTCCGTGAAAGCGATATTATCAAGGTGTTGGAAGATAACTACCAGAGTTAGCTGATTGTGTGAAATTGTAAGCGTATCGGTCAATTAAAGAAACAGCCCACTGCTTTAGGCAGTGGGCTTTGGTATTATTACATTTCTATCATTCTATTATTTAATATACTACTAAAATAGCAAGTCAAATTTGATGAAATTTTTTCAAAGACATTAGGAATATAGTCTGATATATTTTCAACAGTCAATTCCTTTTCAATAGGATAATTATGATATGTATTAAGATAGTTTTTTATATCATATTTCTCCGTATCATTGAGTTTTTCAAAGGGGTTTTGAGCCGTGTAGTTGTGGAAATCTGACAAATGAATGGAAGCACAACCAAATTTATATACATATTGAATATACCCATAAAATTCATTTGCCTTCTCAACCATATCTTTATCTGTGATTTGTTTCCATTTGTTATTTGATGTTAAAACTGTCCATTTCTCTCCTGACAAAGTCTGGTTCATCATTCTTTCTCGTTCATCGAAATCGGATATTCTACCTAAATACATTACTCTGATAAAAGAGTCCAACTCTTGTCTTAATATAGAAACGCAGTTGCCAAATAATCCTTGTGAAAATAAAAGTGTCAATGCTTTTTTATTTTCTTCACTTCTATTCTGAATTAGTGAAATATATTTTTGTCTTATATCCGCCATTATTTGAAGCATTTTTTCTAATAGCTAAAGTACAAAAAAAAGCCAATGTAGATAACATTGACTTTTTTAAATTGCTTTACTGGGTTTTATAATTGAGCCACAAAAGACTGCTCCATCCTCTTAAATTTGTGTGATACTTTTTGCATATCCTTACCTACTTTCTCGTTGAGTATCTTGGCATAAATTTGCGTTGTGGCAATGTTTTTATGCCCTAACATTTTGCTCAAACTCTCTAACGGAACTCCCTCGCTCAAAAACAGCGTGGCAAACGTATGGCGTGCCAAGTGAAAGGTTACTTTCTTTTCTTTCAGGCAGTCAATCAGTTGTGATATTCTCTTTAGGCTATCATTACAGACTGTATTTGATGGTACAGGAAATACCTTTCCGTCTTTTGAAAATCCTGCATATTTTTCGATAATCATTTTGGGAATATCCAACAGCATCACGTTTGACGATGTGGCTGTTTTTTTCCTACGTATGATAATCCACTGGTTACCGTCAAAGAAATCCTGAATATTGCTGTTTCTAAGTCTTTTCATATCTGAATAGGAAAGACCTGTAAAGCAACTGAAAACAAATAGGTCTTTGACCAATTCGTCTTTCTTTTTCTCGCAGTTGAACGTTACAAACTGTTCCAACTCGTTCCGCAACAGATAACCTCTGTCTTTGTCCTTTTTGGTATTCTTGTACTCGCTGAACGGATTAAAAGCAAGATGCTTTCTGCTCATTGCCAATCGGCAAAGCGTGGTAAAGCCAATCATATACAGCCAAATCGTGTTATGTGTCAAGCTTTGTTCGTCACGCAGGTAGTAATCAAAGTCCTGTACAAAATTAGATGTAAGGTCATTGAATGATAAGTCAGAATATCCGTATTTTGTAAGTGCAAAATTTCGCAGATGCTTCAAAAGTGTTTTGTACTTACTGCGTGTGCCATTTACCCTAAGTCCGTTATTGACTTTTTTCTCATAGTCAGATAAGAACTGTTCATAAAACTTGAAAAAGGTCATTTCTCCGCTTTCCATACCGAGAAAAGCATTTTTAAGTTTAGCACTGTTTACAGCTCCTTCGTTCTTCAGAATTTTGGAATAGCATTCCTCAATACCCAAACGGATTTTATCAAGCTTGCCGTTAACATCTTGGGCTTCTCGGCTTTTTCCTAAAACCCTGCCGTACTTCAAATCCCAATTTGATGCAGAAATATCCAGCTTGGTACTGAATGCAGACTGATTACCGTTTACGGTAATTCTACACATAAGCGTAACTTTCCCGTTCTTCTTCGGGGCATTCTTTTTAAGGTAGAAAAGAACCTTAAACGTTGATTTTTTTGTCGTTTCCATACTCACAATTCTTAATGATAAAATTAAACCTATGCGAGCTACGGAACAATATGAAAAACTATGCAGAAAGCTGAATTACAGTATTTTAAAACGATTGTTTCTAATATTTAAAAGTAACGTTTTAGTAACCTTACTTTTGCTAAACCTCGCTTTTTACTGCTTTTTACCTCATTACCAAAAAATCATAAAACGGCTGTAAAGTCTTTATTTACAACCGTTTTTCCTGTTATTAATCTTTGATGTATTTTTACTGAAACTTTATTTTAAATTTGGTTATTATGTAAAACTAGCTTCTTGGTGGATAGATACCCTCAACGCAGATTATATAGTTTAAACCCAGGTAAGGAGGCATATTGTTTACCGGAAGGTTTTGCCCGACAAACGAAATACTCTGAGGGTTGATAGCTGTATCGGGATCGGCATTGTTGACAAAGCTGGTGACAACATTGAAATCTCTTCCCACCTGTGTTCCTGAGATAGCAATAGATGTGGTTGCCGATGGCGTACCTGAATTGGCATTCTTATTAGCTACTTTGAGTTGAAACCCGGCCCCTACACTTGGAAGGTTAGACGCTAAAAGTGTATTTTGAGTGGTTCCTGCCACAACACCCAATGGGTAAAATTGATTAGCATTTACATTCCCTGCTCCCAATGCCATTCTTCCTTTAAGGTTAGGAAGGGCAAAAGTAGTGATTCCATCACCTCCATAGGTTGTTCCTAAAAGAGAGAACAAGGCGCTGTTCTGGGCAATACTTAAGAGGCTTCCGTCACAAAACATCCATCCTCTGGGTGCAAAATTTCCTGCAAATAATTTAACAATTCCCATATATTCTTCCATAATACTAGTTTTTTCAGTTTTTTACTATTCCTACTCTGTTTCACCGGCTTTTCGGAGTCCGCCAACTGGTTTGATTTACTGAGTCAAAGGAACAACGAATACAAAAACAGAACTAGAGTAGAAAATACCAAATTATACACTCCGTATTTCTACGTAATATCCGATTTGAAAATCAAGACTAATTTGTCGTCCTTAAGTTTCCCGGAGAGCACTGTATTTAGTATTTTTGTAAGAATCCAATAAAAAGTAAAATGAACGAATTTGTAGCAACAGAAATTAAAAATAATATTGCCGAAATCACATTCGGAACGCCAAAAAGCAATTCTCTTCCGGGAGCCATTTTAGAAAAGCTGGCCCATACTATTTTAGAAGAGGGGGCAAAAGATGAGGTAAAAGCCATTTTGGTCAAAAGCGAAGGCGAAAAAAGCCTTTTGTGCAGGAGCAAGTTTTGATGAGCTTTTGGCTATCGAAGAACTAGAGGCTTCCACAAAATTTTTCGGCGGTTTTGCCAAAGTATTGAATGCTATGAGAAATTGCGGAAAGATTGTGGTGGTAAGAGTACAGGGAAAAACTACCGGTGGTGGAGTAGGTATTGCCTGTGGGGCAGATTATTGTTTTGCAACAAAAGATTCAGCTTTAGCCCTTACTGAAATTAATCTGGGAATCGGCCCTTTCGTAATCGGCCCTTATGTAGAAAGAAAGATTGGAAAGTCCCAGTTTTCTGCAATGGCCATCGATGCTGATTTCAGATCTGCAGACTGGGCAGAACAACATAATATCTACCATTCTGTATCTGATACCATTTCGGAAATGGATGAAAAGCTTGACAAATTTATGCAAACCCTGGCCTCCAGAAGCAGTGAAGCCTTAGCCCTTATTAAAAAAGTTTCATGGGAGGGAACAGACCATTTCAATGAATTGATGCCGGCAAGAATTCATATGAGTGCCAGCCTTATTCTGGAAGATTCTGCAAAGAAAAATATCGGAGCGATTAAAGAAAGATTAAGAGCCAAGTAATATACAGAGTTCAGGATTTTAAAATATTCAGCCATTGATAAGTTCAATGGCTTTTTTGTTGAGACCGGAAATTATTTTTTAAAAAAAGTTTTGTTCATTCAAATAAAATTTTAACTTTGTAATTCAAAGTTCTTTTTATGGATACCAAAAACTATCACGAAGACTTATCTCATATCCGTTCCATGATGGAGCGTTCTTCCAGATTTATTTCTTTAAGCGGCTTGTCTGGAGTTGTGGCCGGAGTTGTTGCTCTTCTCGGGGCGGGATATGCATATTATGCGATGGAAAGAGAAAAGGTAAGCTATGTTCATGGCCGTAAATTCTTGTATAATCCCGATCTTGTGCAGGAATTAATAGTAACGGGACTTACCGTTTTAATAGTAGCTGTTCTTAGCGGATATATTTTTACGGCCAATAAAAGCAAAAAGAAAGGATTGAAAATCTGGGATGCTACCACGAAGCGTCTTATTGTCACATTTGCTGTTCCGTTGGCGGCCGGAGGGATTTTTTGTTCAGCGCTTATTTTTCATCATTTAGTGGTCTGGATTGCTCCCGCAACATTGGTATTTTACGGATTAGCGTTGGTGGCTGCGGAGAGATATACGCTGCCGGATATAAAATATCTGGGATATTGTGAGATTATTTTAGGATTGCTGGCTGCCTTCGTATTAGGGTGGGGATTGGTTTTCTGGTCCTTGGGATTTGGAGTTTTGCATATTGTTTATGGACTGATTATGCATAAAAAGTATAAATAAAAAGCTAAATTTGCAGCTCTTTAGTCGCTAGTTTCTATAGCCTGCTGTCTGAGATCTGCAACGATTACCTTATTATGATAAAAATAAATCAACTCAACAAAGAATTTGAAAGCCGTGTAAGACTGGGGATTATGTCCGTTCTTATGGTTAATGATTGGGTTGACTTTTCCGAAATGAAAGCCCTTCTGGAAATTACAGACGGTAATCTGGCCAGCCACAGTAATGCATTAGAAAAAAACGGATATATTGAAGTAAAAAAGAATTTGTGGGTAAGAAACCTAAAACCTCTTACAGGGTTACCCAAAGTGGAAGACAGGCCTTTACAGATCATTTGGATGCTCTTGAAAAATTATTGGGACGCTAAACTCAATATTTTTTTTGAAATAATACTTTGAAATTCAAAGTTCTTTGTTTTATAAAATAAAGGAATAATACTGAAAATTAATCTCTTAAAATATATACACTATGAAAAAAATACGTGTTCACTTTCTGCTTTTTGTGTACGACAAAACTCAAAAGATATACAGAAAATACTTTAAAAAGAAAAAAAGACAATGGCAGTTTAATGAAAAGCAGCTTCTTGAATTTCAGGAAGATTCTCTGGGAAGGAAATTGGGGGAATTTTACCATAAACACGGTTTCTCTATGATTCCTAAAATGGAAAACCACGATGTACATCACCTCATTACAGGCTGCAGTACCCATTTCGAAGATGAAATTGCCATGCAGTACCTCTTACTGGGAAATGGTAAACTGAATGCTCATCTTTTGGCTGCTATTGTATTGGGAACGATCATTTTGCCTGAATATGCGAAAATTTATATCAAGGCTTTTCAGAAAGGCCAAAGTATGAGACCTTTCCACCATTGGGATTTTGAAGAATTATTGTGGCAGAACTTTGAGCATGTGAAAAACTTCATCCATCAAAAAGATACCGTTGTACTTTATTAATAAACCTATGGGAACAATAAAATTCAGCTTGTTGGGGAAAAGAACTTTCCTTATTTCGTTTTGGCTGGGAACGCTCCTATTGGTCGCATTTTGGATGACAAATGCAGAATGGCTGGCCATTGTCGGGTTTTATTACCTTATCATCGTTGCTATTGCCAATTTCATGATTCTTTTACATGAGCTTTTAGAATATCTGAATGATGTCTCTGAAAAGAAAAGCTCAGGAAACTCAGTACTTCTGCTCCTTGTTAATATTCCGATTGCTTTCGGTTATTTCTATCTATTCCTGCATATCGTTACTTCTTCTTTCAACTCATCATTTTAAATCTACTCTTATGAAAACACATCAATATATACTGATCACAGCCATCCTTTTTGTTATCCTGTTTTATGAGCAGGAACCGGGGCTCAACCTCGGAATCCTTGCTATTGTTTATACGGTACTGACCTTATTCAGGACATCGGAAAAAAACAGAACCCGGGCATTTCTCATTCTTTTTGTAACCAGTATTTTGTCCGCTGTGGCCTTTGCCTGGTATGGTGATTTTCCTTCTTTCCTGGCAGTGGTGAGTTCACTTCTGCTTCTGGCTTACAGGTCAAAGAACAGGAAGATGAAGATATTGTTTCTCCTTCCTGTTTTTATTGTAAACTGTTGTACCTCTTTTTGCCGCTTTTTCAGTTTTGATCAATGGATGCCTAAAAGAAATGTTTCCGGATTATGGCAGAAGACATTAGCTTTTATCCTGATTCCCTTGATTCTTGTATCTGTTTTCTTTGGAATTTATTCTGCCGGAAGTGACCATTTTGCAGCTCTCTTTACAGATTATGAACTGGATATCAATTTATGGCAGCTTTTCTGTCTTTCTGTTTTGGGATTTTTTATCGCTTTTAATTACTGGAACTATGCAGTAGAAAAATTGATTTACAAAAATCATCACTTCCTGGATAATGATTTTAAGAAAGATGCACTGATTCCGAAAGCCACCTATTCTTTCCTGGATCTTGACTCCGAAAGAATGAGTGGGGTTATTTCTTTCCTTTTGCTCAATATTCTTTTGGTCTTTTTTATCATCACTTATAATTATGAACAGTTCTACGAAACTTCAAAAACACCGGTTCAGCTGTCAGAAGAAACACATGAGAGAGTCAACGCAGTGATTATGTCTATCGTTATGGCTATTCTCGTAATCATGTTTTATTTTAAATCCGGTTTTAACTTTGATCCTAAATCCGGATTGATGAAAGTTTTAGCCAAATTCTGGATTTTTCTGAATGCTGTTCTTGTTTTGTCAGCGGCAGTGAAAAATTATGAATATGTGGTTCAGTATGCATTGACCTACAAAAGACTCGGTGTTTTTGCTTTTTTAATGTTAGCACTCGTGGGACTTGCTTTGACCTATATTAAGATTCAAAAGAGAAAAAGAAATGCTTTTCTGTTCAATACAATGACATGGTATCTGTATGGGACAATTCTGGTTTGCAGCTATGTGAACTGGGGTGGTTTTATCACTTCTCAGAATATGAAACGTAAAGATTTTGCCGTCAATTATCATTTTATCTCCATCAATTTTAGCGAAAAGGATCTGTTGAAATATGCTGATGAAAAACATGATCAAAAGCTTAAAAAACAGATACTGGATAAGATTAGAAATGAAAGGTCAAAAACCTTTCTTTCAAAGATTATATATTATCAGGCCATTAAATAATATAAGATGAATAAAATAATAAAATCGTCAAGGTTTACAATGAATATCCTGCTGGTATTCATGACCTTATTTTGTTTCAGTCTATCTATATTCAGGTATTATGTCAGTGAAACCAAAGTTTTTTTCTTCCTTAACTGGAATTTATTCCTCGCCTGGATTCCTTTTTTGTTGAGCTCATTCATTGGTGCTTTCAAAATCAAAAGTAAAACATCCCTGGTGTTGATCATTATCGTGTGGATTTTGTTTTTTCCCAATTCACCCTATATTCTTACCGATCTTTTTCATTTAAAAATGAGGGATTCAATACCGGTTTGGTATGATCTTATTGTCATTCTTTCTTATGCATGGACCGGGTTGATATGCGGATTTATAAGTTTACATGATATTGAAAAGCTGCTTTCTGAAAACGGTAAAAAGAGAATGGTTACCGGAATTGTAGTGCTTTTTCTTTTTATGAGCAGTTTTGGTGTCTATCTGGGAAGGTTTTTGAGATGGAACAGCTGGGATGTTTTTAACGATCCTTCCGGATTACTCGGTGACATTATTATTCGGTTTATCGATCCGACAGAGTATTCCGGAACATGGGGGCTTACCTTTTTAATGGGAATTATGCTCAATTGTATGTACTTCACATTTAAACTAATGGAAAGCAATGAAAAGACCGTAATCGAGGCAGAAAAGTGAATCTGTTGACTGCAGTTGGAACAATTTTAGCATGTAAAAAGACTTAACTGAATGTTGAATTGGAACATCCATAAATTAATTATTATGAAAAAAAGCCTATTGTTAATTCCTTTGATGATCGTTGCCTGTAAAAAAGAACCGGCTGTAACAGCAGTATCGGATAAAGATTCTACCATTAAAACAGAAATGCCGGATTCTGTCATGAAAAGTGATTCTGCTGCATTGAGAAAAAAAGATTCCATTATTAACAATGCACCTGCCACTAAAGAAGTTTTGCGTAAAGGCGTCATGAGAAGCGAAAAAGAAGGCCAGATTGTAAGAACGGCCGATGCTTCCCAACTTCCCTTTACACTGGGAGAAGCATTTACAAAAGACGGTCAGGAGCTGGTTTTAAAACTGATCAACTATGATCAACCCAACATTAAGGCAAAGATCACCACCAAAGAAAAGGAATTTAATATCCGCTTCAATCAGATCAAACTTCCTAATGGAGATTATGACGGTCCTTTCGGAAGAGATATTACCTATGAAACTCCGGGGAAAGGAGAGGTATGGCTGATTATAGGGAAAAGTAATATGGCATCAGGAAACACAAAAGGTAGTTTTACGGTAAGCGTGGAATAAGATAAACCAATTTGGTATAATTTCTGCAAACTAATCTTTGAAGTTTAAATTTTAAATTATGAAAAATATAGTTCTAACAGCAATGGCCGCTTCAGCTGTACTTGTAAGTTGCGGAACCGTACAGTCGCTGGTTCAGAATACGTTTCCATACACCACAAATGTTTTAGTTTCTACAGGAGTGCCCGCAGATAAAGAAGTGTCTTCTACGGCAACTGCTACGAACGTTCAGACATGGGTAGGAGGAAATAATAATGCAAAAATCAAAGATGTGAGAATCTCAGAGGCAAAAATCTCTGTAGCTTCACCGTCTGGAGGAAATTTAAGCGCATTCAAGTCCGTTAAAATTTACGTTTCGTCTGCCGGAACAAATGAAAGACTGATTGCATCACGTTCCAATATATCCACCAATTCATCCAGCTTAAACCTGGATCTTAATGACACCGGATATTTGGATGAGATTGTAAAAAGTGCGGGACTTACGGTAAGAACGGTGTATGAATTGAAAAACCAGACCAGTTCAGATATGAACATCAAAGTGGCACTTAATTTCAACAGCGTCCCTGCACAATAATTTTTATAAAGTTTATTATGAAGAAAACGTCTTTCAGAGTATTGAAAGACGTTTTCGATTTATATGGTATCGACCGTATTATTGCTTTATCAGTTTTTCAACAACTCTTCGTTGCCCTTCACTGATCGTAATAATATATTGTCCGGGCAACAGGCTTGAAAGATCAATTTTTTCTTCCGGCATTGCTGTTCCCCTGATGACAGATCGTCCCTGCATACTAATGATTTCAAAATCAAGCTTTTTATTTTCCACATTTTGAAGGGTTATAACATTTTGGGACGGATTAGGATAGATTTTTACTTCCAATGATGGTAAAGCTTTAACAGCCTTTGCCGATTTGCCTTCCAATTGGAGTATGGCATTTTTTACATTGGGAAGAGGCCCGATTTTTTGATTGGCAACAGTGCCACCCTGGGGTATTCCTGTAGAAATTAAAAGGTTCTTCATGGCAGCCGGACTCAGGTACTGACCTGTGGTTTGGCGATAATATGACTGAATCAGCACCGCGGCAGAAGCTACCGTAGGAGTTGCAGAGCTTGTTCCACTGAAGTAATTGTATGTTCTGTTGTTATCATTATCATATTTGGCATAGGAACCATATCCTGCCGCCAGAACACTGCTTCCCCAACCTTGTACATCCACCCGGTTCCCGTATGTGCTGAAACTTAGTTTTGAATGTGTGGTATTTGGTGAACCAGCTCCCACGATAATAGCACCGCTGTTTCCTCTTGACATATAAGAAGCATAGAAAGGATCATCAAGGTTCTGGTTCCCATTACCTGCTGCTGCAATAATGATTATCCCTGAATCTGTAGCCGCCTTTGTAAGATCCCAGATTACTTTGTCATATTCTGCAGGGCAATATTGACCGTCTTTACCGCCGGTTTGCATTTCATACAGGATAATATCGCCGGCCTGGGATGCATTGATGGATCTGCTCACTGCAGCGGCCCTGTTGTAGCCTACAGTGGTCCACTCCATATATCCTTTGATTTCAGAAGCATTGTAGACTGCTCCTGTAAGTCCGATATTATCTTTTACAGAACCTAAAATACTGACTACAGCAGTACCGTGATCTCGGTAATTATTATTTGATAATCCGGAATTTGGAGAATATCCTGGTTCCAGTTGTATTGAGTTTTGATTGGCAAGCATTTCGTGAGTTTTATAAAAACCGTATTCTACATCACGGATTCTTATATTTTGTCCGGTAATCCCTCTCGACCAGGCATACTTGGCATTGATTCCGGGGTTGTCGTTCAGGTAAGTCTGAAGGTTTTCCAGATCAGGAGTTGCAACAAAAGCATTGATTAACGGAGGTTCTACAGGAGTACTGCTCATTACTGATGCATATTCAACTTCAGGAAATCTTTCAAGAGCCTGAGCCAGCCTTTGGGCATATTCTTCATTTTGAACGGGAAGGTCAGCTTTGAATATTCTTTTCAGTTTTTCGACAGATTCAGGAGAATAACCGTTGAGCTTACTGTTTCTTGCCATCTCAGAAAGTTTTTCATCAGTAAAGCCAAGGTCATAGGTAAATGACATGCTGTTTTCCCTGGCCAATTTTTCCAGCTCAGGGTTTTGTGCAAATGCAGCTTTTGCTGAAGCAATACCTTTTGAAAAACAGACATAGATATTGGCTTTTGCATAAGAGTCTCCGTTTGAAGGTTTCTGTGCAAGACAGAGAGAACAGGAGAACATAAACAAAGAGAAAATTTGAATTTTTGTTTTCATATAAATTTTGTTAAATGGTTGTGGATCAGTTTATGTTTATGTCAAAAATAATAATAAAATTAAAACAAATCACGTTTTTGTGAAATTATTTTAATTTGTATGTTTTTTTGGATACATATTAATTCCGTCGGAAAAAATGTTGCGGTAAAGGGCAAAAAAATGTCTCACAACATGTGGGAGACATTTTTAATTTTTTATTCGATATATTTTAACTGTAATAATATCCTTCGGATATGTCCGGTAATAAACGCATTATTATTGGTAAGCCAGACAATAGAAATCTGTTTCTCAGGAATGATAAGAAGATGTGATTTAAAACCTCCCTGATCCCCGGCGTGTTCGATAACCTTTACCTTTTCTTCTGTTTTTATTCCCGTATAAAACCCATTATGAACGAACCAGGTTCCGGTATGATCGGCTATTTTATCACTTTTCCAGTTAGCAGGCTTCCATGTGGTTTGGGATTCTTTTATAGTATGACAGTCTGTAAATTTACATTGTTGAAGAGCTGAAATATATTTCTTTAAATCTTCAACAGAACTCCAGACTCCGCCATTTCCGGCAGCTGCAAAAGTAGGACATTCACCATAATCATATTCCTCATAGATATTATTCCTGAGAACATATCCGTGAGCTACCCCTTTGTCTGGGAAACTACCGTCAGTAATGGTTGTGTTTTGCATCCCTGAAGGTCTGAATATATTTTCTGCAATAAATTGTTGCCATTTTTGATGGCTTGTTTTTTCAATGATCAATGCAAGTCCGTTATACGCAGGATTGGAGTAATTTGATTTCGTTCCGGGCTCAAATTCCAATGAATCGGTAGATTTTAATGGCTCAAAATTTTCTTTGTCCTTCGCCGTAAGATAAAATATACTGTCTTTGGCAACCTGTCTGAGATCCGGAAGGCCGGAAGTATGGGTAAGGAGGTGGCGGAGCCTGATATCTGCAACTGCTTTCCTGTTTTTGAAGTCCGGGAAGAATTTCAGAAGATGATCTTCTATGGAGAGCTTTTTCTTATTCTGGAGAATCAGAATTCCATAAGACACAAAAGTTTTTGTAATAGAACCAACATTAGATACTGTTTTACTCGTGAATTTTTCTTTTGTTGTAAGGTCTGCAAGTCCAAATGAATTTTCATAGAGTGTCTTATTGCCCTGTTGAATCAGGATACTGCCTCCGGGACTGTTTTCATTAAAGACCTGTGAAAAAGCGGAGTCAAGCTTTGTCTTTAAAAGTTGTTCACGGTCTTGTCCATAACAAGTAAACGCTGTAATGAGAAAGAGTAAAAGACAATGTCTTGCCTGTAACTGTAAATGAATAAACATGGTTTTTGTAGTTGTGATTGTATGTTTTTTATAATTCTGATTCCTCTTTTTTATCTTTGTGATAAAAGATATTTTTTTTATTCATGATTTCGTATTCAATTCCTAGGCTGTCTTTATCGACGCTTACCAGTTTTGCCTTCTGAATGGGCTGTGCTTCTCCCGCTATATCATTGGTGAAATGATCCTGAAAAACTTTTTCCACAATCTCCAAATAGGGCACTTTATATATTTCTTTTTCCACAATGCCTTCGTTTTTGTAGATATACACTTTAGGTTTATCCAGGACATTCCGACGCGTTCTTTCAATTCTATAGATCTTGTTAAGTTGTATCTGCTGATAATCATCCAATGTTGAAAAGTAATTGACCAAAGCGAAAAAAGGAATCATCATAGGTAACATGCTCAAAAGAACAGAGAAAATGAGAACGGCAAAATATGCCTTGACAACTTTTTTCTCCAAAACCTCAGGATGATCAATAAGGTCATTGCGAGCCACATCCAATTGATGATTTTATCCGTGTAATATCCGGAAAAGCTATACTGGTTTAAAGATAAAACAACTTCAGCAAGGAAAACCAGGCTGATAAAAGCATAAAGAAGGAGAATATTTTTATTGCTCATTGTTATCCTGCGATCAGTTTTTGGTAATTGAATCCATAACAATGGTTACAGGACCGTCATTGATGAGGGATACTTTCATATCTGCCCCGAAGATTCCGCTGGCTGTTTTCAGTCCTGATTTGGCTAGTTCTTCTTTGAAATAATCAAACAAAGGAACAGCCTTATCAGGTTTTGCCGCTTTGATGAATGAAGGGCGGTTTCCCTTTTTATAATCGGCAATCAGGGTAAACTGGCTGATGCACAGAATTTCTCCTGAAATATCTTTTACGGAAAGATTCAGTTTCCCGTCTTCATCGCTAAAGACCCTGAGATTTAAAACCTTTTGAACCAGCCATTCTGCATCTGCTTTTTCATCATTTTCATCAATACCAACCAGCAGCATTAAGCCTTTTCCGATTTCTCCTGCGATTTTTCCGTCTACTTTTACATTAGCTTCCGAAACTCTTTGTATAACGATCTTCATTTTTAATTGTACTATGTATTTTGTGTTTTCTTATAAAAAGAATGGAAGCAAAAATACTAAGAATACTGATAATGATTTGATCTTATTATTCAAAAGAATCATTTCTGAATTGTGAGCTCCATTGCTATCCTGGTTTTTAAGAAATGCCTATTTCATTGTATATGTTTTATAGATAAAAATACTGTTTTTTATTCATATCATTGCGCATCGTGATTTCCATAGTGGATATGAGCAGAATTGTCCTGGATCCCGCAATGTTGAAATCAGAGATATTGACAAAAATAAAAGATTAAAACGATATCATACCATGAAGAAAATGCTTATTTTACTGTTATTGACCTTTCACTACTTGCTATCGGCCCAGAATGACCGTTTTATTTATGAAGTGGAGTATAAGAAAGATTCAATTTCCGGTAAAACCGATAAGGAGAATTATTATTTGGAAATAACAAAAGAAAATGCCGTTTATTACAACAGACAGTATTACGTAAGAGATTCTATATTTGAAACGACAGGAATACAGGGTTATAAGGGATTCAGATTAACTTCATTTTTAACAAAAAAATTGAACGCTCCTTCATACGAGAATTATGAATATATCGGTGACGTCAATTTTTACAAAGTAGAGGAGCCGGTACATCTTGACTGGAAGATGGCAAGTGATACAAAGGTGATTAATGATCTCAGAGTACAAAAGGCTGAAACGTGCTTTGGGGGAAGAACCTGGACTGCCTGGTTTACCCAGGAAATTCCATTTTCGTATGGCCCCTATAAATTCAATGGTTTACCAGGTCTGATTGTGGAATTGTATGATTCTAAAAAGAATTATGTTTTCCGGCTCGTTAAAAGTGAAAAAATTGTAGCAAACTATAAAAGTTACACCTTGAATGAGTACAGCAAAGGAGCGGTGTCAACCAATTACAAGAAGTTGTCTCAACTGAAGGTAGAGATTTATAAAGATCCTTTTAAATATGTTTTTAATGGCAGATTAAGCATTCCCGAAGGGAAAAAACTACTACTTGAAGACGGAACGGTGCTGAGTAAGGATGAATTAAAACCTGCAGAGAAAAGGGAGCGAGAAAAGATCAGGTCGTTCAATAATCCGATCGAGCTGGATAAAGCGGTCAAATACCCGGACTAAATAAAAAACCACAATAATTGTATTGTGGTTTTTTATTTACTTTATTAGTAATAAATATGTAAAACTTTGGTTGTAGGATCAAAATCATAGGTGTTATAAGTCTTTGGTGGAAGAGAGGTTTTGGAACCGGATTCCGGTTGCCCGGTTCTGAGAATCCATGTGCTGTTATCCTTCGGACATATGATGGCAATATTATTTTTCACCTCAAGAGTCGTGTTGTTATCCGGACATATGTGAGGTGCATTCCTGTCATATACTTTGAATGCATTTCCTACACGAACTATAATTAATCCTCGGGTTCCCGATTGCTGCTCATTCACATACACCCAGCCGTTGTCATAGTTCAGATTATTGTAAGCCGGAAGGTTTAGATTCAAAGTAACGTTGATCGGGTTATTGGGAAAGCAGCTTACGGTATCTTCTCTGCTTCCGCAAGAGTTTATGTATAATGAACTGGAAATCAACAGGATGAAAATAGATAATATAGAAAAAGTTTTTTTCATTTCAATTTAAATTTTTATATATTTGTAAAAATTAAACGATTATAACACGTAAAACATTGTCCGGCAAATGTCGGATTATTTTTTTATACTAAAACTAAATTTTGAAAATTATGGCAAGCTATGTAACAAAGGAGGGCCTGGAGAAAATGAAAGCTGAGCTGGAACAGTTGGAAACTGTGGAAAGACCAAAAATTACTCAGCAGATCGCAGAAGCAAGAGACAAAGGAGATTTGTCTGAAAATGCAGAATATGATGCGGCTAAAGAGGCTCAGGGAATGCTTGAAATGAGAATTTCCAAGCTGAAAGATGTAATCTCTACTTCTAAAATTATAGACGAAAGCCAATTAGATACTTCAAAAGTTTCCATCTTAACGACTGTGAAACTTAAAAATAATGCTACCAAACAAGAGCAGGTATTTAAATTGGTACCAGATAACGAAAGTGACCTGAAAACAGGAAAGATTTCTGTAAACACTCCGATTGCAAAAGGACTGCTGGGAAAAGCTGTAGGTGAAACTGCAGAAATTACTCTACCCAACGGAAACAAACTTTCTTTTGAAGTATTAGACATTACACTATAGTCTGATATCATCTTAGATTTCTAACCTCTAACTTCTATATAAATGAGCACTATATTCACAAAAATTATCAACGGCGAAATTCCCTCGTATACCATTGCAGAAGATGAAAATTTTATCGCTTTCTTAGACGCAATGCCGCTGGTGAAAGGACATACCCTGGTAGTTCCTAAAAAGAAGTGGATCTGATTTTTGATCTTGACAGTGAAGAATACAAAAACCTTTGGGGATTTGCCCAAGAGGTAGCCAAGAAGATCAAAACTGCAATTCCATGTGTAAGAGTAGGAGTAGCGGTAGTAGGACTTGAAGTACCCCATGCTCATATCCATCTGATTCCTTTAAACAAGATGGAAGACATGAACTTCAGAAATGAAAGATTAAAATTAACGAACGAAGAATATACAGAGATTCAAAACTCAATTATTAATTCTTAACCAACAGAAAATCGTAAAAAAGAAATTTTTTACGATTTTCTTTAACATATACATATTATTATATCATATGAATTCAAACCAGTGTTCTTTCTGCGGTAGAAAAAGAAATGAAGTACAGATGCTGATTTCCGGGCAGAACGGTTTTATTTGTGAAAATTGTATAGAACAGGCACATGCTATTGTAAAAGATGGTGCTTCCAAAGCGGGATATGCTCCGGCAGAAAGTATGGAAGAACTTAAAAAGCCGAAAGTGATCAAGGAATTCCTGGATCAGTACGTGATCGGGCAAGATCAGGCAAAGAAGCAGCTTTCCATTGCTGTTTACAATCATTACAAAAGATTGCTGCATGCCCAGGATGAAAACAGAGAAGTAGAGCTTGAAAAGTCAAATATCATCATGATAGGGGAGACCGGAACAGGAAAAACTTTGCTGGCGAAAACAATTGCCAGAGAGCTGAATGTTCCTTTCTGTATCGTTGATGCTACTATTTTAACAGAAGCAGGTTACGTAGGAGAAGATGTGGAAAGTATCCTGTCAAGACTGTTGATGGTAGCAGATTATGATGTGGAAAAAGCAGAAAAAGGAATTGTCTTTATTGATGAGATCGATAAAATTGCAAGAAAATCAGATAATCCAAGTATTACCAGAGATGTTTCCGGAGAAGGAGTACAACAGGGGCTGCTGAAGTTGCTGGAAGGAAGTATTGTAAACGTTCCGCCGCAGGGAGGCAGAAAACACCCGGACCAAAAGTACATTCAGGTGAATACCCAGAATATCCTGTTTATTGCAGGAGGGGCTTTTGACGGGATCAAAGAGATCATCGAAAGAAGAATGAATAAGCAGGCCATTGGGTTTAGCTCTGAAAAAATCAATAAAGTAGATGAGGATGAATATGTATTAACAAATATTAATGCAGTCGATCTTCGATCTTTCGGATTAATTCCCGAACTTTTAGGAAGATTTCCGATCATTACTTACCTCGATAAACTCACGAAAGAGACTCTGGTAAGAATCATGAAGGAACCAAAAAATTCAATCGTGAACCAATTTGTTGAACTTTTCAAGATGGATGGCACAGATTTGGTAATTACCGACGGGGCAATTGAAAAAATTGTTGAAGAAACAATTGAAAAGGGATTAGGAGCCAGAGGGTTGAGAGGAACTACGGAAAAAGTTCTGGAGGACTATATGTTTTCAATTGGAGAAGAGAAAAATATTATCCTTTCCGAAGATAATATTTTGATTAATAGATAAAATATTTTTTTTTTTTTTGGAAAAAAATAATACCTTTGCGGGTGAAGATTGTATTAACACACAAATATAATTTATACAATGAGAAAAAGTTTATTTGCTATAGGTCTTTTAGCCGTTAGCTATTCTGTTCAGGCGCAGAATGTTCTATGTCATGTAGACACTAACGCTAATATGTATGTGAGCGAAGGCACCCTAGTGTATAGCGGTGGCGGTGTACAAACAAGAGGTAATGGCCTTTTGGATCTACACGGAAACATGATGGTTGTAGGATCAACTACAGACGCCTTTAAAACAATTGATGCATCCGGTGCAGATAAAACTGACGGAGGAAACATCATTGTAAGGCTGAATGATCCCGCCAATTATGCAACCTCTACTTATGGCCAGTTATATATTCAAGGTTTATCCCAAGCCGGAATTACTGGTGTTGTAAGTAAGGAATACAGAACTAACAAACAGGGTGACGGAAACTACTTCCAACAAATTGCCCTTCCTTTCTTTGGTAAAACATTCAATTCATTATCTACTGAACTAGGCAAAACTTTTGGAACTACCAGAAGTGTAAACAATGCCAATTCTGTAAATAATGATTTGATCTTAAAATGGAATAACACAAGTGCTGTGTCTGACCATTTTACCAACCTTGCCAATACGACATCTGACGGTTCCGGATACTATATGTTAGGGTCTAGAAATAACAACCTGAACTTAAGTGCTCCTGCAACGGGTAATGTATTTACTCTTACAGGAAAGCCGTATGCAGAATTTGCAGCTCCTGTTAACTTACAAAACGCAGGAAATGTAAATTTTGGACCTAACGGAACTTACAAAAACTCTTATCAGGAATATTACTATACCTATATCCAGGATCAGTTTGACCTTCCTAATGGTTCTTGGACAGGAACTTACGGTAAAAATATTTACCAGTTCGGTAATCCATTCTTAACCAATTTAGATTTATCTAAAATCGGGTATATTGAGAACGGAACAATTACAGACGGGAATAACATTACCAACATTATGGGTATTGAATACACCTCAGGTAATGTAGTTACTCAAAATTCAGGTGGTTCTTCTGCAACTTATACCACAGGGGCCCAGATTCAGACGTTTGCTTTGAATGGTGTTCCGGTAGGAGATACAGGATTGATCATCAAGCCAATGCAGCCATTTATTATCAAGCTTAGGGATAATACAGCTCAAACTTTAAACTTCAACACGCTTAGAAGATTCAAAGATGTTGTTAGAGCAAACGGAGTTGATTATAACGTTAATGCTGCAAAGATGAGCAATGGAGGAAGCAAGACAGACAGAGGAACTGTAAAGCAACTAGGGGTTATTGGTCTTGATGCTAATAAAAACGAAATTGCAAGAACTTACTATGTAGTTACTCCTACTTCAGCTACTGGTCACCAGACTTCTATTGCCAGTACTGTACAGGCTGCTGCGACTCCAATGAACCTAATCGGAACTTTTGAAGAAGCGGTGAACGGAGGATATGATAATAACTATACTGGTCAGTATTGGTTATATATCAATGAAGCCAATGAAAGTGATTTCCAAGGTAAAAATGTAATGCTTGTAAATTATGATCAGACTAAGATCAAGTATTACAAGTTTGAAATAAAAGAAAATGCTGAACCAATTCCTGCAGGAGCACACCAGCTTTCTGCCGGTATAGGATTCTATTTCAAAGCTGAAAACGGAACTGTACAGCAGGCTAAACAAGGAGATATTGTTCCTGTAACTCATGAGGAGTATAATTTATACTACGGAGAGCCTAATAACGGTACGTTAGCAATTGATAAAAAAGAAGCAAGACCTTCAAGAACAGCGGTGGTTTACAATCCGGCAATTACAAACTATATTGTCAGATTTGATCCAAACTGGAAAAAAGCAGATATTGAAGTTTATGATATGAGCGGTAAACTGGTAATCTCCAAAAAGGCGGTTGATGCATCCAGAGATTTTGTAATTGAGCTCGATAGCTCTGTTAAAAACTCTTACGTTGTAAAAATTGTCTCTGATAAAGGAGAAACTGTTAACACTAAAATCTTAAAATAAACAATATGAAAACTATTAATAAACTAGTATCCGCAATTTTTCTTCTTGCTGTAGTATTCGTACAGGCTGCACCACCGGTACCGGGAGGAGGCGGAGGTACAGGAGGTCACGGTACAGGAGGGGGAGACCCAGCTGCACCAATCGATATGTATGTATATGTACTTTCTCTCGTAGCTATTGCATTCATTGTATTCTTTACCAAGAAGTATAAAAGCGTAAAAGCATAAAATTTTATTAAAATAATATTAAACTCTCTGATTAGTCAGGGAGTTTTTTTATTTTTACTTTATGAAAAAGATTTATACACTATCTGCAGTTTTAGCTGCATTTGCTTTGCAGGCTCAATTTTCAGTTACTATTCAGGCTCCTGCAGACTTTAAAGATCAGGACGCTATTCTATATACATTAAACGGTTCTAAAGATGTTGTTGTTACCAAAGAACAAAGTAAAAATAACACCTGGACATTCAAGTATCCCAATAATTATATGGGGATGATGAAAGTGTATTTTCCGGGTTCCAACAATACCGTGAACTTTATTTCTGAAAATAAAAATGTCAGCTTGAAGCTGGATGTTCAGAATAATAAAGTAAAAGATATTATTTACCTTGATGAAGCCAATGAGCTGATGAGTAAACAACAGGAAGGTTCTCAAAAGAAAGAGCTTATTCTTCCTGCTCTGAGCCAGATCAAAGAATATTACAAAGATAATACAGACTTCGGAAAAGCATTGAAAACCGAGATTGAAAGACTTTCGGGTAACTCTGGTGCCATTGATGCGGCAAAACATCCGTTTATCTCATATTATAATACCAACTACAGTAAGTTCCTTTCTAATCCGTCAGATCCTGCTAAAAAACCCAGCCAGGACGAGATAATCAATTTCCTGGATAAGTCTAATGATATGCTGGAAACATCATCCTTATTGAGACCGGTATTGGTCGCATATCTTAACTCAGGCGGTAATACAAACGTCACCGGTTCTGTAGATAAGCTTCTTGATCGTCTGAAGGTGGAAACTCCAAGAGGCCAGACTGTTTTATCGGAACTGATCGACATTTTTGACGTCTATCAGATGGATGAGTTTAAAAGTAAATATCTGGGGCTTGCTAAAAACCTCAAGTGTACCATTACCGACAGACTGGCTTCTACCATCAAATCTAATGCTAATGTAGAAATGGGGGCAGCTTTTCCAAACTATAAGTTCCAGTCTCCTGTAAATACGACTGCAAAATCACTTTATGATGTAAAGGCAGATAAGAAGGTGGTTGTTTTCTGGTCATCTACCTGTTCGCACTGTGAAACCGAGCTTCCCAAGCTTTTGGAAAAATATAACGAGTTAAAGGGAAAAAATATTCAGGTTGTAGCGCTTTCTTTAGATGTTGATAAAAATTCATACACTAAGAAAATAGCTGCTTTCCCATGGGTGAATGATTCAGAATTGAGAGGATGGAACAGTAGCTATACTGAAACTTACAATGTACACGCTACTCCGACCTATTTTATTTTAGATGCTAACAATAAGATAATCAATAAACCAGAGCATGTTGGCGATGTTTTAGAATATTTTAAGCTAAAATAATTTTGGTAGATAAAATATATTTTCTATATTTGCACCACCGAAAAGGCGAGGTAGCTCAGTCGGTTAGAGCGCAGGATTCATAACCCTGAGGTCACGGGTTCAATTCCCGTCTTCGCTACAAAAAACCGCAGTCATTGTTTATAATGATTGCGGTTTTTATTTTACAATAGGTCGTCTCCCTTTTATCATTTTACTGAGATTTCAGGGATCAGGTACAGAAGTCGGGGGCTGCACAAAAAGTTTGGTTAATCTGCAAATAAAAAGTTTCGTCTTTTTACACTGTGAGTTGCAATCTGAAGTTTTACAAAACACAAAACAAATGTGATTCCTGTAAGAGGGGAAGAAAGCCATCAAGTAGCTGATGAATCTTTGTGGATATACATGCGCTCACAAAGAATAAGTTCAGGAGAAATTTTATGGGAAAATAATGGAGGATAAGAATATATAAGTACAAAAAGGAAATGCCATTTTCACAGCTTGTGAAAATGGCATTTTTTGTTTTATCCGATGCATAATCAGGATTGGTATCCGAGGAGCTTTCTGATTTGATAGAAAAACCTCTCAATAAGCCTTAAATCCTGCGTCACGATCTCTGCACTTCCCCGAAGTTCTTTATCGAAAATAAGGGTCTTATTATAGCTTGTTTTTAATCCTTTTGGTAATACTACATCTACATAGTAATTTCCTTTATCATCAGGAATCAGCGATATATTCTGTACCTTACCCTCAATAATCCCATATTCCTGAAAACGGTAGTTATCCAATTTAATCAATACCTTCTCTCCCGGAATGATTTTTCCGGAGTTAACTGTAGGTACAGACATTCTGCCAACCAGCTTCTCTTTATTTTTAGGTAAGATAGATAAGATCGGTTCTCCCACTTTTACGAATTGATTTTCGCCGAAAAACTGCTGAAAGCTGGCTACCCCATCGGTTGATGAAATAACAAGGTAATTCTGCTCCCATTGCTTCAGAGATTTTCGAAGCTGCTCAAATAGCTGTAGTGTTTGTGAAGAGTAGGTGATTTTATCTTTTTCAGTATTAATGGCTGTTCCGCTTTTTGTTTTATTAAGATTGGAAATACCTTCTTCTGTTTGTGATATGGAAATATTAATATTTTCAAGGTTTTGCTGGGCCTGAAGATATTTGATTTTTTCATTTTCAAGTTCCATAGAAGAGATGACCCCCTGATTAAAGAGTTCCTGTGACCTCTGGAAACTTTTCTTGGTTAGGTCATACTTGGCCAACTCCAGATTTTTCTGTTGTTTTAAAGTTGTAATTCTTGTTCTGTATTCAGAAATACTGTTGTTGGCGGCCAGGTTTTCCGGAGCATAAGGCTGTAAACGGGTAAACAGGGCTTCATCCTGAAACGCCTTTGCAAAGCTGTTGTAATCTCCCTGTAATTCACCAAGTTTAAACCTTGATGCCTGGGCTAAAGGGAAGGAAGCTATCTGGTTGGGAGCAATTGAATCAACCAGTTTTTTAAGCTCTAATACATCTTTATAGTTGGCAGCAGATTGCATAACCATCAAAACTTCATTTTTTTTGACCTCCTGGTGATCTTTAATGAATATCTTTTCAATTTTGGAACTGATTCTTGCCTCCATTTTTTCCGGAGGATTCTGAGAGGTTACAATAATGGGAGCCGGTACAAACTCAGGGTATTTTATTATATAACTCATAACAAGGATGAGCAGGAGAATAACAAATATAACCGTATTGCCCCAGCGTATCATCCAATGCGGAGGCTGGGTTAAGATATCTTGTACGCTTTCTGAGCGGAGTTCAATATTATCTAAAACGTCTTCTTTCATTTTTATAAGATAAAATTCTCCGATGTTTCGGAGGAAATATAATTAAATAAATGGGGAGTTTCTGCTGTACCATGACACCAGGGCCCACAACAATTTCTTTGTGGACACACCGCCCAGCTATTAACGGAAATCAGGTCTAAAAGTTTTCTCAGATTTTTCATATTAATAGCTTTTTAGTTTTCCTACTCTGTAAGCTTTTCGGATTCCGCTGTCTTCATATTCGTGGATATTAATTTCCTAATTCAAGCTGATTTCTTACCAACCTGTAATATTCTCCCCTTAGGTCTACCAATTCTGCGTGGCTACCTTCTTCTACGACTTTCCCATTATCTAATACTATGATTTTATCAGCATGTTTTACGGTTGAAAGTCTGTGGGCAATAACCACTGCCGTTTTACCCCTAAAGAACTGTTCAAGGTTTTCCATAATAACCTTTTCATTATTGGCATCCAATGCGGAAGTTGCTTCATCAAACAGAATATATTCGGGAGATTTGTATACGGCCCTGGCGATAAACAAACGCTGTTTCTGGCCTCCACTTACGCCAACTCCTTCATTCCCGATCTTTGTATTATAGCTTAACGGAAGCCCTTCTATAAATTCTTTAATATTGGCAATTTCTACGGCGCGCCTTAGTTTTTTCTTATCGATATGATCTTCACCGACAGCAATATTATTGGCAATCGTGTCATTAAAGACGTAGCCTTCCTGCATTACCACTCCGCAATGATCCCTCCAGTATCTTGGGGAAATATTTTTCAGACTGGTATTTCCGATTCTGATTTCACCCTGATCCGGATCATAGAATTTCATCAACAGCTTTAGCAGTGTGGTTTTTCCGCTTCCACTGGCTCCTACAATTGCTGTTGTTTTTTGATAGGGTATGCTAAGGCTTAAGTTTTCAAAAACCGGAACATCAGAACCTATGTATCTGAAAGACATATTGGAGATCTCAATATCTCTTTGGGGAATTTCTGTAGCGTATTGTTCGTTTTTATCCTCTTCATCTTCCTTATCGTGAATTTCACCTAATCTTTCAAGGGAAATTTTGGCATCCTGAGTTTGTTTTATAAAGTCGATAAGCTGCAGGAGAGGGCTGTTCAGCTGTCCGATAATATACTGTACCGAAAGCATCATCCCCAGGGTAAGATTTCCGCTAAGGACCAATTTGGCAGAAAGGAAGCTTACAAGAATATCTTTCATCTGATTGATGAAGTTTCCTCCTACGGATTGCCATTGCTCTAACGATAGAGATTTTATTCTGATTTTAAATAATTTCACCTGAAGAAACTCCCAATCCCATCTCTTTTGTTTTTCGGCATTATGCATTTTGATCTCCTGCATACCGTTGATCAGTTCAATCACTTTACTTTGTTCCTGCGAAACCTGGGAGAACCTTTTATAATCAAGTTCTTTTCTTTTTTTCAGGAAAAAGCTAATCCATCCGATATACAATACAGCTCCGACAAGATATACAATGAATAGCCTGTAATCATAGAATAGTAAAACAATACTGAAAATGATAAGGTTTACGAGAGAGAATAGTGTGTTCAGTGATGAACTGGTAAGGAGTTGCTCTATTCGGTGGTGGTCATTGATCCTCTGCATGATATCTCCTGTCATCCTTGTATCAAAAAAGCTTATAGGAAGTTTCATCAGCTTGATAAAGAAATCTGATATGATGGAAATATTTATCCTTGCAGATAAGTGGAGGAGGATCCAGCTTCGGATCACTTCTATTCCCATTCTGCCAAGAAACAGCATGATCTGCGCAAGCAAAACCATGTAGATAAAGTTGATATCCTGATTTTGTATTCCGACGTCTACTATACTCTGGGTAAGAAACGGAAAGATCAGTGAGAGTAAACTTCCTCCCAAAAGCCCGACTGCCAGCTGTATAACAAGTGTCTTATATTTAAGCAGGTATTTGGATAGAAATGTGAAGCTGGCTTTGCTTTGATCTGTATCAAACTCAGTCTGGAAAAATGCAGGGGTAGTTTCCAGAATCAGAACAATTCCTTCTTCTGTATTTTCATTGGCATTTTCGCCGATCCAGAATTGGATAAACTCATCGCGGGTGTAGGTGATCAGCCCGTAGCTGGGATCTGATACATATACTTTGTTATTTTTGTCAATCTTATAAACAACAACAAAATGATTTTTATTCCAGTGTGCGATACATGGAAAGGGCACTTCTTCTACAAGGGTATTAAAGTCGATCTGGACTCCCATAGAACGGAATCCCAGGTTTTCGGCAGCATCACTCAGCCCAAGAAGGCTGCTTCCCTCACGAGTGGTCTCAGAAAGGTTACGGATTTGTTGCAAGGATATGCTTCTGCCATAATATTTACTTACGATTCTAAGGCAGGTAGGCCCACAGTCTTTAGTGTCTGGTTGCTTATAAAAAGGAAATTTCTTCAAAACTAATATTCATTATAAAATGTCGTCAGAAAGATGACGACATTTTTACTTTTATTCAATGTTACAATTCAGTTCAACGGTGGATTAGTAATAACACCATTTATTACAAGCGTTTATTGCTCCTTCTTTTGGAGGATTTATTTTAGATTCACAGTAGCTTGCTTCACTTTGGATTCGGGCACACTCCTCGGTAATTCCTCCCTGCAGAGTTCTTAAGTTTTCTCTCGAAAGTTGTTTAAGGTTTTTCATGATCAATAGTTTTTCGTTTTTTCCTACTCTTTTATAGCTTTTCGGATGTCGCTTTTACTTTTCCTAAGATAGTGAAAATTTTATATCAGGGATATTTATTTACTGGAAGTCTTCATCCTCTATCAATTCATCAATAAAATAGACAATATCTTCACGATCATATTTGTCCGGGAACTGATAGCCGTTGATGATGAGAATAGGAGTAAAGTTTAAGCCAGCTTCACTGTTTTGATTTGACATTTCAATAATTGGATGTAAGTTTTCCGAGGTTGGAACACCTCCGGACAATGTGTTGATTTTACTTTCATCTTTTGTTTCAAACCATTGCTCGATAGCGTGTAGGAAGTCTTTTTCCGGCTTATTGTTGTAAATATAGGTAAGGTCGGAGATTAACCGAGTATATTTTTCGTTGGCCCTGTCCGGTGTGTAATTGAATCTCATCTGCAAAGAAACACCATCAGGATATTTTTCTAAAATAGATTCTACCAATTTGTGAGCGTCTTTACAGAACCCGCAGTAAGGATTTGAAACAATGGAGATGCGTAAATTTGAATCTTTTTTTCCTACCGAAAATGTATGGGTATCCTGAAATTCTATTTTTTCAGTGGTCAGTAATTGACTTTTGAACAGCTCATAATTTCTTTTGAATCTGAGATTTTTTGCATTGGATTTTTGCAGGGTTTCTTTTTGCTCCAGAAGTGTACTGAAATAGAGTACCGCAGAGAAAATAATCACCCAAAGAATAAGAGTGAGCAAAAGCACTCCGATTCCAAATGGTGAATTTTGGAAAAAGATACTACTGATGATCAGCTGCGCAACTAAAATGGAAATGATTAAGAGACAGATTCTACAAAAAGCCTTTTCCACGAAAGCCTGAATGTATAAAGAATATCCAATGGCTAACAGGGAAACAAATGTAAATCCCTTTACAATATAAGAGGTTGTCGGTAAGAATAATCCCAATATCGTAAGACCAATGAAATAGATCAGTGAAAAATCTGCAAACTTTAAGCCTAAAATACTGGTTTTATCCTGCTTGATAATTTTATCACACGAATTGGTGGTTTGGCTGGCAGCAGCACCTCCGCCACCGCAAATACTTCCGATAACGGTAGAAACATTTCCAAATTTCTGATTAAAAATCTCAAGGGAAATATATACACCAGCCAATGATAAAAGATTGAAGATAGCTTCATATAAGCTTTGGCTCAAAAATGAATAAACGACAATAATGGCAAATACTGCGTAAAGAATTGGCTTGAAATTGAACGCCAGTTTATTCTCAGCATTTTCAGTTTTTTCAAATAAAAGTACAAAATCCGTAGATTTTTTATAAAGTTCTTCCTTATTCAGTGTTTTTGCTTTCTCTGAATATACGGAGTAGGTATTTCCTGATTTTTTTACTAATGAAAAGGAATTTTCAACAATAGCAATAAACTCTTCCGGAAGTTCATCCCAATATTCCTTATCAAGTTCATAGGCATCATTCTTTACTCCAAGGAAATTTAAAGTATCGCTGAAAGCCAGTGCTGATGGGTAATTGGGGTGAGAATTAAACTGGAAAATAAATTCCTGTTTGTCAAGTTTCAGATAGTGTATTAGTTTGTCAAAAATCATATTAATATTTTTATCTAAAATACACAGATGTTTTAAATATACAAAAAAAATTTTCTGTTATTGGTGAGATATAACAGGATGTTGGTAGATTTGGTTTGAATTTCAATATTTTATTTTTATGAATGATGAGTTTTTGAGCTTATTAATTTATGTGTTGAAGGATTTTTCAATCTGCTTAGTATCTATAGAAAGGCTAGTACCCGTTTTTTTTCTTAAAAGCCAAAGAAAAGGCCTGTGCGTTATTATAACCCAATTCCTCAGCAATTACCGGTACCTTGTAAGCCCGAAATTTTTTATCTTTTATCAATCTATTTAAAGCAAAATCAATTCTAAGATCATTAAGATAGGTAGCGAAGTTTTTTCCCTTATGAGTATTGATTGTTTCTGATAAGTAATTTGTGTTTGTTTTTATATTTTTTTGCTAAACTGGCTAGTGTAATTCCTTTTTAAGAAAAGTTCTTTGAATTCAAATATAAATAGAGGTAGGGACTTCATTATTTTGTAAATACATAATAAAAATACGCATTCGTTATGTAAGTGAGGAGAATACGTGGCAGCCAATCTGAGAATTTTAATCATATGATGACAGATCATTACCTCATTACTATCTTTATAAAAATGTCTGTTCGAAGGATTAAAAGTTCCTCGAACTTAGTCGCGAATTTTAGAGATATGTTCAATTATAAAGGAATAACTCTAATTTTTTATGTAATCAAAAAGTAAAATAACTGGAATATTTATTTATCAAACAAATGTTTAAAATTTTAGTGTTTTTGTACCCTCTGTCCACTTTTAATGATGTTTTTATGAAAGATATAAGAGGTTACTATGATTAGTGTTATCATGAGCTGAACTCAAAAAAACTTAAAAAATCATAAAGTTTTCATAAAGTTTTAAAAAAGAAAAGAAATGTTTTTGTATTTATAAAATATGTCGTACTTTTACATCGCCTTGAATGAGGGAACAAGTCAAGGTAATAAATTTTTTTTCATCATTTGTGTTTTTAGAATCGTATCGCCTGATACGATTCTTTTTTTGTTTATTTTTCGTAGTTTAAAAGGAGATCAATAAAGTACGAATAGGTGACAGCACCCTCTTGTTGGTTGGTCTTAAGAAACAGATTATTAGTATATCCAAAGAAATCATCCAACCACCCCTGATGGGTAAAGATGAATTTTTTTTCATAAGCTCTGTCTCTTTTCATAGCGGGAGAGTAATTGTCAAGAACAGATTTTACAAACTTTGGATCCTTATCACTTATAAACCTTAAAAGGCTTTTTAACGTAAAATATTCTGTACTGTATTTCAAATCCGTATTGCCGGAATTTACTCCTATCAAATACCCCACAAAATTAGCTTCCTGCTCTCTGGCAAAGCCAAGCTGATGAGAACTTTCATGAGCGGTAGTAAAAGGGATAAAAGTAGACGGCAATTCCGAATTGTATTGTGCTTCAGCAGTAAAAGGATTATAATAACCGAGAATACCCGTAAAACTCATCACATACTTGAATATACTAGGCTTCATACTCAAAACCTGTGAAGCTTTTTTATCCGAAATATTCCTGGGTAATCTGGTCTGCTGCAGAAGGATTTCCTGTTGTACAGATTTCAGATCACGGATGATAAATACCCCGCGGTGATCTTCATGCACGGATTGTCTGGTTGTTTTGCATTTTTCAAGATAGCGTAAAGCCAATTTTTTTGCCTTTTCTGTTTCCGGCTTTTCCTGGCTGGAAAGCTTTTTAATAATAGGGGTCTGAAAATAAAGCATTCCCCAGAACACCTGATAGATAAAATAGAAGACATTGAGGATGATGAGCATCTTTAGCATGGAGGCAGCTCTTTTCTCTTTTTTAAACAAACGGATAAAGAGGTAGAGTATTGCTCCTCCCAGCATAATGTAGAGCACGTCTCCCGCAGAAAAAGGAATCCAGCTGAATAAAACCTGATGTGATTTTTTCTGAAATTCAAAGAATTTTTCAAAAAAAGAAATCATGAATACAGATTTTGAGAAAAAATAAAACAAAAGAAATTGGGCAAGTAATATACCTGCCCAACTTCTTTTTTATATAGTATTTTTGTAAAATTAATGACCATCACCTTTAGATATTTGATCCAGATTGATACCCTGGGCCTTTAGAATTCCCGTTACCCGGATTGCATAGAATGCAAGATAAGCAAAACAAATAACACCGATGATATAGCTAAAGTGAATATTTGTTATATCTGCTACATATCCCTGAATAAGACTTACAATTCCTCCACCCATAATCATCATGATCAGATAACCGGATCCCTGATTGGTGTGTTTTCCAAGACCATTAATAGCCAAGGCGAAAATACACGGCCATAGGGTAGAACAGAACAGACCTACACTGGTAAAAGCGTATACGGAAACCATTCCTGTAGTAAACATACCGATAAGTAAGGCAGCAATTCCCGCTACTGAAAAAATTAAAAGCATTCTTGCAGGGTTTCCCTTACTCATGATATCACAAATGATCATAGCAATGATAACAAATCCATATACATAAAAAGGAGACAGGTCATGCTTAGCAATCGCATTGACCAATAAGAATACACCAAATGCAAGGTAAGGAGCAAGGAATCTTAATATTTTTTTAAATCCTGCGTTCACGTCAAATGCCTCTACCGCACCTGTCCAACGACCAATCATGAGTGATGCCCAGTATAATGAAACATAGGGAGCCACATCTTTGGTTTCAAAACCAAGGTTTTTTTCCATATAAGCTGGCAGGTTACTGGCAGTAGAAACTTCTACACCCACATAAACAAAAATGGCAATCATTCCCATCACCAATTGAGGATATTGGAATGCCGAACTTCTGTGCTCTCCCGGGGTAGCGTCGTCAGTATCTTCAGTATTGGTTGGAGTTACTGTAGGAAGAGATGAGAATTTCAGCATGATAGCCACTAAAACAAAAGCTACTCCTAAAATCAGGTAAGGGATTTTTACACTTTCAATGCTTGCTTCCGTATTGGCAGCAGAAGCGGAACCGAAAATAGCAAATGCAACAATAAGCGGTCCGATTGTCGTTCCAAGATTGTTGATTCCCCCGGCCATTGTTAATCTCTGTGATCCTGTTTCCTTTGGGCCCACTTCAATGGCCAACGGATTGGCAACAATCTGTTGTAAAGAAAAACCTAAACCTACAATAAACAGTCCGGAGATCATCAGAGGGAAAGACCCCAGATTTGCTGCTGGATAAAATAATAGAGTTCCTGCAGCAGAGATTAGAAGTCCCAGGATAAGCCCGTTTTTATACCCTATTTTATTGATTAAATCCTGTTGAAGGCCTTTCGAGATAATCATATAAATTAAAGATCCTACGGTATAAGCAACATAAAAGCAGATTTGTACGAGCATACTTTCAGTTTGCGTTAAGTGGAAGGCTTTTTGAAATACCGGGATCAGAATATCATTGCTGGCAGCTACAAATCCCCAGAAGAAGAATACAGTAACCAATGGAATGAATTGTGCCCAATTGGTTTGTTTAGAATAATTTGACATATTTATTAAAGATTTCACAACAAATATACTTATTTCCTTTATACGGAATACTTAATGAGTGTTTTTTTTATTTCTTCGAAAGAATCTGATTTTGAGTCCTTTGAGACTGGTGTAGGATCTATGATACCATTAAAATATACCTTTACTCTTCCGGGATAGCCCTGAGAGTTGTCAAAAGGAAACATTTTTTTTAATCCTATAAAAGTATGAACTGCAATAGGGGAGTTGTGTTTTGAAGATAAAATAAATGCCCCATCCTTGAAATCATCCAGAATAATGGAAGTATCATCCGGAACGCCTCCTTCAGGAAATATGGCAATACTGTTACCTTCTTCCATTTTCTCAGCACATCTCCGGTATACATCGGCACGGCTTCTTGCACTTGCTCTGTCGACCATTACACAGATTCTTTTATATATAGTTCCAAAAATAGGAATCTTTACAAGTTCTTTTTTGCCTACAAAACAAATAGGATGGTGTGGAGACAGGATGCAGACCAGCATGATATCCATGATGGAGGTATGGTTGGATATAAAAACATAAGGTTTGCTTTTATCCAGTTTTTGTCCGGATAACTTAATGAGGTCATATCGGAAACCCATTCCGTAAAACATTCCGAAACACCAGAGACGGATAAATTTATAAGCATATTTATAATGCTTTTTATTAAAGGATAAAATATAGACCGGGATTCCCAAAATGACAGTCAGAAAAAATGCTAACACCAACAGCCAGAACCTCCAGAGATAATTTAAAATTTTTGTCACCGCTTAACCGTTAAAAATTACTTTCTTTTTTACCGAATAATTAAGAATGGAAACCAATAAGATCGCTGCAATTTTGCTGATCATTTCCGGGCTCAAGGTATAAAAAAATAAATTGATATTATCTTTAAATATAAAACTATAAAATACCTGGAAGAAACTTAAACTTAATAAAGTCGATACAAAAGAGACGGCCATAAAATATACAAACTCTTTTTTCTTGGAATGCTTTCCTCTTTCAAAGACAAACCAGATGCTCAGAAAGTAATTGGTAATAATCCCGCAAGACGTAGAAAAAATATTACTCAAAGGATAGTGTACCCCATGAAAGTTGGTTTCTCTTGCAAGAAACTGTGGAAGATAAGTGCTGAATATTTTGAAGCTGCCAATCTCTACAATGGCGCTCAATCCTCCTGCAATGATGAAGAACAAAACCTGTTTTTGGCGTAAGAGTATTTCTTTCATGTAATTAATATAAAAAATAAATTCATATCATGCTTTCAATCAGTATGTTTTGTGAAAAGATACCTTCTGATCCTACGTTTCTGGGCAATAAATAATGCTGGATGCCCATTCCTGAAGGAGATGCTTCATCATATGAATATGCAAATTTATAACTATATGTTAAACACTGAAAAAAGTTGTTAAAATATTTTTTTTAATAAAAATAATTTCTAATTTTAATACACAGAATGATGTAACAACACCTGATAATAAATTCATTTTCAAACCCTTGTGTTAATGGTTTTTTCTATCTTGTAATGCACGGTTGAAGGCATACTACTCCAACATTTTATGATCCAATTGATAATAATATTTGTATGAAACGTCAAAACAAATACAGAAAATTCCAGCTTCAACAGAAAAATATTGAAGCTCTTGAAAAAGAAAACTCTCGCTTCAAACGAGTGTATTCTGAGTACGAAAATATGTCTGATGAACTTTGGAATCTTGAAAACTCCAAAGGAGAACCTGTTCCTGATGATTTTATTAATGCAATGGTTTTACAGACTTCTTATCTTGAAGATGAAATAGAAGACTGGCTTCTGCAATTCAATCAAAAAAAGACTGATATAAAACAGTAGTGATTTTAGACAGCTTCAGGGTTGTTTATAAATGCTAATTGAAGATAAATTCATAATTTAGCATCCTTAAATTAAAATCAAAAATATGGTTGCTATTGTAGATAGTGGTTCTACTAAAACGGATTGGGTAATATTGGACGACTTCAAAAAAGTCTTTCTGAAAACAGAAACAATTGGCTTTAATCCCAATTTTATCAATAGAGAACTTATCGCTCCTGAAATTCAGAAGAACAGCAACCTTATGTTGGTGAAAAATTCTATTACCAAAGTCTTTTTTTATGGTTCAGGATGTGGTGTGAAAAAGAACTGCGAAACCATAAAAGAAGAAGTTAAAAAAGTATTTGGTAAAGCTGAAATCATTGTAAAAGAAGATCTGATGGCTGCAGCTTATGCAGCATACAGCGGAAAACCTGCAATCGTGTGCATTCTTGGCACGGGATCAAATTCTTGTTATTTCGACGGTGAAAATCTGAAAATAGAATTGCCGTCCCTTGGATTCCTTATTGGGGACGAGGGAAGCGGAAGTGCCATCGGAAAACAATTGGTACGCAGATATTTTATGAAAAAATTGCCTTCCGATCTTCACGGTGAATTCGAAAAGGAATACAACCTTACTATAGAAGAGGCATTGAAAAACATGTATCATACACCGAGACCCAATGCCTATTTAGCCAATTTTACCAAATTTGTGATCGAAAGAAAGGATCATCCTTATTTTAATGATATGGTTTTTGAAGAAATGAAAAGTTTCTTTGAATACCAGGTACTCCCTTATCATGAAGCAAAAGATGCCGAGATTAATTTCATTGGCTCTATTGCTTATTATTACGAAAATATTCTACGTTCTGTTGCTACAGAACTTCATTTAAATGTGGGACATGTTGTTCAGAAACCAATTGAAAGCTTAGTAGATTACCACATTAAATATATACTCTAACAAAAAACGAAATTTTATGTCAAGTAAAAACCACCGCGACGAAAAGAACTTTAGCCAGGCCGCGTTAGATTATCATAAAGCAGAACCCAAAGGAAAAATAGAAGTTATCCCATCAAAGCCCCACTCTTCTCAGAGAGATTTGTCATTGGCTTATTCCCCGGGGGTAGCCGTTCCTTGTATGGAAATTCACGAGAAACCGGAAACCGTATACGATTATACAGGAAAAGGAAATCTGGTAGCTGTAATTTCTAACGGTACTGCAGTACTTGGATTAGGTGATATTGGTGCGGAAGCTTCCAAACCGGTAATGGAGGGGAAAGGACTTTTGTTTAAAATCTTTGCAGATATCAATGTATTCGATATTGAAATTGATGAGAAAGATCCTGATAAATTTATTGAAATCGTAAAAGGTATTGCTCCAACTTTTGGAGGAATCAACCTTGAAGATATTAAAGCTCCGGAAGCATTTTATATTGAACAAAGACTGAAAGAGGAATTGAATATTCCTTTGATGCATGACGATCAGCACGGAACAGCTATTATCTCCGCAGCTGCATTAATCAACTCTCTGCAGATTGCCAATAAAGATATCGCCCAGGTGAAGATGGTGGTGAATGGTGCGGGAGCGGCAGCTATCGCATGTACGAAGCTTTATATTTCATTAGGACTTAAAAAAGAAAACGTTCTGATGTGTGACAGTAAGGGCGTAATAAATCATAAAAGACAAAACCTTACTCCTGAAAAACTAGACTTCATTGCCAATACAGATATCGAAACGCTGGAAGATGCTGTAAAAGGGTCGGATGTTTTCGTTGGGTTATCTAAAGGAAACGTAATGACGCCGGAGATGTTGTTGAGCATGAATGATAATCCTATCGTATTTGCTTTAGCTAATCCTGACCCGGAAATTGCTTACGACCTTGCCCTTGAAACACGTAAAGACGTAATCATGGCAACAGGAAGAAGTGACTATCCTAACCAGGTTAATAACGTATTAGGATTCCCTTATATTTTCCGTGGTGCATTGGATGTTCAGGCTACGGGTATCAATGAAGAAATGAAGTTGGCAGCGGTACATGCTATTGCTGATTTAGCAAAAGAACCTGTACCTGAAGCGGTAATTTTAGCCTACAACGTTCAGAGCCTGCAATTCGGAAGAGAATACTTTATTCCAAAACCATTTGATAACAGACTGATCACAAAGGTTTCAAGTGCTGTGGCCAAAGCAGCTATTGAAAGCGGTGTAGCAAGAAAGACGATCGCTGATTTTGAAGAATATGAGCATCAGCTTCTTGACAGAATGGGAAGAGATGAAAGGTTGGTAAGAATGATGCAAAGCCGTGCAAAATCCAATCCAAAAAGAATTACCCTTGGAAATGCAGAAGAATACAACGTATTGAAGGCAGCCCAGATTCTTTATGAAGAAGGAATTGCTTACCCAAGCCTTTTAGGAGATAAAAAATATATCAAGGAGCAAATGGAGCGTTACGGGATTAATCTTGATGTTCCTATCATTGATCCAAGTGATGATGATCAGAAGGAAAACAGAAAAAATACAGAGAAACACTTTGGAAACTTCGTCAGAGAAAAGGAATGAACGAGTACAAAGCAAAAAGATATGTTCGTCAGAGAGATTATTTCGGACCTCTGATGCTAAAACACGGGGATACTGATGGTCTTATCGTAGGATTCTCTAAAAACTATACTTCTGTACTGCGTCCTGTTCTTGAAGTGATAGAAAAGGATAAAGGCGTAGATAAAGTAGCGGCAATGATGATGATCCTGTCTGAAAAGAAACCTATTTTCTTTGCAGATACCTCCATCAATCAGAATCCTACATCAGAAGATCTTGTGAATATCGCTAAAATGGCAGAATTTACCGTGAAATCGTTTGCGATCGAACCGAGAATTGCCATGCTTGGTTTTGAAAACTTTGCAGCGATCTCCGAAACTTCCAAGAAAGTAGCAAAAGCGGTAAGTATTCTTCACGAGAAATATCCGAAAATGATCGTGGACGGTGAGATTCAACCTGATTTTGCAATGAATGCTGATCATTTAAGCGATTATCCTTTCTCAAAATTAGGAACAACGCCTGCGAATACTTTTATCTTCCCTAATCTTGAAAGTGCGAACCTGTCATATAAAATTCTGAGAGGAATGAAAGTTGCCCAGGTAATAGGACCAATCCTAATGGGATTAAAGCAGCCTGTTCACGTACTTCAGATGCGTTCAAGCGTAGACGAGATTGTGAATCTTGCTACCATTGCCGTTCTTGACGCTCAAAGGAGAGAAAAGAAATAATACAGAAAATGTATACCGGTAAAGACCGGAACCAACCAGACGAATATCCGTCTGGTTTTTTTTATGACCTTACAATAGAGATAAGTACGCAGGATTTAGGGTTGAGTAAAGACAAACCTGGTTTAAAATTTACTTTAACTGGAAGGTGAAACTTAATTTACATATCACTTTTGACAAGTGATGCTGTAAAAAATATTTTGATATGTTTTTTTTAATGAATACTTGCTGCTTTTTTAAAACATGACTGTATAATTTAATATCTTTGATATCATAAAACACAAACATTCTAAGACCCAAAAGTACAAATGCATGAAAAAGATATCCAGATGTATCATACTATCTCTTTGTAAATGTATTGAATGATTGATATAATCCTATTCCTGATTCAGGAAAGGATTTTTGATATTCAGTATTTTATAAACACTGTGAAATCCTTGTGCTTTTGATGAAGAAACAGATGCTCTTATTCTGTTCAAAATATGTATTGTTTGTAGGTGGTTTTTTAGAAATAAACCTTTAGAAACACTATGAGAAAAAAGAAGTTCGAGAAATCAGTATGCCTGCTATTCCTTGCCGCCGGTACCTTCTGTCTTGCACAAAAAATCAATTTAAAATCCCATGAATTATCACTCAATGGATATATTCGGACAGGCTTCGGATGGTCAGATGGTGGCCCAATGGTAAATTTTACTGCGCCGGATAATGTTCATAAATTCAGAATGGGTAATGAAGCCAATCATTATGGTGAACTTCAGTTTAATTACCGGTACAAAAACAAAGATTCGGTAAATATCTATGAAGTCACGTATATGATGGCAAAGTTTATTCCTTTCGGAGATGACGGATATCAACAATTTCCAGAAACTACCCAGCTTTTCGGTAAAATAAATAAGGTGATAAAAAACGCAAATCTATGGGTCGGAAAGAGATATTATGATCGTAGAAACGTAGAATCTCTGGATTATTTTTGGATTAATTCTGCGCAAAATTCACAGGTTGGTATTGGGTTAGAAAATTTTCAGGTTAAAAAGTCAGGTACTATGAATCTTGCTTTCATGAGATTTAAATACGGAAATAATGATGCTCATTCCTACGTGGCAGATTTCAGGTATCTGGATCTTCCTGTTTCAAAACATTCCAAACTGAATTTTTTAGGTCAATACAGTATAAAAACACAAAATGAAATGACCAATACCCCACAATCTACAGGATATGCACTGGGCGGATGGTGGACGTATTCCCAAAAGAATATCAGCAATACTTCTACAATACTGTTTCGAAAAGGTAGCTCAATAGTAGAAAATCCTTACTCCGGAAAAACAATATCAGAAAATGCAGGCAATAAAGTGCTCTATGATCTCGATAAGGCAAATTCGTTTGATGTCATAAATAATTTTGTCTATGATGATAAAAGAAAACATGCTGTACAGGCATCTCTTAGCTATCAGTACAGAGATTTTGGAATTGGTAATACCGATGAAAAGGGGACGATTCTGGATCATAAAGTGTCAAAAAACTTTGTGAGTATAGGCTTTCGTTACCTGTATTATATCAACAAACATTTCAATCTGGCTTTAGAAGCAGGAAATGATTATATGAAAAATAACAGATCGGGAGTGGAAGGAAGTTTACAGAAAATTACATTTTCACCACAGATCTCCTGGGATTACGGGTATTATTCAAGGCCCGTTTTGCGGCCATTCGTTACTTATGCCCATTGGTCGGATGATTTTATGGGGAGTACTGGTGTTTCGGATTTTAATACCAGGCTTACTGGCAAAAATAATGGGATATCTTTTGGTCTCCAGCTGGAAATATGGTGGTAAGACATAACCCTCGCCGGATAATAAGACTTCTTTTATGTAAAATCTCCAATTGAGATAAATTAAACTTTATCATCGCAGAATTTGAGATCTATGAAATCTTGATTTTGAGATCTTTTATTTTTATAACAGATTGATTGAATATAGCTTCAAAATTTAAGTTAAAAATCATTCGTACATCAAATGAAAATATTAATTAGTTTAAATTGCTATATTTGGGAGTTTTAAAAATTAATAATGATATTTTCTTTACAAGGCAACGTTCAAGAACTTACGCCTACCTATGCTGTCATCAATGTACAAGGAGTTGGTTACTACGTGGGTATCAGTCTAATGACCTCACAGACGCTGGTTTTGAATCAGCCGACCTTTTTATTTATTCAGCAGATCATTCGTGAAGATGCCCATCTTCTCTTTGGATTTAACACTCGTTCAGAAAAAGAAATGTTCAATCTGTTAATAAGCGTTAATGGAGTAGGAGCAGTTTCAGCTCTTATTCTCTTGTCAACTTTGACGCTGGATGAGATTGCTTCGGCAGTACTTTCCAAAAATAGTGCATTGATTCAGAAAGCAAAGGGTATCGGTGCGAAAACAGCAGAAAGAATTATTGTGGATCTTAAAGATAAGGTACAGAAATTCAATGGTACAGCCGAAAACATTTCTGTGCTGGTGGATAATAAAATTAAGGAAGAAGCGTTATCTGCATTAGAAGTTTTGGGCATTCCAAAGCGTATGAGTGAAAAAATTGCAGATAGAATAATAAAGCAAAATCCAGAGATCTCGGTTGAAGAACTGGTAAAACAAATTTTAAAAAACATTTAACATTTGGTGGCTAATAACAAACATTTTAACATCTTCTTGTTCCTGTCGTTCCTGTGTATTTCCGTGGGTGCATTTGCCCAACAAAAGCAAACGGATACACTGATCATAAGAAAACAATATGAAGTGGCTGACCCTACAAGGTATGAAGCCTATTACGACATAAAAACCGGGATGTACTATGTATATCCCAAAGTCGGAAATACAATAACCGGTCCCCCTACAGCAATGTCTCCTGAAGAATATAAGGAATACATGCTTGCAACACAGACCAAAGCCTATTATAAAGAGAAATCTGAAAAATATAATCTCCTTTTCAGAAAAGATAAATCTGATGCAAGAAAAAAAGGTCTTATTCCTTCCTTACTCATCAACAACAAACTGTTTGAAACCATATTCGGAGGCAATAAAATTGAAATTATCCCTTCCGGATATGCTTCCATCGACTTTGCAGGGTTGTATCAGAAGATTGATAATCCGCTGATCCTGCCGCAGAACAGAACCAGTTTCACCTTTGATATCGATCAGAGGATTCAGTTAGGATTATTAGGGAAGGTAGGTGAAAACCTGCAACTGAAAGCCAATTACGATACTCAAAGCGGTTTTGCTTTTGAAAACAGGATGAATCTCGTTTGGCAGTCAAAAGGAAGCTGGAAAGATCTCCAGAAAAAAGGTCTTGGAAATTTAGATAAACCTAGCGAAGGAGGAGAAGATAAAATCATCAAAAGAGTTGAATTTGGTAATGTTAATATGCCTCTTTCCACCAGTTTGATCCGTGGTTCACAATCTTTGTTTGGGGTGAAGACAGAATTCCAGCTGGGAAAAACTTTTGGAACAGTGGTGCTTTCTCAACAACAAGGGGAAGCCAGAAATATTGTAGTGCAGGGAGGCGGTGTGATGAATAACTTTAAGGTCAATGCCATTGATTATGAAGAAAATCAGCATTTCTTTTTAGGACATTATTTTCTTAATACATATGATAATGCTTTACTGAACTATCCTCAGATCAATTCAATCATAAACATTACCAGAATGGAAGTGTGGGTACTGGATCAGGGGAACAGTAATCTGGCCTATCAGAAGAGTATTATCGGGATCAGGGACCTTGGAGAAGGAGCTGGAGGAGGCACAATGCCGGACAACTCTCTGAACGGACTCTATGATGATATTTCAACGGCCGTTGGTACAAGAGAAGCAGGTAAGAACTATGGTACGATTTTACAGGGGAAAACTTTTGCAGGTAGTACGGAACCTTATCAAAATGATGAACATTTTATCTTCAACAGCAAAGCAAGAAAGCTAAACTCCAACGAATTTGTATTCCAACCACAGTTAGGATATATTTCATTGAACCAAAAGCTTAATGATAATCAGCTTTTAGCCGTTTCTTATTCCTATACCGTCAACGGAAGTAATAAGGTATACAAAGTAGGGGAATTTTCTGAAGAAAGCCCTGTGTTAATTACCAAAGTATTAAGGGTAAACAATAAAGTAAACACACAGTCTCCAATGTGGAAGCTGATGATGAAAAACGTATATTCTTTAGATGCAGGCCAGGTTTCACCGGACGGGTTTATTCTGAATGTATTGTACAGAGACCAGAAAACCGGAGGTAAAGTAAATTATCTTCCGGATACTTCTGTAAAGGATCTGAATTTATTGAAATTATTCAATTGGGACCGTTTAAATATGAATGGGGATATTCAGATCAATAAGGACGGTACCAATGGAGACGGGGTCTTCGACTTTGTAAACGGAATAACGATCAGACCGGAAAACGGAAGGGTAATCTTTACCAAAGTACAGCCCTTCGGTGATTATATGCAAAATGTATTGGGAAGTAATGATCCAAAGTATGTTCTTCATGACCTTTATGATAAAATAAAACAAACTCCAAGTCAATCATCAGTACCTCAGTGGTATACCATAGAAGGACGATATAAAGGAGTCCAGGGACAAGGAATATCCCTTGGAGCGGTCAACGTACCACAAGGATCCGTAAAAGTTTCAGCCAATGGAGTACAACTTTCAGAAGGAGTAGACTATACCGTAGATTATATGCTGGGTACAGTGACGATCATTAACGAAAATGTGAAACAATCCGGACAGGCGATCAATATTTCATTAGAAAACCAACTGACCTTTAATACCCAACGAAAAAGATTTTTAGGGCTAAATTTAGAAAGGAGGCTTAATGAACACTTTATTTTAGGCGGTACGGTAATTAACTATTCCGAATCTCCGCTTACCCAGAAAGTGAACTTTGGACAGGAAGCCGTGAATAATACAATGGCAGGGATCAATTTGATGTATAACAATCAGGCACCATTCCTGACAAGATTGACAGATAAACTTCCATTGATCAAAACAGAAGCACCATCCAACATCAACTTTAAAATGGAAGGAGCTTATTTGTTGCCTGGACTCAATAAAGGAACCAATAACCAGTCTTATATCGATGACTTTGAGCAGACGACTTCTAAAATATCTTTAAAAGAACCGGCAGCATGGAGCCTTGCTTCAAAACCTGAAAAGAATACAGAACCACCATTCAATACGCCACCTGCTAATGATGATATTACAAGCGGATACGGAAGAGGATTGCTGTCCTGGTATACGATTGACCCAAGATTCTGGAACATCGGAGGAAAATCACCCGCAGGAATTACACCGCAGTCAGTCTCCAACCATGCTTCAAGAAGAGTTCAGACTTCTGAGATCTTTAATAACAGAGATTTCGTAGCAGGGGAACAAACCTATACAAACACGTTTGATATTTCATATTATCCTAAAGAAAGAGGACCTTACAACGTGAACCCGGGAACAGAACAGGCGCAAAGCAGATGGGCCGGGATCATGAGACCGATCAGTGTTCCTAACTTTGTCAGTTCAAATATTGAATATGTCGAGTTCTGGATGATGGATCCCTATGCAGACGGAAAGCCGCTAGGGGATAATGCAAAACTTTTACTACAGTTAGGAAACGTTTCTGAAGACGTTTTGAAAGATGGAAAAATGTTGTATGAAAATGGACTTCCAACTCCCGCGACTCAATCATCTACGACCACTTCAAACTGGGGGGTACAGCCGAAGCAGCCTCCTATTTTATATGCATTTTCTACGGAAGGGGATGACAGAAAAAAACAGGATGTAGGATATGACGGATTAAGTTCAGATCAGGAATCAATGAGATTTGGAAATACATTTGTAAACCCTGTAACGAATATCGTTGACCCTGCTGTAGATGACTTCGTATTTTATATGTCGGATAAATTTACAGGAAATCAGGCATCTTCACTTATTGAACGTTATAAGTACTTCAGAAATCCGGATGGAAACTCTGAGGCCAACTCTCTGAATGTTTCTTCACAGACTCCGGATGCAGAAGATATCAACAGGGATTATAACCTGGATCAGACAGAAAATTACAATCAATATACAGTAGATCTTAGCCAACAAAAATTAGCATTAGGTCAAAATAATATAGTGGATGTAAAAACAGTAAAAGCAAATTTCCAAAACGGGCAGTCTGCTGATGTAAAATGGTTTTTATTCAGAATACCTGTGTCGGGATACGATCCGGACCAGGGAGCCGCACAACCGTCTGTATTGAACAACGTAAGATTTGCGAGGTTAATGCTGACAGGATTTGAACAAACTTCTACCATAAGGTTTGCAAGCATGGACTTGGTAAGATCAGACTGGAGAAAATATCCTAATAAAATTGCCGGGGTAGCTGATACTGGAACATCAGAAGGAACCGGAGAAGTGTTAAATAAAGACTTTGAAATAGGAAGTGTAAATATTGAAGAAAATGCTTTTAATAAACCTCCATATGTATTGCCTCCTGGAATTGATCGTCAGGTTCTAAGTGGGAATGCCGGGGCACAAAGACAAAATGAAGCTTCTCTATATATGAAGACAAATCAATTGGAAAGTGGAGAGGCTAGAGGTGTATTTAAGAATACTACACTGGATATGAGAAGGTACAAAAAACTTAAAGTCTTTACTCACGCTCACGATCCAGGTAATAGGGATAGAAATATTGGAAGAATAGATCCTAAGACCAAATTTTTTATTCGTTTCGGAAATGATGCCACAGACAATTATTATGAATATGAAGCATCTTTGAAACTAACCAGAACTACGGAAACAACACCAATGGAGATCTGGCCAATGGAGAATGAAGTTGATCTGGAAATTCAAAATTTCGTAGATGCGAAGATCAGAAGAGACAAAAATAATTCTGATAAAATCACACAAAGAATACTTGACAATGTTTTTGGTGGTGGAGATAATGCAAAAAAAATCTATATCAAAGGTCGCCCAAGCTTAGGGAATGTAACAACTATTGTAATTGGGATAAGAAACGGTATTGCAAGAGGAGAGGAATATGCTGAATCCATAAATAGAATCCTTTGGGTTAACGAACTGCGTCTTTCTGAAATTGAAAACGATGGAGGATATGCAGGAAATGCCAGCTTAAACTTCAATATGGGAGACTTTGCAACCGTAAACGCGAATGCTTCTTATACTTCGGTTGGCTTCGGAAATATAGACTCAAAACCAGCTGAAAGAACCCAGTCTACACAATCTGCATTTAGCATCAATACGGCGATCAACGTAGATAAACTCCTTCCTGAAAAAACAGGAATTAAAATTCCTTTAAACTATTCGTACTCACAGACGATTGAAGATCCGAAATACAATCCTTTGGATACGGACGTTGAATTCAGCAAAGCGCCTAACAGAGAACAATTAAAAAAGGTAGCAAGAACGTATACCCAGCAGAGAAGTATTGGTGTCGTGAATATGCGTAAAGAAAGAGTGAATCAGAATAAAAAGCCAAAGTTCTATGATATCGAAAACGTTTCTGTGACTGCGGTGTATAATGATGACTATTTCAGGGATATCTACACCAAGAAAAACTACAGACAGTATCTGAAAGGCTATATTGATTACAACTACACTTTCAAACCATGGGTAGTGAAACCTTTCAATAAAATGATCAGTGATACGGCAAAATCAACCAAGTATCTGAGATGGGTAAAAGAGTTTAACTTTAATCCTGTTCCTACAAGATTATCTTTCAGAACAGAAATTGACAGGAATTATAATGAGCTTGAGTTTAGAAATGTACAGGCCATCTTAAACGGTGATATGATCAGTAATTTTGACGCTATCAGAAACAGAAACTTCTTTTTTGGATGGCAATACGGATTAGGATTTAATTTTACCAAATCATTAAAACTGGAAATCAATTCCGCAACCAGAACATTGAATGACAATATGGATGTCAATTCGATGGACAGCAAATCGATTTTCGGAAATGTATTCAGAGCGGGAAGACCGGTGCTGTATAACCACAGAGTACAGTTAAACTATAAACTGCCGTTCCAGTATCTTCCTTACCTGGACTTTATCGATGCTGAGGTAGGGTATGGATTTACGTATAACTGGAATGCAAGATCTACAGCCTTACTTTCAAGCCCTCAGGGAAGCTTAGGATCAATAGGGCAGAATACCAATGTGATCCAGGCAACGGCTTCAGCAGATCTTCCTAAATTCTTCGGACAGTTTAATTATTTTAAAAATATCAATGCCAAACTTCAGAAGAGAAAACAGGAAATGGATTCTTTGAATAATGTTTATACAAAACAATGGGAAAAGAACAGATACAGATACAAAAAGTACAAGTTTAAAAATAAATTATCCATTCCTGAAAGCGCAGCATTCTTCCTGACTTCTTTCAAACAGTTGAACGTAAGCTATAATGAAACCAATGGAACTGTACTTCCGGGATTACTTTCCGCTCCGAACTGGTATGGCTACGGACAAACTTTAGGTGGCCCAACAATAGGGTTCCTTTTAGGTTCTCAGGCTGATATCAGAAGACTGGTAATGGAAAACGGTTGGGTAAGTGACTCCAAGTTTATGACGGACCCGTATGTCAGGATGTCTACCAAAGAATTAAAGGCAGACTTACAGATGATGCCGATGAATGATCTTAGGGTAGATTTCAATGTGTTGCATACTTATAACAGTAACTTTACACAAAGCGGATTTAACTATAGAGATTCAGACACAAAAATTGTAAATCCTGATTTTACCTTTGCAAATGAGATGGTAACCTATTCCAATTCTACGATGCTGCTGAGCACATCCTTCAAAGATGGACAGGCAGTGTACCAGGCGTTGAGAGATAATGCAAGAACTTTATCACAACAGTTGGGTGGCACTGCTAACATCGATAATAATGGATATGCAAAAGGTTATAGTATTGCTAATGCATATATTTTAATTCCTGCGTTTAGAGCAGCCATGGAAGGGAAATCGGTGGCCCCGATGGGTAATCCTAAAAAATCAGGTTTCCCGTTACCAAACTGGCGGATTACATACTCTGGATTGAAGAATATTCCAATCATCAGCGGTCAATTTAGTAAGTTTGATATTCTCCATGGATATACAGCAACCTATACGGCAACAGGAATCCAGAGAAACATCGACTATTATAATAATCCTAATGGAAATTATCCGGCTGTAGACGCTTCCGGTGTGGTAGTTAAAGATGGTGGAGATAAAATCAATCCTTACACGTTTGCTCAGATAGGATATGTAGAATCCTTTTCACCACTGATCGGAATTGATGTGACCATGAGAAACAATATGCAGTTCGGTATCCAATACAACAGAAACAGAATGATGGTACTCGGATTGGTGAACAGCACCCTTACTGAAGATTCAAATACAGAATACGTAGTGAGATTAGGATATATTGTCCGAAACTTCAGATTAGGAACTGCCAATATCAGAGGAAGAGGAACCAGAGGAAAAGGAAGTGACCTTAACATCAGAGGTGATATTGCGTTAAGAGACAGTAAGACGTCCATTATGAATATCCTGCTGAATGATTCTCAGGTAACAGGAGGACAAAGGCTAATGAATATTAAACTTTCTGCCGACTATAATGTTTCAGAAAATCTTAACCTGAGAGTGTTCTACGAACAAATGACCTCCAAGTATAAAATTTCAACGGCATTCCCGTTATCAACCATTAGAGCCGGTATTTCTGCCACATTTACATTCGGTGATTCCGGAGGCGGATTCTAAGAAAACAAATAAAGACTCACAAATAAGTATCCCTTTCTCTTGAGAAGGGATATTTTTTTGTAATAACTGATGTTTAAATGATATAAACAGCCCATTGTTTATAAATTAAATCGCTGCTCCTGCAGCGATTTTTTATTTTCATTCAAAATTTTATAAAGATGCCCATTAACACTTTGAACCTTTTAGAATTTTGAATACATTTGTACAAAATAAAAATTAAAAAATGAACACACCATCAGAATTAAAGTACACCAAAGATCACGAATGGATCAAGATTGAAGGTAATGTAGCTACAATTGGTATTACAGACTTCGCACAGGGAGAACTTGGAGATATCGTATACGTGGATATAGATACTGTAGATGATGATCTTAATGGAGGAGATGTTTTCGGAAGTGTAGAGGCAGTAAAAACTGTTTCAGACTTATTCTTACCGATTGCAGGAAAAGTGACTCAATTCAACTCAGATTTAGAAGATCAGCCGGAACTATTGAATACTGATCCTTATGGAGACGGATGGATTATTAAATTGGAAGTTGCTGACGGTGCAGATTTATCTGAATTGCTTTCTGCTGAAGAATACCAGGCTATCATTGGATAAAATTTCAAAAATATTTAGTAAGATCTTGCCCATTTATTGGGCATTTCTTACTTATATGCTTCTCAGGCCCGGACAAGAAAATCATGAATATTGGTTTATGTTCAGCGGGATCGATAAAGTTCTGCATTTCTGCATTTTTGCATTTCTGGGATTTTCGTTCATCGCTACATTTCCCAAAATAAAATTCTCCTACTTTTTTCAGATCATTCTTATATATGCATTCCTTACCGAAATCCTACAGGAAGAAATGGGACTCGGAAGATCTATGGAAACATTGGATATTGTAGCAGACGCTATAGGATGCCTCGTTGGATACTATACGTATAAAATATTCATAAAACATTTTTTCTGATCACACATTTTGTGACTCATTTCAGGTTTCGTCACGCTCCAACCCTCCAATTCATTCATTCTCCGGCTTTCAAACATATTCAGGAGCTGTTTCCCGCTATCCGCTCATACTCCTCGCGCCCTTGCGCTCCACGTCTAACCCTTATATTCTCCAGCGCCTGCTGTGGGGTAACCGCTTCTATCGGGGCTAGGAAATGGTAAAAAGTTGAAAATGGAAAATGGAAAATTGAAAATGGAAGCCTAATCAACATGCTTATTTACTCATCTGTGCAATCTGCGTGATCTGTGGTAATCTTTATTCATTAGGAGCGGGCTTTAGTCCGCTTAATTAAATACCTCTTTCCTTGGGCTTTAGCCAAAACCTAATAACTTCCCAGCCATCTCCATGCAGTTTGTCATCCCGTAGGAATCAGAACATAGTCATTCTCACATACTCTTATAATATATATGTATTATCCATTATCCTCTGTGTAGATCCGTGTAATCTGTGGTAAAATCAAGTTCACTAGGAGAGTGCTATAGCTGATCAATACATTATTTATCACCATTAATCTGATATTCTACTCACTTGTCCTCCCGCAGGAATCACAACATCACCATTTTCATATCCTTTTATAATATATAGTATATAGATTATCCATGATCCTCTGTGTAGATTCGTGCAATCTGTAGGAAAGGTTCTCATCCCTCTCAAAAATCCCCCTTCCGACCTCTGATTTCCCTCCACACTCTAACCCTCCCACGCTCCAACTCCCTCCCTTCGAACATTTGTTTAAAATTTTTCTCCCTGCCTTCCAGTCGTTTACCCTCCAATATTACAATAAAGTAAAATTTATGTTAAATAAACTTGTGGGGTATTGAGGAAGTCTCTATCTTTGCCCCACTGAAAAACGAAAGATATTCAGTAAGCGCAGAAGGGCTTTTAGATAAGCAAAAACAAAATACTCTTAAAAGAAACAGACGAAAAAAAACTTCAAAACTTTTTACAAAAAAAAAGTTGCCGGTTAAAAAAGAGTTTGTATCTTTGCAGTCCCAATTAGAGGGAGCGCAGGAGTAGAGGGATTAAGGTTTCGAGAAGGGTTTAGGGTTACACAATAAACTTTAAATTTTCTTCAAAAAACATTTGGTCAATTCAAAATAAAGTTTTACTTTTGCACTCGCAAATACGGAGCAACACTGACAGAAAGATTGCTTCGTTATAAAGCGGAAGATATAAAGATCATTGACATACAATATAACAACCAAGTAAGGAAAAACTAAAGCGTTAAAAACTTTGAGTGAGTCAGACAAACATACAATGGAGAGTTTGATCCTGGCTCAGGATGAACGCTAGCGGGAGGCCTAACACATGCAAGCCGAGCGGTAGAGATCTTTCGGGATCTTGAGAGCGGCGTACGGGTGCGGAACACGTGTGCAACCTGCCTTTATCTGGGGGATAGCCTTTCGAAAGGAAGATTAATACCCCATAATATGTTGGATGGCATCATTCGACATTGAAAACTCCGGTGGATAGAGATGGGCACGCGCAAGATTAGATAGTTGGTGAGGTAACGGCTCACCAAGTCTGCGATCTTTAGGGGGCCTGAGAGGGTGATCCCCCACACTGGTACTGAGACACGGACCAGACTCCTACGGGAGGCAGCAGTGAGGAATATTGGACAATGGGTGAGAGCCTGATCCAGCCATCCCGCGTGAAGGACGACGGCCCTATGGGTTGTAAACTTCTTTTGTATAGGGATAAACCTACTCTCGTGAGAGTAGCTGAAGGTACTATACGAATAAGCACCGGCTAACTCCGTGCCAGCAGCCGCGGTAATACGGAGGGTGCAAGCGTTATCCGGATTTATTGGGTTTAAAGGGTCCGTAGGCGGATCTGTAAGTCAGTGGTGAAATCTCACAGCTTAACTGTGAAACTGCCATTGATACTGCAGGTCTTGAGTGTTGTTGAAGTAGCTGGAATAAGTAGTGTAGCGGTGAAATGCATAGATATTACTTAGAACACCAATTGCGAAGGCAGGTTACTAAGCAACAACTGACGCTGATGGACGAAAGCGTGGGGAGCGAACAGGATTAGATACCCTGGTAGTCCACGCCGTAAACGATGCTAACTCGTTTTTGGGCTTTCGGGTTCAGAGACTAAGCGAAAGTGATAAGTTAGCCACCTGGGGAGTACGAACGCAAGTTTGAAACTCAAAGGAATTGACGGGGGCCCGCACAAGCGGTGGATTATGTGGTTTAATTCGATGATACGCGAGGAACCTTACCAAGGCTTAAATGGGAAATGACAGGTTTAGAAATAGACTTTTCTTCGGACATTTTTCAAGGTGCTGCATGGTTGTCGTCAGCTCGTGCCGTGAGGTGTTAGGTTAAGTCCTGCAACGAGCGCAACCCCTGTCACTAGTTGCCATCATTAAGTTGGGGACTCTAGTGAGACTGCCTACGCAAGTAGAGAGGAAGGTGGGGATGACGTCAAATCATCACGGCCCTTACGCCTTGGGCCACACACGTAATACAATGGCCGGTACAGAGGGCAGCTACACAGCGATGTGATGCAAATCTCGAAAGCCGGTCTCAGTTCGGATTGGAGTCTGCAACTCGACTCTATGAAGCTGGAATCGCTAGTAATCGCGCATCAGCCATGGCGCGGTGAATACGTTCCCGGGCCTTGTACACACCGCCCGTCAAGCCATGGAAGTCTGGGGTACCTGAAGTCGGTGACCGTAACAGGAGCTGCCTAGGGTAAAACAGGTAACTAGGGCTAAGTCGTAACAAGGTAGCCGTACCGGAAGGTGCGGCTGGAACATCTCATTTTAGAGCGTCTTAAAGACGATAAAAAAATTAGTATCGCAAGATACAGCACTTACTTAAAGTTCAGGCTTTAGTTTTTATTTGGTTGATATATAACAATACAAAACCCACTAGAAATTAGTAAAGGGATTGAGATACAAGAGCCCAGAGCGAAGAACCAAGACGAATGAAAGTCTTGTATCTAGCATCTAGGATCTGTAAGTCTAAAAAGACAGTCTCGTAGCTCAGCTGGTTAGAGCGCTACACTGATAATGTAGAGGTCGGCAGTTCGAGCCTGCCCGAGACTACTAATTTAAAAAGACGGGAAGACATCAGATATGAGACATCAGACATTTAAGTCTGAGATCTGGGATCTGATATCTGAAGTCTACTAGCGGGGAATTAGCTCAGCTGGCTAGAGCGCCTGCCTTGCACGCAGGAGGTCAAGGGTTCGACTCCCTTATTCTCCACAGTTTTGTGAGTTTGATTTAAAAGTTACGGATGGAGCCAAAAACAACATCTGTTTATCAGACGAGCAAGAAGCAATTAAGATCATTGACATTAACGGTAAAGACATCACAAAGAGATAACCGAGCACTTTCGAGTGCGAAGTTTAAAAATATTAATTAGCATTGAATGCTAATGACAAAACTAAACTAATATAATTATTAGGAAAGAAATCGTTAAGGGCGTATGGCGGATGCCTAGGCTTTCAGAGGCGAAGAAGGACGTGGTAAGCTGCGAAAAGCTGCGGGGATTGGCACACACGAATTGATCCGCAGATGTCCGAATGGGGCAACCCGGCATGTTGAAGACATGTCATCCCTTAGGGGAAGCAAACCCGGAGAACTGAAACATCTAAGTACCCGGAGGAAAAGAAATCGAAGAGATTCCGTAAGTAGTGGCGAGCGAAAGCGGATTAGCCCAAAAGTCTTTTATATTTAGAAGAATGTTCTGGAAAGAACAGCCATAGACGGTGATAGCCCGGTATTCGAAAGGTATATTAAGATGATAAATGAGTAGGGCGGGACACGTGAAATCCTGTCTGAATATGGGGGGACCATCCTCCAAGGCTAAATACTCCTGAAAGACCGATAGTGAACAAGTACTGTGAAGGAAAGGTGAAAAGCACTTCGAATAGAAGGGTGAAATAGAACCTGAAACCGTACGCCTACAAGCGGTCGGAGCAGCGTAATGCTGTGACGGCGTGCCTTTTGCATAATGAGCCTACGAGTTAATTTTACTAGCGAGGTTAAGGTATTAAGTACCGGAGCCGGAGCGAAAGCGAGTCTGAATAGGGCGCATAGTTAGTAGGATTAGACGCGAAACCTTGTGATCTACCCATGGGCAGGTTGAAGCTCTGGTAACACAGAGTGGAGGACCGAACCGGTTGACGTTGAAAAGTCTTCGGATGACCTGTGGGTAGGGGTGAAAGGCCAATCAAACTGGGAGATAGCTCGTACTCTCCGAAATGCATTTAGGTGCAGCGTCGTATATAAGTTTATTAGAGGTAGAGCTACTGATTGGATGCGGGGGTTTCACCGCCTACCAATTCCTGACAAACTCCGAATGCTAATAAATGTTCTACGGCAGTGAGGGCATGGGTGCTAAGGTCCATGTCCGAGAGGGAAAGAACCCAGACCAACAGCTAAGGTCCCCAAATATATGTTAAGTTGAAGCAACGCGGTTGGACTGCATTGACAGCTAGGATGTTGGCTTGGAAGCAGCCATTCATTTAAAGAGTGCGTAACAGCTCACTAGTCGAGCGGTCCGGCATGGATAATAATCGGGCATAAACATATTACCGAAGCTATGGATTTGTATTTAAGATACATCTGGTAGGAGAGCATTCTATTTGCGCCGAAGCAGTACTGTGAGGTATTGTGGAGCGGATAGAAAAGAAAATGTAGGCATAAGTAACGATAAAGCAGGCGAGAAACCTGCTCACCGAAAGACTAAGGTTTCCTCAGCCATGCTAATCAGCTGAGGGTTAGTCGGGACCTAACGCGAACCCGAAAGGGGTAGTGGATGGACAATGGGTTAATATTCCCATACTTGCTCACACTAAAAGGGGACGGAGTGCCGTACTTACTGGAGACTGACGGAATAGTCAAGGCCTAGCCTTCGGGCGAAGCTGCTGTAGGGAAAGTGCTTCCAAGAAAAGCCGAAGTGAAGCAACCCGTACCAAAACCGACACAGGTAGTCGAGGAGAGAATCCTAAGGTGCTAGAGTGAATCATGGTTAAGGAACTAGGCAAAATAGTCTCGTAACTTCGGGAGAAGAGACGCCATCAGCAATGGTGGCCGCAGTAAAGAGGCCCAGGCGACTGTTTATCAAAAACACAGGACTCTGCAAAATCGAAAGATGCAGTATAGGGTCTGACACCTGCCCGGTGCTGGAAGGTTAAGGAAGGTGCTTAGCGTAAGCGAAGGCATTGACTGAAGCCCCAGTAAACGGCGGCCGTAACTATAACGGTCCTAAGGTAGCGAAATTCCTTGTCGGGTAAGTTCCGACCTGCACGAATGGTGTAACGATCTGGGCACTGTCTCAACCATGAGCTCTGTGAAATTGTAGTATCGGTGAAGATGCCGATTACCCGCAATGGGACGAAAAGACCCTGTGAACCTTTACTATAACTTCGTATTGACTTTGAGTAAGTAATGTGTAGGATAGGTGGGAGGCTTTGAAGCTGGCACGCTAGTGTTGGTGGAGCCGACGTTGAAATACCACCCTTTACTTACTTGGAGCCTAACTTCTTTCAGAAGGACATTGCGTGGTGGGTAGTTTGACTGGGGTGGTCGCCTCCAAAAGAGTAACGGAGGCTTTCAAAGGTACCCTCAGCACGCTTGGTAACCGTGCGTAGAGTGTAATGGCATAAGGGTGCTTGACTGTGAGACCAACAAGTCGATCAGGTGCGAAAGCAGGACATAGTGATCCGGTGGTTCCGTATGGAAGGGCCATCGCTCATAGGATAAAAGGTACTCCGGGGATAACAGGCTAGTCTCCCCCAAGAGCTCACATCGACGGGGAGGTTCGGCACCTCGATGTCGGCTCGTCACATCCTGGGGCTGGAGAAGGTCCCAAGGGTTGGGCTGTTCGCCCATTAAAGTGGCACGCGAGCTGGGTTCAGAACGTCGTGAGACAGTTCGGTCTCTATCTATTGCGGGCGTTAGATGTTTGAGAGGGCTTGATTCTAGTACGAGAGGACCGAATTGAACAAACCTCTGGTGTATCAGTTGTACCGCCAGGTGCACTGCTGAGTAGCTACGTTTGGAAGAGATAAGCACTGAAGGCATATAAGTGCGAAACTCGCCTCAAGATGAGACATCTTTTAAGGGTCGTTGGAGATGACGACGTTGATAGGCTACAGGTGTAAAGGCAGTAATGTCATAGCCGAGTAGTACTAATTACCCGTAGATTTATAGCCTGATAAGGCGCACAAGAAAGTGCAGCAAGGTTAGCTCTTTGTGAAAGTTTTTATCGCTTAAAACAGATATCAGAGATGATCTCTCAGATCTCAGGCATTGGTCTGACATCTGAAGTCTTACCACTGACATCTTATATACAACCTTTAGGGTGGTTTTAGCGGTGGGGCTCACCTGTTCCCATTCCGAACACAGAAGTTAAGCCCACCAGCGCCGATGGTACTGCTAACGCGGGAGAGTAGGCCGCCGCCAGTTTTTATTTTATTTTTAAAAAGTCTCATACAGCAATGTATGAGACTTTTTTTTGCTTTATACCTAAGCAGGTTACAGGCAATAGGCAGTAAGCCTTAAGCTAATAGGCAGTAAACAAGAAGTATCAGGTAACAGATACTGTCTAAAATATCTTATATCACGCTCTTTGGTATTGTATGTCGAAGAATCTATCTTATCATTCCTGATTGATCATTTTCAACTCTCAATTCTCAATTTTCAACTGTTCTGAAGTTTGACTAAACCCAATGGAAATGCTTTTATTCAAACGGTCTAACGTCTGTACTATTGAATACTATTCTCCAACGGATCCCATGTATTTCGCGAAATGTAATTTCTAAATCTCAGTTATTATCTACAAAAAGATTTGTTTTAAAGATTTAGGACTTTCTGATTCTAAATGTTTATACATTGAAATTCTGTATCTCAATTCTAAAACAACAATAAATTCTTATCATATATTCAGCTATGCTTTTGTATTTCAATTACTTATGCTCATTGTGGATAAGTATAAATTGAGATATAAATATAAATAAATCAATAAGTTAAAAGTATAACTTATCCACAATAGATGTGTGTGGCTCAAATTTATGTTAAATAAACTTGCGGGGTATTGAGGAAGTCTCTATCTTTGCCCCACTGAAAAACGAAAGACATTCAGTAAGCGCAGAAGGGCTTTAGATAAGCAAAAACAAAATACTCTTAAAAGAAGCAGACGAAAAAAACTTCAAAACTTTTTACAAAAAAAAGTTGCCGGTTAAAAAAGAGTTTGTATCTTTGCAGTCCCAATTAGAGGGAGCGCAGGAGTAGAGTGATTAAGGTTTCGAGAAGGGTTTAGGGTTACACAATAAACTTTAAATTTTCTTCAAAAAACATTTGGTCAATTCAAAATAAAGTTTTACTTTTGCACTCGCAAATACGGAGCAACACTGACAGAAAGATTGCATCGTTATAAAGCGGAAGATATAAAGATCATTGACATACAATATAACAACCAAGTAAGGAAAAACTAAAGCGTTAAAAACTTTGAGTGAGTCAGACAAACATACAATGGAGAGTTTGATCCTGGCTCAGGATGAACGCTAGCGGGAGGCCTAACACATGCAAGCCGAGCGGTAGAGATCTTTCGGGATCTTGAGAGCGGCGTACGGGTGCGGAACACGTGTGCAACCTGCCTTTATCTGGGGGATAGCCTTTCGAAAGGAAGATTAATACCCCATAATATGTTGGATGGCATCATTCGACATTGAAAACTCCGGTGGATAGAGATGGGCACGCGCAAGATTAGATAGTTGGTGAGGTAACGGCTCACCAAGTCTGCGATCTTTAGGGGGCCTGAGAGGGTGATCCCCCACACTGGTACTGAGACACGGACCAGACTCCTACGGGAGGCAGCAGTGAGGAATATTGGACAATGGGTGAGAGCCTGATCCAGCCATCCCGCGTGAAGGACGACGGCCCTATGGGTTGTAAACTTCTTTTGTATAGGGATAAACCTACTCTCGTGAGAGTAGCTGAAGGTACTATACGAATAAGCACCGGCTAACTCCGTGCCAGCAGCCGCGGTAATACGGAGGGTGCAAGCGTTATCCGGATTTATTGGGTTTAAAGGGTCCGTAGGCGGATCTGTAAGTCAGTGGTGAAATCTCACAGCTTAACTGTGAAACTGCCATTGATACTGCAGGTCTTGAGTGTTGTTGAAGTAGCTGGAATAAGTAGTGTAGCGGTGAAATGCATAGATATTACTTAGAACACCAATTGCGAAGGCAGGTTACTAAGCAACAACTGACGCTGATGGACGAAAGCGTGGGGAGCGAACAGGATTAGATACCCTGGTAGTCCACGCCGTAAACGATGCTAACTCGTTTTTGGGCTTTCGGGTTCAGAGACTAAGCGAAAGTGATAAGTTAGCCACCTGGGGAGTACGAACGCAAGTTTGAAACTCAAAGGAATTGACGGGGGCCCGCACAAGCGGTGGATTATGTGGTTTAATTCGATGATACGCGAGGAACCTTACCAAGGCTTAAATGGGAAATGACAGGTTTAGAAATAGACTTTTCTTCGGACATTTTTCAAGGTGCTGCATGGTTGTCGTCAGCTCGTGCCGTGAGGTGTTAGGTTAAGTCCTGCAACGAGCGCAACCCCTGTCACTAGTTGCCATCATTAAGTTGGGGACTCTAGTGAGACTGCCTACGCAAGTAGAGAGGAAGGTGGGGATGACGTCAAATCATCACGGCCCTTACGCCTTGGGCCACACACGTAATACAATGGCCGGTACAGAGGGCAGCTACACAGCGATGTGATGCAAATCTCGAAAGCCGGTCTCAGTTCGGATTGGAGTCTGCAACTCGACTCTATGAAGCTGGAATCGCTAGTAATCGCGCATCAGCCATGGCGCGGTGAATACGTTCCCGGGCCTTGTACACACCGCCCGTCAAGCCATGGAAGTCTGGGGTACCTGAAGTCGGTGACCGTAACAGGAGCTGCCTAGGGTAAAACAGGTAACTAGGGCTAAGTCGTAACAAGGTAGCCGTACCGGAAGGTGCGGCTGGAACATCTCATTTTAGAGCGTCTTAAAGACGATAAAAAAATTAGTATCGCAAGATACAGCACTTACTTAAAGTTCAGGCTTTAGTTTTTATTTGGTTGATATATAACAATACAAAACCCACTAGAAATTAGTAAAGGGATTGAGATACAAGAGCCCAGAGCGAAGAACCAAGACGAATGAAAGTCTTGTATCTAGCATCTAGGATCTGTAAGTCTAAAAAGACAGTCTCGTAGCTCAGCTGGTTAGAGCGCTACACTGATAATGTAGAGGTCGGCAGTTCGAGCCTGCCCGAGACTACTAATTAAAAAGACGGGAAGACATCAGATATGAGACATCAGACATTTAAGTCTGAGATCTGGGATCTGATATCTGAAGTCTACTAGCGGGGAATTAGCTCAGCTGGCTAGAGCGCCTGCCTTGCACGCAGGAGGTCAAGGGTTCGACTCCCTTATTCTCCACAGTTTTGTGAGTTTGATTTAAAAGTTACGGATGGAGCCAAAAACAACATCTGTTTATCAGACGAGCAAGAAGCAATTAAGATCATTGACATTAACGGTAAAGACATCACAAAGAGATAACCGAGCACTTTCGAGTGCGAAGTTTAAAAATATTAATTAGCATTGAATGCTAATGACAAAACTAAACTAATATAATTATTAGGAAAGAAATCGTTAAGGGCGTATGGCGGATGCCTAGGCTTTCAGAGGCGAAGAAGGACGTGGTAAGCTGCGAAAAGCTGCGGGGATTGGCACACACGAATTGATCCGCAGATGTCCGAATGGGGCAACCCGGCATGTTGAAGACATGTCATCCCTTAGGGGAAGCAAACCCGGAGAACTGAAACATCTAAGTACCCGGAGGAAAAGAAATCGAAGAGATTCCGTAAGTAGTGGCGAGCGAAAGCGGATTAGCCCAAAAGTCTTTTATATTTAGAAGAATGTTCTGGAAAGAACAGCCATAGACGGTGATAGCCCGGTATTCGAAAGGTATATTAAGATGATAAATGAGTAGGGCGGGACACGTGAAATCCTGTCTGAATATGGGGGACCATCCTCCAAGGCTAAATACTCCTGAAAGACCGATAGTGAACAAGTACTGTGAAGGAAAGGTGAAAAGCACTTCGAATAGAAGGGTGAAATAGAACCTGAAACCGTACGCCTACAAGCGGTCGGAGCAGCGTAATGCTGTGACGGCGTGCCTTTTGCATAATGAGCCTACGAGTTAATTTTACTAGCGAGGTTAAGGTATTAAGTACCGGAGCCGGAGCGAAAGCGAGTCTGAATAGGGCGCATAGTTAGTAGGATTAGACGCGAAACCTTGTGATCTACCCATGGGCAGGTTGAAGCTCTGGTAACACAGAGTGGAGGACCGAACCGGTTGACGTTGAAAAGTCTTCGGATGACCTGTGGGTAGGGGTGAAAGGCCAATCAAACTGGGAGATAGCTCGTACTCTCCGAAATGCATTTAGGTGCAGCGTCGTATATAAGTTTATTAGAGGTAGAGCTACTGATTGGATGCGGGGGTTTCACCGCCTACCAATTCCTGACAAACTCCGAATGCTAATAAATGTTCTACGGCAGTGAGGGCATGGGTGCTAAGGTCCATGTCCGAGAGGGAAAGAACCCAGACCAACAGCTAAGGTCCCCAAATATATGTTAAGTTGAAGCAACGCGGTTGGACTGCATTGACAGCTAGGATGTTGGCTTGGAAGCAGCCATTCATTTAAAGAGTGCGTAACAGCTCACTAGTCGAGCGGTCCGGCATGGATAATAATCGGGCATAAACATATTACCGAAGCTATGGATTTGTATTTAAGATACATCTGGTAGGAGAGCATTCTATTTGCGCCGAAGCAGTACTGTGAGGTATTGTGGAGCGGATAGAAAAGAAAATGTAGGCATAAGTAACGATAAAGCAGGCGAGAAACCTGCTCACCGAAAGACTAAGGTTTCCTCAGCCATGCTAATCAGCTGAGGGTTAGTCGGGACCTAACGCGAACCCGAAAGGGGTAGTGGATGGACAATGGGTTAATATTCCCATACTTGCTCACACTAAAAAGGGGACGGAGTGCCGTACTTACTGGAGACTGACGGAATAGTCAAGGCCTAGCCTTCGGGCGAAGCTGCTGTAGGGAAAGTGCTTCCAAGAAAAGCCGAAGTGAAGCAACCCGTACCAAAACCGACACAGGTAGTCGAGGAGAGAATCCTAAGGTGCTAGAGTGAATCATGGTTAAGGAACTAGGCAAAATAGTCTCGTAACTTCGGGAGAAGAGACGCCATCAGCAATGGTGGCCGCAGTAAAGAGGCCCAGGCGACTGTTTATCAAAAACACAGGACTCTGCAAAATCGAAAGATGCAGTATAGGGTCTGACACCTGCCCGGTGCTGGAAGGTTAAGGAAGGTGCTTAGCGTAAGCGAAGGCATTGACTGAAGCCCCAGTAAACGGCGGCCGTAACTATAACGGTCCTAAGGTAGCGAAATTCCTTGTCGGGTAAGTTCCGACCTGCACGAATGGTGTAACGATCTGGGCACTGTCTCAACCATGAGCTCTGTGAAATTGTAGTATCGGTGAAGATGCCGATTACCCGCAATGGGACGAAAAGACCCTGTGAACCTTTACTATAACTTCGTATTGACTTTGAGTAAGTAATGTGTAGGATAGGTGGGAGGCTTTGAAGCTGGCACGCTAGTGTTGGTGGAGCCGACGTTGAAATACCACCCTTTACTTACTTGGAGCCTAACTTCTTTCAGAAGGACATTGCGTGGTGGGTAGTTTGACTGGGGTGGTCGCCTCCAAAAGAGTAACGGAGGCTTTCAAAGGTACCCTCAGCACGCTTGGTAACCGTGCGTAGAGTGTAATGGCATAAGGGTGCTTGACTGTGAGACCAACAAGTCGATCAGGTGCGAAAGCAGGACATAGTGATCCGGTGGTTCCGTATGGAAGGGCCATCGCTCATAGGATAAAAGGTACTCCGGGGATAACAGGCTAGTCTCCCCCAAGAGCTCACATCGACGGGGAGGTTCGGCACCTCGATGTCGGCTCGTCACATCCTGGGGCTGGAGAAGGTCCCAAGGGTTGGGCTGTTCGCCCATTAAAGTGGCACGCGAGCTGGGTTCAGAACGTCGTGAGACAGTTCGGTCTCTATCTATTGCGGGCGTTAGATGTTTGAGAGGGCTTGATTCTAGTACGAGAGGACCGAATTGAACAAACCTCTGGTGTATCAGTTGTACCGCCAGGTGCACTGCTGAGTAGCTACGTTTGGAAGAGATAAGCACTGAAGGCATATAAGTGCGAAACTCGCCTCAAGATGAGACATCTTTTAAGGGTCGTTGGAGATGACGACGTTGATAGGCTACAGGTGTAAAGGCAGTAATGTCATAGCCGAGTAGTACTAATTACCCGTAGATTTATAGCCTGATAAGGCGCACAAGAAAGTGCAGCAAGGTTAGCTCTTTGTGAAAGTTTTTATCGCTTAAAACAGATATCAGAGATGATCTCTCAGATCTCAGGCATTGGTCTGACATCTGAAGTCTTACCACTGACATCTTATATACAACCTTTAGGGTGGTTTTAGCGGTGGGGCTCACCTGTTCCCATTCCGAACACAGAAGTTAAGCCCACCAGCGCCGATGGTACTGCTAACGCGGGAGAGTAGGCCGCCGCCAGTTTTTATTTTATTTTTAAAAAGTCTCATACAGCAATGTATGAGACTTTTTTTTGCTTTATACCTAAGCAGGTTACAGATTATAGCTTACAGGTTACAGGCTATAGCCTATAGGCCCTAATCCACTAGATCATTCCTGATTGATCATTTTCAACTCTCAATTCTCAATTTTCAACTTATTATATAGCTAGAATATAAAAAATCGGCTATCTCAAAAAATTGAGATAGCCGATTTTTATTTATGAAATAGGTGATCAGACCTGGATCACTCCTAAATTAAATTTTTCTGTAATAGGAGAGTGATTAGCAGCTTCAATCCCCATGGAAATCCATTTTCTGGTATCTACAGGATTAATGATGGCATCTGTCCATAATCTGGCTGCAGCATAAGTAGATTCTGTTTGTTTTTGGTATCTTTTTGAGATCGTATCCAGAATTTCATTATGTTCTTCTTCAGAAATTTCTTTTCCTTGCTTTTTAAGGGTAGATTCCTGGATTTGTGCAAGTACTTTTGCAGCTTGTGCTCCACCCATTACGGCCAGGTCAGCCCAAGGCCATGCCACGATAAGTCTTGGGTCGTATGCTTTTCCGCACATTGCATAATTTCCGGCACCGTAAGAGTTTCCGGTAATAATAGTAAATTTTGGAACTACAGAGTTGGAAACGGCATTCACCATTTTGGCTCCGTCCTTGATAATTCCTCCATGTTCTGACTTAGATCCTACCATAAATCCTGTAACGTCCTGTAAAAAGATCAAAGGAATCTTTCTTTGATTACAGTTGGCAATGAATCGGGTAGCTTTATCTGCAGAATCTGAGTAAATTACTCCGCCGAACTGCATCTCTCCTTTTCCACTTTTTACCAATTTTCTCTGATTGGCTACAATTCCTACAGACCATCCGTCAATTCTCGCTGTGGCGCAGATTATACTTTTACCGTAATCAGGTTTATACTCTTCATATTCTGAGTTATCCACAATACATTTGATGATCTCAAAAGTATCATATTGTTCCGCTCTCGAAGCAGGCATAATTCCGAAGATATTTTCCGGATTTTCTTTGGGCGGAAAGCTTTCTGTTCTATCGAAACCTGCTTTTTCAGTACTTCCGAGAGACTTCATAATATTTTTAATTCTATTCAGAGCATCTTTATCATCCTTGGCCTTATAATCGGTCACCCCTGAAATAGAACAATGTGTGGTTGCTCCTCCTAACGTTTCGTTATCGATGCTTTCTCCGATGGCTGCTTTTACAAGATAGCTTCCGGCAAGAAAGATAGAGCCTGTTTTATCAACAATCATGGCTTCATCACTCATAATAGGTAAATAAGCTCCTCCGGCTACACAACTTCCCATAACCGCTGAGATCTGGATAATTCCCATAGAGCTCATCTTTGCATTATTTCTGAATATTCTTCCGAAATGCTCTTTATCAGGGAATATTTCATCCTGCATAGGAAGGTAAACTCCCGCAGAATCTACAAGATAAATAATAGGAAGTTTATTTTCCATAGCGATTTCCTGTGCTCTGAGATTTTTCTTTCCCGTGATCGGAAACCAGGCTCCTGCTTTTACAGACGCATCATTAGCCACGACAATACATTGTCTTCCTGAAATGTAGCCGATCACTACTACGACTCCCCCGCTGGGACAACCACCATGCTCAGGATACATTTCATATCCGGCAAATGCTCCTACTTCAATGGAATCTGAATCCTTATCAAGAAGATATTCTATTCTTTCTCTTGCAGTCATTTTTCCTTCTTCACGAAGCTTTTGAAGCCTCTTTTCTCCGCCTCCTTTTTTGATTTCGGTGAGCAAGCGATTGATTTCTGATAACTTTAATCTGTTGTGATCTTCCCGTTTGTTGAATTCGATGTCCATAAGATTTCAATTTTTACGCTTAAAGATACTATTTTTATGAAGAATATGGCTGTGAAGTAAAACAAGTGTTTAATACTTTGGTTATTAGTAAATTGTGAATTTTTTAACAGAAAAATATTTTTAAATGATTGAGATTTTTTCTAACTTTACATCAGAGTAACAGGGGGTGATATCCTCTGCAAATACTCTGTTCCTAGTTTATTTTTTTAATAGTTTATTATTTGAAGGCCCTGAAAGTTTACCAAATTTTCAGGGTTTTTTGTTACTCATCATTGCGGGCTCGTAGTATTTTCTATACTCTACAATACTAAGATCGGTGAGAATATCTTTGTACTTCTTATACCTTTTAGCAGGAATAAACCCAAGTTTTTCCGGAATTTTTCTACTGGCAACATTGGATTCGTCAACGGGGTAGAGGATATATTCAAAAGTAAAATGATTTTCGAGAAACTCAATCAGGCCTGTTATAATTTCACTTCCCAGTCCTTTCCCGTGAACGCCCTTTTTCAGCCATAAACCCAGCTCAACAGATTCCTGTGTTATATTGTGGATACCACAACATCCGATAAAATCTTCATTTGAATCCAGGGCAACCAGTACCAGATCTGTGTTTTGAGATAAAGTTCTTTTTGATTCATTCACAAAATTTACGATCTCCTCTCTGTCTCCTTGCGGATTAAAGGGCATGTATCTGGTGATTTCACTTGTGAAATGTTCCAAGATAGCATTGATGTCTGAGTCTCGGACAGGCTGCATAATTACCCGTTTCGTTCTTATTTTAATTTCAGGACTTAATATCATGGTATACTTTTTTTCTCTTCTCTTGTATTCTCTTTTTCATGAAATGAATAGAATGAATCAGGTATTAGCAAGAAAATCTATAAAAAACTTTATTTATCTTTTTTTTACTAATGTAAATTTATATTTTTTATAAGATTTGTAAAAGCCTATTTGTACCTTTGCCTGTTAAAAAATTGAAGTAGAAAGAATATGCATAAGCTGGCACTTTTTAGGTTGCATTTAATTGTATTTTTATGGGGTTTTACCGCTATTTTAGGGAAGTTGATTCATGCCAATGCCCAAATTTTGGTGTTTTACAGAATGTTGTTTGCAGCAATTTTTCTTTTTGTATTTATCAGAATTTATAAAAAGGAAAGCATCGCTGTTTCGAAAAAATATTTTTCCAGCTCGCTGCCATAGGATTTGCAATGGCTCTCCACTGGTACTGTTTTTTTTATTCCATTAAGGTTTCGAATGTTTCCATAGCTTTAAGCTGTCTTTCGTTGTCTACACTCTTTGCATCAATACTGGAACCTATTATTTTTAAGAGAAAGGTGGATGTTTCAGAAGTGGTCATGGGAGTGGTTATCGTAGCTTGTATTCTGATGATTTTTAAAACAGAATTCCATTTTAAAGAAGGAATTATATATGGGATCTTTTGTGCTGTTTTCGGGACCGTTTTTTCCGTATTTAATGGGAAGATGTTTGGAAAGACAAGCTCTGGTAATATTATATTTTATGAGATCTTCTGTGGTTGGTTTATTTTAATGTTATTTTATCTGTTTTCAGGTCAAATTATCCATATGAATGAAATAAATTACAGAGATCTGGCGTTAATATGCTTATTGGCCAGTGTTTTCACCGCTTTTCCGATGCTGGAATCGGTTAAGCTCATGAAGTATATATCACCGTTTACTCTAATTTTAACAGTTAATTTAGAACCAGTTTACGGAATTATACTAGCTTTTTTTATCTTTGGGGAATCAGAACATATGAGCCCTATATTTTATATTGCTTCAGCAGTTATGATACTGGCAATCATAGTGAACGGATTAATAAAAGCCAGGAAAACTAAAAACTTTAACTAAGCATCAATTGTATATGATGAAAAAATATTTTTTACTTGCATTTTCACTGCTGTTTGGGTGGTCTCAATCACAGATCATCAGGAAATATTCCAATGAATTTCTAAATATCGGAGCAGGCGCGAGGGGACTGGCGATGGGAGGAGCGGTAATCACTAACCAGGATGATGTCTATGCTCCTATGTGGAACCCTGCGGGATTGATGTCCATTGAAAGAGACTGGCAGGGCGCAGCGATGCACGCAGAATATTTTGAATCTATTGCAAAGTATGATTATCTGGCCTATGCCAGGGTATTGGAAGAAGGCGTATTTGGTGTTTCGGTAGTAAGACTGGGTGTAGATAACATATTGAATACAACCCAGATGATCGATTCCGAAGGAAATATCGATTATGATAAGATAACCAAGTTCTCACAATCTGATTATGCTGCCATCCTTTCATATGCCTTCAGACCTGGTGGAAACCCGAATCTGAACGTAGGGGTGAATGCCAAAATTGTATACAGGAATGTGGGTAAATTTGCAAACGGATATGGATTTGGTTTTGACGTGGGAGCAATTTATAAGGCAGATAACGGATGGAAATTTGGAGGGATGATCCGGGATATTACAACGACGGTAAACTTCTGGAGTATTAACCAAAAGGAACTTTCAACGGTTGTAAACGGGGAAGAATTTAACCCTGCACCAAAAGATAAGATGGAGCTTACCATGCCTAAACTTAACGTAGGTGCCAGTAAATTATTTGAAATCAACAGCAGTGTTTATGTTTTACCTGAAGCAGGTTTAAATGTAGATTTTGCAAAAACGGCATCACTGGTTTCAACTGATTTTGCCAGTATCAGCCCATATGCAGGTGCTGAATTAGGATATCAGAAAATGATATTTGTAAGATTGGGTATCAACAGATTTCAATCTATCACAGATATTGAAGATCTTAAAAGAAAAGTTTCTTTCCAGCCAAGCGCAGGAGTTGGGATAAGATACAGAGGCCTTACATTGGATTATGCGATTACAAATTCAGGGATAGGAGGCTCCAATTTTTATTCTAATTTCTTTTCACTTAAGCTCGATATGGGAGCATTTAGAAATGATTAAAAAAATAAAAATGAAGAAGACACTAGTAATTATAATGGCTGTATATTCAGCGGCAGTTTTCGGACAAAAAGTTTCGGATTATAAATATGTTTCAATTCCACAAAAATTCGAGACCTTTAAAGGTGATACTTTTGGATTGGAGGCTTTTTTAGCTAAGGGTTTGGCAGCAAAGAATTATACCGTTCTACCTGCTCATATAGATCAATGGCCTGCTGAAGCTAAAGATAATTCCTGTAACATCGTCAACGCAGAAGTAATTAATGATAAGAGCTTATTCACCAATAAAGTTATTGTACAATTTAAAGATTGCAATAAAAAAGTAATCTTCGAATCCAAAGGGCGTTCTGATATCAAAGAATTTGAAACGGGATATCCGGATGCACTAAAGGATGCATTACTAAAAGTGGCGTCTTCTAATCCTGTTGAGATGCTACCGGCTGTTCAGAAAAAAGTATCTGATCAGGTAGCTTCTGTTTCAGAACCTGTAGCTCAATCAACTTCAGTGGCTCCAACAGCGGGTAATTTTTCTAATGGAAAAACGGATGTCCAGAAAATACAGATTGATGCCAGTCAGTTTATTTTAGCTAAGTCAGGAAGCTCTGTGCCGTTTGCTGTTTTCAAAAATTCTTCAAAAAAAGATGTTTTTATTGTAAAACTGGCTGACGGTAATTCAACTGTAGGGTATTTTGAAAATGGCAGTATCGTCATTGATATTCCTCAATCTGATGGCAGATATACTAAGGAAGTGTTTACAGGTAAATAAAAGGTATTTCGATTACAATATAAAAATAAGCTCTTGAAAAAGAGCTTATTCGTTTTTAATATGATGATGTGTTTTTTAGGAAGTAAATGGTTGTATATCCATCAATTTTTCATTATCCTTTAATGATAGTATAATGAAAATCATCCTCATCAATAAATGATACCTTTTATTACAATACTAATTTACGATAAAAAATATAAATATTGTTAATTTTTAGTTAAGTTTTTATCATAAGATATTAATTGTTATTAATTTTTCTTTTGTTGATCGGTATTTATGTATTTTGTCTTTTTTTTGATATATAGAAAATATAATCCGTTGAAGACTGTTTCATATGGATATGAATCATAAAAAAGACCGCTGTTATTACTATAAAGCGGTCGGTGCAGATTGTGAAAAACTGCTAATTTTTAATAAACTTACCGCTAAAGTCATAAATTTTGACAGATTGAATCGTAGCAGTGCCTTCAATAGTTTACTGCTCACAGAACTTTTGAGGTGAAATCTGCTGGAAAAAGAAGGTAATTGTCAATATCAGCATTTGATTTTAAAGAAGTTAATCTATATTGAAAAATTCCCAAATAACTTTGGCCTTGGTCTTTCCTAAAATTTCTTCCAATGTTTCAAGATTGGATTCTTTAATTCTTTTTACAGACTTCAGTTTTGACAACAATAGTTCTATTGTTTTTTCTCCAACACCCGGAATTTCTTCCAACTCAGATTTTATTGTGGAATTTTTCCTTCGGGTTCTGTGATGCTTTACTCCAAAACGGTGAGCCTCATCTCTTACCCTTTGAAGAATTTTTAAAGTTTCAGATTTTTTATCAAGATATAATGGGATAGGATCTTCCGGGAAGAAGATCTCTTCCAGCCGCTTTGCAATTCCTACTATGGTAATTTTTCCGTATAGTCCCAGCAATCTTAAACTCTTTACGGCCGAAGATAATTGCCCTTTTCCACCATCAATAAGGATCAGCTGCGGAAGGCTTTCTCCTTCATCCAGCATCCTTTTGTAACGGCGGTAGATCACTTCTTCCATGGTAGCAAAATCGTTTGGCCCTTCTACTGTTTTAGGATGAAAAATTCTGTAATCCGCTTTGCTGGGTTTCCCGTCTTTAAAAACCACACAGGCAGATACCGGATTGGTTCCCTGAATATTGGAGTTATCAAAACCTTCAATATGTCTTGGTTCCAAAGGCATTCTCAGCAATTTCTGCATTTCCGCCATGATTCTGTTCGTATGTCTTTCAGGATCTACAATCTGAACCTGCTTTAATTTTTCCAAACGATATTCTTTGGCATTCTTTTCTGAAAGTTCCACAATTCTTTTCTTATCACCTACCTTGGGAACAATAAGCTTTACATTGGGGATTTCTACAGAAAGATGGAAAGGCAGGAGAACTTCCCTTGAATTGGAATCAAACTTTTGTCTGATTTCTATCAATGCTTCCTCCATAATATCTTCATCAGTTTCTTCCAGGATTTTTTTAATCTCTGTTGTAAAACTCTGAATGATATTACCATTCCTTATTTTAAAGAAATTGACATAAGCTGCGGTTTCATCACTGGTCATTCCAAAAACATCCACATCGTCAATATTGGGGTTGACAACAGTATTCTTAGCCTGATAATCTTCAAGAATGTCTAATCTTTCTTTAATGATCTGGGCTTCCTCAAACTGTAGGTTGGAGGCCAGTTTCATCATCTGATTTACCAGATATTCTTTTGCCTTACGGAAGTCCCCCTTGATTATCCCGCGGATGGCCTCTATCTTTTCATCATAGTCTTCCTTACTTTCAAGGTCCTCGCATGGGCCCTCACAGTTTTTGATATGATATTCCAGGCAGACTTTATACTTTCCGTCTGCTATTTTTGCAGGGGAAAGATTAAGATTACAGGTTCTGAGTTTATATATATGCTTAATCGTATCCAGTAAAATTTTAGCGGGACGAACTTTCGCATAAGGCCCATAGTATTCGGAACCGTCTTTAATTTTATTTCTGGTGAGAAAAATTCTCGGGAAATCCTCATTTTTAATGCAAATCCAGGGATAGGTTTTGTCATCTTTCAGCATGACGTTATAAAACGGCTGGTGTTCCTTAATCAGATTATTTTCCAAAAGAAGAGCATCATACTCACTGTTCACAATAGTCGTTTCCAGACGCTGGATTTTACTGACCATTATTTTAATCCTGTACCCGGAAAGATTTTTATTGAAGTAGGATAGTACCCTCTTTTTTAAATTTTTGGCCTTACCAACATACAAAAGCTGATCATTTTTATCATAATAACGATAAACGCCGGGTTCGGATGGTAAAGTTTTGAGTTGTAATTCTAAAGAAGGATTCATATAACAAAATTAAGGAAACTTTCTATATCTTAAAATAGAAAAACCTGCAGATTGCTCTGGAAACTGAAGTAATCCCATTCTACAGATTTCTTTGGATATTTCTTCATAAATTCCTGATGGTCTCCGAAAAGGAAATCATAATGGTCTTCAAAATCATCTTTATGAAGCCAAATTACTTTGTCCCCCTTTTTTACATAATAGGATTTAATAACGCCGCCGCCAAGCTGTGGAGAGCCCATGACAGAAAACCCTGTAGTTTCCTTAGCCCTTGGATCATGATATACTGCGATAATATCGTCAAACCCCGGATTGATAACCTGCATCAGAAATTCTTTATCGTCCTTTTTATTTTTCAGGGAAACTGTTTGGTTTACGAAGTAAATTCGGTCATTATTAGTGTTTTTGGTCAGTTTCTTTGTTCCGAAGTTTCTGATATTTCCCATGTATTTGGCCACTTTGGCAATTTTTTCTGCATTGCTTGGATATACATACATTTCACTGATCTGATCGGCATTAAAAGTACTGTTCTTTTTAGTAACACTATCTTTAATAGCTACTTCATAGATTTGTCCCTTCTTAGTTTCAATCTTATTGCAGAAACCTTTATAGGTATTTCCGTCTTTTAAAATAATAGTGGATGTCTTTTTGGGAGAGGGAGTATTAAAACCTTCATTAAAAAGATAAGTCTCCATTTTTTTGATCTCATCCTTTGAGTATTTTACTTTCTGTGCGAAGGTGGAAGTTCCTGCAACGCATAAAGCCAGCAGTAAAGTTTTCAGTCTCATGTATTATTGTTTTTTATGTTCAGGCCTAAAAATAGTAAATTAATTCACTCATTTTCATAAAAATAGAGAACAATGAAATTTAGTTTCTCCAATTATTGTTAAATGCTTAATTTTAAGAAAATTTTTTAGAAATGATATACGGAGTAGATGTTTTTACATTCCATGATGTTCTGGAAATATGTAAAAAACCTAATAAAGCCAAGCTGAACAAAGCAGCAAAAGAACAAATTTTAAAATCTCAGAAAAACGTACAGGAAATTGTAGAGTCCGATAGATGTGTATATGGAATCAATACGGGATTCGGGCCGCTGTGCGACACTAAAATATCAGCTGATGAAACAGCGCAGTTACAGTATAATTTAATTATTTCTCATGCTGTAGGGGTAGGAAAACCTATTCATAAAGAACTTTCCAAGATTATGATGATCGCTAAAGTTCATGCTTTATCAAAAGGGTTTTCCGGGGTTTCTCTCGATGTGATTGAAAGAATGATCCTGATGCTTGAAAAAGATATCATTCCTGTAGTACCTGAACAAGGTTCTGTAGGTGCCTCAGGAGATTTGGCTCCGTTGGCCCATCTTGTATTGCCATTGCTGGGGCTTGGACAGGTTTGGGAAGGTGATCAGGTGGCTGAAACGATGGATGTTTTGGAAAAGCATAATCTGGAACCTTTGGTTTTGGGACCTAAAGAAGGGCTGGGGTTAATCAATGGAACCCAGTTTATTTTAGCTCATGCCATTAAGGGGCTGGAAAAATTCGAATATTTACTTGACCTTGCCGATATGACGGCTGCCATGAGTATCGAAGCATATAGAGGTTCTGCAAGCCCGTTCAAAAAAGAACTTCATGATATCAGACCGTTCGAAGGAAGTAAAAAAGTGGCGGCCAGAATGCTTAAGTTCCTGAAAGGATCGCAGAACATGAAAGCGCATGAAGATTGCGAGAGAGTTCAGGATCCCTATTCGATGAGATGTGTACCACAGGTACATGGAGCGAGCAGAAATGCTTTTGAGCATTTGAGGAGTATGGCTGAAACAGAATTAAATTCAGTCACAGACAATCCAATTGTTCTTAGTGCAGAAGAATCTATTTCGGGAGGAAATTTCCACGGACAGCTAATGGCATTACCGTTAGATTATGCTACATTGGCTGCGGCTGAATTGGGAAATATTTCTGACAGAAGAAGCTACTTGCTGCTGGAAGGAAAATACGGACTTCCAAGATTATTGACAGAAAGCTCAGGATTAAACTCAGGATTTATGATTCCTCAATATACTTCAGCTGCTTTGGTTACAGAAAACAAAACATTATGTTTCCCTGCATCTGCCGATTCTATTCCTACAAGTTTAGGTCAGGAAGACCATGTTTCTATGGGAAGTATTTCAGGAAGAAAATTCAATCAGGTCCTAGGAAACCTGGTTAATATTTTATCTGTTGAATTGATGTTTGCCGCTCAGGGACTGGAGTTCAGAAGACCTTCCAAATGTTCCAAAGTCATTGAAGAAAACTTTGCTATTCTTCGCTCCAGAGTTTCTAAACTGGAAGACGACAGGCTTATCGGTAAAGATATGCTGGCGATTGCAGCACTTATTAATGAAAGAAAATTTATCGTCAACTAACCGTACTATATAAAAGCTTCCAATCGGAAGCTTTTTGCTTTTAATTTTTAAAATTTAAATAGTCATGACAATACAAAGACTGGATTCCACTCACCCGGACTTTCAAAATCTGGTAAAACATCTTGATGCGACACTAGCCGAACATAATGGTGAAAATGATGATTTTTTCAGCCAGTTTAATACCATAGATACTCCTAAAAATTGTATTGTAGTGTATGTTGATGGGATCCCGGCTGCGTGCGGGGCTTTTAAACCTTTTTCCAAAGATACCGTTGAAATTAAAAGGATGTACACGGACCTGAATTTCAGAAAAGAGGATTAGCTTCTGCAATGGTTACTGAATTAGAAAGCTGGGCTAAAGAACAGGGATTTGGAAAAGCTGTCCTGGAAACTTCTTCAGGATTGCATAGTGCGATTTCCGTATATGAAAAAAGCGGATTCTACAGGATTCCCAATTATGGACAATATATGGGAATAGAAAGCAGTGTCTGTTATGAGAAAATACTTTAACTGTATTTTTATATTATTATTTTGTTAATATTTTGCTATTTATTTCGTTTTTATATTATATTTAGTGTTGTTTAATGCTAAATTCACTTTTTAAAATTCGTTAATTCCCGGTAAAGTGTTATATTGTGATCACAATCAAAATTATAACATATGAAAAAAAGTGTATTCCTACTGGCACTATGTATTGCTTTACATTCCTGTACCAGAGATGAACTTCAAAATGAAAATCCGAAAATTGAAGTGTCTCAGAAAGATCCGTTGACAGGTAAACAAATCAATGAGAGAATTAATCAGTCTATCAAAACTGATGGTACCTTCAACTGGAGCAACGAATCAGATCATTTTTTGTGGAGCGCAGTTTTTCGCGGAAACAGGATGGTATCTATCGGATTTGGATCCTCTAAGGACGATTTTGACAGAAGTAAATCTCCGGAAAATAAGGTTATGGAAGGCGAAATTTTATCCGTAATCAAACAATATGAAGGATCGGAACCTGCGAGATTTCTTCTTACTTCTGATAAATATCTTAATCAGATAGATGTCGTTATCGAAAAGGAAGAGACTTTGACAGCACTTCGTCAGATGAAAAATATCCGATATGTGGAGCCGGCGGATTACCATTATTTTGAAATAGAAAACCAATATAATTTAGCTTCAAAATCTTCAGGTAGCGGATCATCAGGATGTGGCTTTTCATCCACAGCTTTAAATGCCGCAGATTATACTTCAACTACTCCGGGTGCAAAAATTCCGTGGGCTTTTGCCAAACACAATATTCCCGATGCCTGGAGCTACAGTACCGGAGCAGGCGTCACCATCGGTCTTGTAGATACAGGAGTTTCACCTGAACAAACCTTGCTTGGAACAAGCTTTAATAATGGGGCTTCCTCAGGAAGAACAATCAGTAAATTCGGAGTATTCAATTCAGATGGGTCAGCCGACCAGTGTGGGCATGGAACGAAGATGGCTTCAGTAATGACTGCACCAAGAAATAATGCGGGATTACCGGTGGGGGTTGCTTATAATGCCAATTTAATTGCTTACAGAGCTGCAGAAAACGTGGTGCTGGAAACCTCCGCAGAACAAAACGGGGTAAAGACTGCATTTACAGAACTGGGGAATAATGCCAATGTAAAGATTATTTCCATGTCAATGGGACATATCTTTTCAGTAGGTAAAATTGAAGACGGGGTAAAATATGCCTATAGTAAAGGAAAACTGATTTTCTGCGCAGGCGGAACTTCCACTAGTTTTACCAATTTTGTAGGAGTGATCTTCCCTGCATCCATGTCTGAAACACAAGCCATCACAGGGGTGAAGGAAGGAACATCCAACCAGAAATGTAATGTCTGCCATTCCGGAAGCCAGATTGATTTTACCTTTCAGATGGAGAGAGCTTCAGGGAATACCGTTCCTGTGTTAAGTTATTATAACGGACAGTCTGACTATGTAGGAGGATCTTCTGTAGCTACCGCTGCTACCGCGGGAATTGCTGCTTTGGTTTGGGCTAAAAATCCTTCCTGGACCAGAGATCAGGTACTGAACAAAATGAGACAGTCTGCCACTTATTATCCTAACGTAAATTCCAGCTACGGCTACGGGAATATCAATGTGCTAAAGGCTGTTCAGTAATACAAATTCTAAACTATAAAAAGAAAGGAAATATCTCTTGAGGTATTTCCTTTTTATTTTAAGGTCTTATCCGATCCTGACACTTGTCATACTTAAAGAGCCTCCGATGAGCTCGTCGTTGAATAATGCAAGTTCCTCAGACCTGTCCTTTAATCCCAACGTATAAATGAGAGGCAGATAATGATCAGGAGTTGGGATGGCATACTGTAAGGATGTACCTTGCTTATGGTATTCGATGATATTTTGGAAATTGCCGTCCAGAAGCCAGTTATTGGTTTTTTCACGGGCTTCAATCGCCCAATCCCAGCCGGCACCAACGGTATTGATATTTTTCCAGTCTATCAGTCGGAGATTATGAACAATATTTCCGCTTCCGATGATGAGGATCCCTTTTTCCCGAAGTCTATTAAGCTGTTTGGCCAGATCATAATGGTATTGTGCAGGTTTTGTATGATCTATACTAAGTTGTATCACAGGAATATCAGCTTCCGGATACATATGTTTGATCACCGACCAGGCACCATGATCAAGTCCCCAGCTGTGGTCTTCTTCCACGATGGCCGGTAACAGAAGCTCTGCCGTTTCTTTTGCCAGTTCAGGACTTCCCGGAGCAGGATATTGTACATCAAATAAAGCTTTTGGGAAACCATAAAAATCATGAATGGTCTTGGGCATGTCCATAGCCGTCACAAAAGTTCCTTCCGTATACCAGTGGGCAGAAATACACAAAATAGCATTGGGTTTTGGTATTTCTCCGGCTGCTTTTCGGAAGCCTTGTACAAATTGATTTTCTTCAATTGCATTCATTGGTGATCCGTGGCCGAGAAATAAAACGGGCATTCTTTGAGTTGAATTAAACTGATCACTTATATTTTGAAGATCATGTAGATTCATAATTGATAGGAATTAATAAAAAACAAAAGGTTCAGAGGTTTTGTAGCAAAATCCCTGAACCTTTTATATGATATGGTACCAAATTATACTTGTTTTACAAACTGCAATTCTCCGGCAATTTTTACATCATCACTTACCATTACACCTCCTGCTTCAAGAGCTGCATTCCAGTTAAGTCCAAAGTCTTTTCTGCTGATTTTTCCTTCAAAAGAGAAACCTGCTTTTGTATTACCCCATGGGTCAACATTGATTCCTCCGAAGTCAACGTCCAAAGTTACCGGTTTTGTGATCCCGTTGATCGTAAGATTTCCAACGACTTCATTATTTAAATTTTGAGATTCAAAAGTGATGGTTGGATGTGCCTCAGCATTAAAAAACTCTGCTGATTTTAAGTGATTATCTCTGTCTGTATTATTAGTGAACACAGAATCAGTCTGGATCGTTGCAGTAGTTTTTGCATTACCGAAAAATTCGTCTTCAGATTCAATTTCTGCAGTGAAAGTTCTGAAGCTTCCCTTTACATTAGAAATCATCATATGTTTTACTTTGAAAGTGATTTCACTATGTGTTGGGTCTAGGTTCCATTTTGTTGCCATTGTATTGTATTTTTTATTTGTTATTGATACTGCAAATTTAGGATAGGGAGCATATACGGAACATTGATATAGGATAAGAAATGCTTCTGATACTTAAAATGATTAGTTTGGGTTTAAAATCCATCAATTTTCAATTTAAGTTCTCCATTTTCAATTCAAAAAATTCTAGTAGTAAGTTAAGAAATAATTTCATTGGATGCATTAATTCTATTTTATGAAGGTTTTATTTTAACATTTCTTAACGGATGATTTTTATTTCTTATTTTTGATGGATTCAATTCTATACAATGAAATTAAATAAATTTTCTTTATTGATGCTTGTTTTGGGCGGTGCAGCATTGGCCCAGACGCAGAAATTTACGATGGCGGAGGCTGTAAATGGGATGAGAACAAATCTTGCCGTGAAAAATATTTCTCAGTTTTCATGGTCTGCAGACGGGAAATCTTATATTCAGGGTGTGAAAGGAGGATATCTGATCACAGATCTTAAAACCAATAAACAAGATACTTTAGTGTCTTTAACTCAGTTGAATAAATTCTCGGATGATAAACTGAAAGCTGTTCCACAGATAAGGTTTGCCGATAATTCAAGAGGATATTTCAATAGCGGAGGCAAAATGTTCTGGATCGAAAAATCCGGAAATGACTGGAAAGTAAAAAATACAGCAACGATGGACAAAGATGCTGCCAATGTGAAAATGTTCAGTGACGGACAAACCTTTGCATTTACAGCAAAGAATAATTTATTTGTCAGTAAAAACGGAAAAACGATCGCGGTAACGAATGAATCTAATGAAAATATCATCAGTGGTCAGGCTGTTCACAGAAACGAATTCGGAATCGATACAGGAATTTTCCCGGCTCCCAATTCTGAAAGCGTAGCCTTCTATAAAATGGATCAGAGCATGGTGGCAGATTACCCGATCATTGACTGGTCTGTAACCCCTGCCGTGAACCATAATATCAAATACCCGATGGCCGGTCAGACCTCTCATCAGGTAACTTTGGGAGTATATAATATTAAAACCCAAACTACAACCTTCTTAAAAGTAGAAGGTGAAAAAGATCAGTATTTAACAGCAGTTACCTGGAGCCCGGATTCTAAATATATTTTCATCGCTGTTCTGAACAGAGGCCAGAATCATATGAAAATGAATCAATATAATGCGGCTACAGGAGAATTGGTAAAAACATTATTCGAAGAAACAGACAGCAAATATGTGGAGCCACAGCATCCGCTTACTTTCTTCCCGAATTCGAATACAGACTTTATATGGCAAAGCCAGAGAACAGGGTACAACCACCTGTTCCACTACAGCCTTGAAAAAGGACTTGTGGCACAGATCACAAAAGGAGACTGGCTGGTAACCGATATCCTCGGATTCAATGAGAAGAAAAAGGAAATCTATTTTACGTCAACAAAAGAAACGCCTTTAGAAAGACATTTGTATAAGATCAACTGGACCAACTTCAAAATGCAGAGACTGGATGATGCACCGGGAATGCATATCGGAACGTTAAGCAATGATGGGAATTACTTATATGATGCTTACAGCAATGCGAACTCACCAAGAATCGCTAATATCATTAATACATCAAATCTGAAATCCAGTAATATTCTCACCTCTGAAAACCCGTTAAAGAACTATCAGAGACCTGAGATTAAAAATGTAGAATTAAAAGCTGATGACGGAACTCCTTTGTATGGAAAAATTATTCTTCCAACAAATTTTGATCCCAACAAAAAATATCCGACGATCGTTTATCTTTATAACGGACCACACTTACAACTGATCACCAACAGCTTTCCGGCTTCAGGAAACCTGTGGTATGAATATATGGCTCAAAACGGATACATCATTTTCACAATGGACGGAAGAGGATCTTCAAACCGTGGAATGAAATTCGAGCAGGCTGTTTTCAGAAACCTGGGAACCACAGAAATGAATGACCAGATGAAGGGAGTAGATTACTTAAAATCTCTTCCTTATGTAGATGCTGAAAAAATGGGAATCCATGGATGGAGCTTCGGAGGATTTATGACAACAAGCTTTATGCTTCGCAAGCCGGATGTATTTAAAGTGGGAGTTGCGGGAGGCCCTGTAATCGACTGGAGCATGTACGAAATTATGTATGGTGAAAGATATATGGATACGCCACAGGAAAACCCTCAGGGATATGCTGCAGCCAACCTGTTGGATAAAGTTCAGAATCTGAAAGGAAAACTATTGATGATTCATGGTGCTCAGGATGATGTCGTAGTATGGCAACATTCTATAAAGTTCATTAAATCGGCTGTTGATAACGGAGTTCAGCTGGATTACTTTGCGTATCCGGGACACCCACACAACGTGATCGGAAAAGACAGGGTACACCTGATGCAGAAAATCACAGATTATTTTGATTTATATCTGAAGAAATAATAGTAAAATCCAACCATAACGGTTGGGTTTTTTGTTTGTGTATTGATTCGAAATTACAAATATGCAAAAAGATGTAATGACGTACTGTTTTTATAGGCGTAAGGATTTTATCTGTGATAAAATGCTGGTATGCTTTATTGCCAAGAATTCACGAATATTTTTAACGCATAAAACCTATGTGTCTGTGTGGTTCAAATTTTAGAACCACATAGACCCATAGAATATATATTAATATGCAGCCTTATTAAAAAAAATTATGAATTCGTGGCAACAAAACTGGAGTATGGCTTGCTGAAACCTTTGATGTTCTTATACTTTTAGTGTGTAAACATATGGTCGTCGTTCTTATCAAACATCAATGCATATGATATTTCATAGCGCTATTTTTGTAGTACTAAAATCAACAATATGGAATTAGGAATAGGAATGTTTGGAGATCTGGCATTAGACCAGTCCACCGGAAAATATAGAGATGCCGGAACTAAGATTCATGAAATATTGGATCAGGTAAAATTAATGGATGAGGTAGGAATTGACGTATTTGCAATGGGAGAACACCACCGCCCGGATTATGCCGTTTCTTCTCCGGAAATGGTATTGGCCGCGGCAGCCGGTATTACAAAAAATATAAAATTAGCAAGTGGGGTTACTGTTTTGAGTTCTTCGGAACCGGTAAAAGTTTATGAAGACTTTGCCACACTGGATCTTATTTCCAATGGAAGAGCGGAGATATTCGTGGGAAGGGGAAGCTTTATAGAATCTTTTCCTTTATATGGATATTCATTGAACGACTATGAAGAGCTTTTTGACGAGAAACTGGAATTATTGTTAAAAATCAATTCTGAAGAAAACGTAAGCTGGTCAGGAAAGCTTCGTGCTCCAATGCAGAATCAGACTGTTTACCCGAGAGCAAAAAATGACGGGAAACTTCCGATCTGGAGAGCAGTAGGAGGGACGCCACAATCTGTTTTGAATGCTGCTCAATTAGGAATGCCTTTAGTGGTAGCCATCATTGGAGGAATGCCGATCCAGTTTAAAAACCTGATTGAGTTTTATAAGCAGGAATACGAAAAGGCAGGGCATGATATGGCTGAAATGCAGATTGCAGTTCATTCACACACTTTTGTAAGTGATGATCCCAATGTTGTAGACGGATATTTCCACAATTATAAATCCCAGATGGACAGGGTAGGGGCTTCCCGAGGCTGGGCTCCTTATACTAAAATGCAGTATGACGGAGGAAGAAGTAAAGATGGAGCTTTATTTATCGGAAGTCCGAAAGAAGTTGCAGATAAAATTGCTTATATGAAAGAGCTTTTCGGGATCACGAGGTTTATCGGGCATATGGATATCGGCGATCCTGCCCATGATATAATGATGAAATCCATCGAGCTATTCGGGAATGAAGTAAAGCCTTTGGTTCAGCACTTATAATTAAAGAGATTATTCAACCACAAAAGTCACAAAAGTATTTTTCAGATAAAACTTTTGTGACTTTTGCGTTTTTAAAATTTATTGTTTAGCCAATTCCGATCAAACTACCTCTTTCTTCATCTTTAATAATGGTAAGCGCTGTAGGAATTTTTTCTTTAAGCTCTTCCACGTGCGAGATGATTCCCACGATTCTGTTTTCTTTGATCAGATTGGTAAGGGTTTCAAATACAATATTGACAGACTCCGTATCCTGCGTCCCGAAACCTTCATCGATAAAAAAGAAATTCTTGTCTGCCTGTGCATTCGCCTGTACACTTTCTGCCAATGCCAGTGCAAGGCTCAGTGATACCTGGAATGCCTGACCTCCCGATAGGGTCTTTACACTTCTGCTGCGGCCTTCGTTGAGGTAATCGATGATTTCGAAATCATTATTTTCATTGAGTTGCAGACTCAGCTGGTTCCGGGTCATTCTGTGAAAACGCACATTAGCATGGTCACAGAGCTGCCTCAGATAAATAGAAGAAACGTATTGTACAAAACCGGCTCCTTTGAAAAGATTGACCATCAGTTTTAAATTTTCAGCACGTTTCTGAAGAGCTGCAAGATCTTTTAAAAGTTGTTCTTTTTTAGCATATTCTTTTTCCAGACGCTGAATTTCAGATGTCATTGTAACGACAGAATCATTGACCTGCTGAACTTCAGCTTTCACGTCATTATATTGCTTTTCTGCCAAGGAAAACTGTTCATTGTCAAAAGAAAGATTTTTGAGTTTGAGTTCCAATCCTTCAATCACTTTTTTCAGGGTTTGGAAATCGATTTTGAACTTCTGGATCTGAGCTCTTGACTGCTCAATATTGATTTCCTGAGAAAGAATATGTTCAACTTCTTTGAAATCTGCAAATTGATGCTCCTTTAAAGAGCCGGCTATAGCCTTCTGATGATTATCGATCTCTTTTTCAAGCGTCATGATCAGTTTTTCAGTCTGACTAACAATGGCTTTTTGTTCTGCCAGCACGGGAGCCAATATTTTTTCCTGTTCAACGGCTGCCTGATAATTCTGTTCGGTTTCTTTATTGCTTTGAACCAACTTCTGATAAGCTTCTTCAACTTCCTGAACCGTTTTATGCTGGTAAAGATTCCAGTCCAGAGTTTTAAGTCCCGAGCGGCTTATGTTAATCTGTTCCTGTTTCGTCGCTTCTTCCAGTCTGAAGGCTTCCAGCGCCGATTTATATTTTTCTAAGAGCTTGTTTTCTTTGTCGGTTTCCTCACGTTCCGCGGTAATGTTCCGTTCTATTTCTTCTATCTTTTTTCTACGGCAAAAGAATCCTGGCGTTTTTTATCAAATTCTTCCTCACGTGCAGGGCTGAACTCTTTCCAGATAAAAAGCTGAATATGATTCTCCAGATCTTTTTGAATGGCTTGTAACGTCGTTTGTTCGTTGATAAGCTGATCTTCAAAAATCTTTTTTCTATCAAGAACTTTTTCGATTTCCGTTTCCTGTTTCTGAAGTTTCTGAAGCTGCTCATCAAGAGCATTTATCTTTTCCTGGGTTTCCTGCATTTCCATATGTACATCGTGAAATTCCACAATATAGGGATGTTCCTTAGAACCACAAAGAGGACAGGATTCTCCGTTTTGAAGTTCACTGGCAAAACGGGATAGTTCTTTTTGTATTTTTAAATGGTCTAGCTTCTGAACCCATTGTTTTTTGTTACTTTCAAGACTTTCTTTCTGCGTTCTGAAATTTTCCTGATAATTTTTGTGGTAAGGAAAAACCTTTAATTCTTCAGCGACGCCATGAACCTGTTTCTGTTGTTTTTCAGTTTTTTCCGTTTGCTCAAGCTGGGATTTTTGTAAATTTTTATGTTGAATAAACCAGTTGCCAATTTGAGAAAGAAGAGCGGTGTCAAGCTTTTGCTCTTTTAAAGTCACCAGACTTTTGGTAAGTTCTGTAATCTTTTTAAGGTTGCTTTCTCTTTTTGTCTCTACTTCCGTTACTTTTTCTGAACCCTTCTGCGTACGCTCATTGAGTACTTTGATCTCTTCAGAAAATTTGAGAATATTGACAATTAGATTCAGATCGTTTTCCTGTATTCTGGATTGATCCAAAGATTTAAATTGGGGCTCAAGAATAATCAGTTGCTCTTTGACAGCATTGAACTTTTTTTCAGTGTCCTGCACAACCTTCACATGGTTTTCTTTTTCCGTCTGCTGATCTTTTATTTCTTTTGAAAGCTTGTTTTTTTCAATAATCAAAGGATTAAAAACCCTGAAAACGCGGTCGTACAGATCGGTCTTAATTTCCAGCGCATCAATCATGGGTTTTTGGAGAGAGAGCTCAGCGAAATTTTCTCTGTTCTGTTGCAGGCTTTCAAAGTCGGTTTTTAAATTCTTTAGCTGTTGATAAGTATTGGATACCTGTTCCAGTTTCTCATTGACCTGAGTGAGTTTTTTCTGTTCCTCTGTTAAAAATTCCTTTTGCTGCTGAATCTTTTCTTCACTGATTTCTTCAAAACCTTTCAGCTGTCCTTCAAGCTGATCCAGTTCGGACCTGTTTCTGACGTTCAGGGAAGAAACATTATTCTGGAGATCAAATCTCTGAAGACTGAAGATCTCCTTCATCATATTGGTTCTTTCTGCAGCACCAAGTTCAAGAAACTCTTTAAACTGACCTTGTGGAATGATAATGGTTCGCTTGAAATTAGGATAACTTAGCCCAATGATCGTCTCCGCATTGGAATGATCCAGCGGAACCCATTTGTTATCAATATTTTCATAAAAAGTGACGGAATAAGGCTTTACATCGTCAAATTTCTTGGAATTACGTCTGAAATCCCTGGTTGCACGAAACTGTTTATTTTCAAAATTGATGAAATCAAATTCGATATAAGAATTGTTTGATTTTAAATTCATCATGTTGTACGCCCTCTTATCACGCATATTCAGACGTTCCGTTTCGCCGTATAACACAAATGAGATGGCTTCAAGAATCGAAGACTTTCCGGAACCTACCGGCCCGAAAATACCGAATAAACCGCCTTCCGTAAGATTTTTAAAATCAATAATCTGGCGTTCCTGGTAAGAATATAAACCTTCAACTGTTAATTTTACTGGAATCATAGATCAGGCATTTAAAATTTCATTAAACAAATTCATCAATTCTTCATTAGCCTCCTGGCCTCCGTTTTTAGATTTAAAATAATCTTTAAATAATGCTTCTATATTTTGATTCAGATTAATTTCGTGATTTTCAGGCTCTATGAGTTCTCTATTTTTAATTTTCGGGATCAGATACACAATTCCGTTGTGAGACTGATAGATAAGCCTTCTTTCATCAGCGGTTAAGAAAGTTTCACTTTCTAAAGTAAGCTCGATAAAGGTATCAGGATTTTCTTTAAGCCACTTAATGGTGTCTTCTGTTGAAGTGAATGTTTTCCGTACCAACGCTCTTCCGCTTTTCAAAGCTTTCTTCTCATAGGTAACAGATTTTCCCGGCTCTGCATTAATAATAGATACATATTTTATCTGACCTGCTTCACTGAAACTGTAACATAACGGAGAAGAAGAATAAACCACAGGTTTTTCTCTGGTTCCTATATTCTGAAAGCCATGAAGGTGTCCTAATGCCGTATATTGAATCTGCTCAGGAATACTATCCGAAAAAATAAGATCAGCATTTCCTATTTTAATAGGTTTTTCCCCCTCCGGTTCTTCCAGAATTTCATTTCCTTTTTTATTCATGTATAAATGAGCCGTCAGCAGATTGACCCCTGCATCATCACAAAACTGCTCTGCAAGCTCATTCCAGGTGTGGGCAAGGACTTTGTTGATTTCTTCTTCTTTATTCTCACCAAAATATTCCTTTAAACGGATCTCATTGGCATAAGGGGTGTGAAGGATTCGTACCGGAAAATCAATGGTATTGATTTTCATTTCTATAAAGCCTTCCCGGGAGTTCAGGATGCTGAAATATTCTGTTCCAAAAGGCTGTATGACTGTTTTGGGATGTCCGATTAAAATAATTCCGCATTCCCTGGCCAATGGATCAGGTGCGTTGATGAGGTTCGGTGAATCATGATTTCCTGAAATGGCAATGACAGGACGTTGTCCGTTTTTGGATAAACGTTTCAGGGTTTTATAAAAAAGTTCCACAGCTTCTACGCCGGGGTTAAAGGCATCAAAGAGATCTCCGGCCACCAGGATAAGATCTGCATTTTCTTCATCAGCAATGCCGATGATTTCTTCTATCACCAATATTTGCTCCTCGAGACGCGAAAAGCGATCCAGTCTTTTTCCTAAGTGCCAGTCGGCAGTATGCAGAATTTTCATAAAAAATTATCATTGTTAACAGTCAATATCCAAAGATAAATGAAGTTGTATTGTTAAAATTACGGCTTACCTTACTTCATCGGGATCTACACCTGTGTCAAAAGAATCTGCTTGAACCTTAGACAATTTTACAGTTTCAAAACCAGGATGTTTAGTAATGAAGGATGGATTATTTTTGATCGCCCTCTTTTGCTTTAAAATCTTCCAGAATCTGCTTTAAACGGGCTTTTCTTTCTGCTTCAGCATTTTGTGTTTTCCGTTTTTTCTGGTCGATCATCTTTTTATTCTTTTTCCTGTTTGCTTCGTTGTTTTTGCTCATATTTTTGATACGGATAACTTTATGGGTAAGCCATCGCTTCATCAAAAATACTAAAGATTAAGAGTCGAAACAATTTTAGTCGGTAAGTCTGATAAAATGTTTTAATTTTACTGCGTTATGGAAGAAAAATCAAAAGATCCCTTACACGGAAAAAGACTCGATGCCATTCTCGAAGAATTGGTAGAATACTACGAAGGCTTTGAGAAATTGGGTGAGCAGATCAATATCAGATGCTTTACAGATCATCCGAGTATCAGTTCTTCCCTTAAGTTTTTACGAAAAACACCATGGGCAAGGACAAAAGTTGAAAGTTTATATCTGTTTGTACTAAGACAGAAGAAGAGAGAAGAAAACAGAAATAGTAAATAAAGGGCGAAAGCTGGAAATTATTTCCGCCTTGTAACTTATTTTTAAAATTAGTAAAAATGAATTTTTGGAAGTTAAAAAACAGATGTGGTGTACTTTATGCCCCTCATAACTTCCTTCTTCCATCTCCCGTCTTTCAACCTGATCAAATCATTTCAAAAACAGTATCTTTGTACCATTAATCGTGAAAGAGCTCACGACAAAAAAGAATAATATGACAATTGAAAACAATCACGTTGTAGCTGTAAAATACATTCTTCACACCATCGAAGAGGATGGAAGTAAAGTTCTTGTAGAAGAAACAACAACAGAAAATCCACTTACATTCTTGTACGGTGTGGGAATGATGATTCCAAAATTTGAGCAAAATATCTTAGGATTGAAAGCTGGTGATAAAGCTGCTTTTGTAATTCAGCCGGAAGAAGCTTACGGTGAAAGACAACCTGATGCTATCGCACAATTGCCAATCGAGATGTTTAAAGAATCAGGTACTCCTCCGATCGGGGCGATTTTACCTTTATCAGACAACCAGGGAAATAACTTCCAGGCGTTTGTAGTAGAAGTAACTCCGGAGGTTGTTGTAGCAGATCTTAACCACCCAATGGCAGGTAAAGTATTAGATTTCCAGGTAGAAGTGCTAAGCACTCGTCCGGCAACAGAAGAAGAATTGTCTCACGGACATGCACACGGAATTGACGGAACTGAAGGTCACTAAAAAATAAAAATGCCCGGTATTCGGGACATTTGTAAAAACCACAGCTTCAGCTGTGGTTTTTTATGGTTTATGTCAGCCAAACAATGCCTTGGCATTCCGGGATGTCAATCTACGATTTGGCGGAGTGGCCTACACCGTGATGATTATCCACATTATTCCGCATTATATTCCGTTACATCAATAAACGTAAGAACCCATTTTCCCTTGATCTTAGTCATCACAAACCTGAATCCGTTGATCGGAGCTTTCTCTTTAGTATTCTCGGCAAGCGTTACAAAAACTACATTCTTAGCATCAGAATTAATTTTAAAAATCGTCTGATCTTTTACAGAATACTGATCAGGGAATTGATCTGCATATTCATTCACTGCATCAGAGTTGGACTGAACAAATAATCCCTCTTTTTTCCATTTTTTGCTTTCTGAATCATACTCGTAAGCTGAATCAAACTGGATAGGAAACTGATTTCTGATAGTCCATGCTTTTGAAATATAACCTAATGGCATACTGAAATCCACATCTTCATTCGATACAAACCCAAGATTACCGCCACTTTTAAAAAGAACGCCTATTCCGTAGTTTTTGTCTACATATTTGTTCATAAGTTCTCCGTTTTTAGTCTGGAAGCCTTTTAAAATATCCGTAACGGCAGCCGTGATCTGTTTTTTGTCATCTGCGGTCTGAGCCTGGGAAAAGGCGAAACCGCAAACCAGCATCAATACTGTGTAAATAAAACTCTTCTTCATATTATATTAATCTAAAAATTCTCCTGAAACATAATACCAGCGTTCATGCATTTTTTGAAAAACAGAAAACTCATGATGAACCTGAGGATGGCCGTCCTGATCTGTGTAATACGCTTTAAACTCTACATGGTTTAATGCGGGCGTCTGGATGATTTCCAGTTTTGTCCACTCATTGATTTCGCCCCATTCCTGAAGATCCTGTTTGTTGTGGTACTTTCTTTTGCCCGGAAGGGTAGTTTCCATTAAATATTCTCCATTCGGAACAGCGAAGGCAGAAAATCGGGAGCGCATTAAGGCTTCAGCAGTTGGCGCATGCTTTTCTCCTGTATGATAAGGTTTGCAGCATTCTTCATAACTTTTTCCTGAGCAGCAGGGACAATTCATAGGTTGTATTTTAATTTCGAGCCACAAAAATAAGAAATATCAATAGAAATGGGCTTTAGTTATTATAACCTCTCAACAACTGAGATGTTCGGGTAAGCCTTTATGATGTACCTGTTTCTATGAAATTAATATTTCAACAAAAAAGAAGCACTCTAAAAAGAATGCTTCTGATTGTATTATTTGATAAATCCTCTGTTTCTTAGTAGAGGCTTAATGTCCGGATCATGTCCTGTGAAATCTCTGAATGCCTGGTTAAGGTCTACAGAATTTCCTACGGAAAGAATATATTTTCTGAAACGGTCTCCATTTTCTCTTGTTAAGCCGCCATTGTTTTTAATCCACTCCCATGCGTCATTATCCAAAGTTTCAGACCATAAGTAAGCGTAATATCCTGCTGAATAGCCACCTCCCCAGATGTGAGCAAAATAAGGAGTATGGTATCTCGGCGGAACTGTTGCTAAATTGAATCCGTGATTTGCCAACGATTGTTTTTCAAAATCTAAAACAGGAATAAACTGCTTTTCATCGCTTACTGTATGCCAGTCCATGTCAAGTTCAGCAGCAGAGATCAATTCAGTGGTCATATATCCCTGATTGAATGTTGATGCTTTTTTTATTTTTTCTACCAATGTTTGCGGAATCGGCTGTTTTGTTTCGTAATGAACGGCATAATTTTTCAGTACAACCGGATCCAGTGCCCAATGCTCGTTAATTTGTGACGGGAACTCCACGAAGTCTCTCGGTACGTTAGTTCCGGATAATGAAGGGTATTTCTGACTTGCAAACATCCCGTGGATCGAGTGTCCAAATTCATGGAAAATTGTTGAAACATCATCAAAACTGATTAATGAAGGTTTTCCCGGAGCCGGTTTCTGATAGTTGTAGCAGTTTACGATGACAGGTTTTGTACCCATTAAGTAAGACTGTTCAACGAAATTGCTCATCCATGCTCCACCGTTTTTAGAGTCTCTGGTGTAGAAGTCAAGATAGTAAATAGCAATCGATTTACCGTCGTGATCGAAAACCTCGTAGGTTACAACATCAGGATGGTAAACCGGAAGATCTGTTCTTTTTTTGAACGTTAGTCCGTAGAATTTTTCTGCTGCGAAGAAAACTCCTTTTTCTAAAACCGTAGTGATTTCAAAGTAAGGTTTTATTTCACTCTCATCAAGGTCGAATTTTGCTTTTCTTACTTGCTCTGCATAGAAATTCCAGTCCCAAGGTTCTACTTTGAAACCTCCTTTTTGCTGATCAATCAGATCCTGAATATCTTTTGCCTCACGTCTTGCTGTTTCTACAGCCGGAGTAGCCACCTGATTCATTAGCTTAGTAGCAGCTTCAGGAGTTTTGGCCATCTGGTCCTGTAATTTCCATTCTGCGAAATTCTTTTTACCTAAGATCTGTGCTTTTTTCAGTCTAAGTTTAGCCAGTTTTTCAATGGTTTCCCTGGTGTCATTGGCATCACCTTTTTCAGCACGCGTCCACGAAGCTTTGAAAAGTTTTTCTCTTGTGGATCTGTTTTTTAAATTTTGCAAAAGAGGTTGTTGCGTAGTATTCTGTAAAGCCAGAAGATATTTTCCAGGTTGTCCTGCAGTCTTAGCATCAGCTGCAGCCGCAGCGATTTCATCTGCAGAAAGCCCGTCAAGTTCCTTTGCATCAGCAAAGAATACCCCTCCCTGCTTTCTTGCTTCCAGTAATTTATTGGAGTACTGAGTAGAAAGAGAGGCAAGTTCCTGGTTATATTGCTTTAATTTCTCTTTGTCAGCCGTTGAAAGATTAGCACCTGCAATCTCAAAATTTTGTTTGTAATATTGAAGAAGCTTTTTACTTTCAGAATCTAATCCGTCTTCTTTGATCGATTTGATTCTTTTATAAAGATTTTCATTCAGGTACATTTTATCGGAATGTGCAGCAAAAATTGGTGCATATTCTTGATCTAATGCCTGTAATGTAGGGTTGGTATTAGCACTTGTAAGATTCGAAAAAACAATGATTGCTCTTTTCAAAACTTCGCCACTTTTTTCCAATTCTACAATTGTATTTTCAAAAGTAGGAGAAGCCGGGTTGTTGGCAATTTTTTCAATTTCAGCAGCATGTTGTTTTAAACCAAAATCAAAAGCCGGTTTGAAATGTTCGTTTTTAATTTTATCAAATTCCGGAGCTTCGTATTGAAGCTTGCTTTTCTTCATAAACGGATTAGAAGATAAAGACGGGTCAGGAGCAGGAATTTCCTGTTGAGTATCGGTTTTTTTCATTGTAGTACAAGATTGATTGAACGCCAAGGCAGAAATTAATAATACCGATGAAATATTCTTCATAAAATAGTTGTTATTAAAGCATAAAGATATTAAAAACTTACTGTATAGGACTTATTTTGTAAATCGAATTAAGATAAAGAAACAGAAATATATTTTTTAAGTGAATACATGCCAGACTATTAGTTAATTTTGAATACTTACATAGTCTTTCGGTACTGATGTAATATTTTTCATACATTAGTTGTTTTAATATTAAAATAGCAAGAAAATAATCTATAAAAGATAATAAACATGAAAACAAGGACTCTTTTTATTTTTTCAGCCTTAGTGGTATTGGCCTCATGTAACGAAAGACATGAGAAGAAAAACAGAGAAAAAAGCGGATGGGTAGAGAAAGTAATCAATAAAGAAAGCGGCCCGATGCAGCAGAAAGAATTTACCGGAGAATTTGATGAAATCCAGGTTTCACAGGCTATTGATGCAGAGGTGATCAAGTCGGAAACTGAGAAAGTAGTTATTTCAGCTCCTCAAAGTATAATCAACGAAGTTCTTGTAGATAATGAAGGGGGAAAGCTCCATATTCATTATAAAAGAGGAATCAGAGTGATGAATATCAATAATGTAAGCGCGAAAATTTATACTAAAGATTTTTCGAAACTTGGAGCCGATTCTGCGGCAAAAATTACCGTAAAAGATAAATTTACCCAGGAAAAAACGGATATTGAGGTGTCAAGTGCGGGAAGTGTCTCCGGTGATCTTGAGGCGAATGATTTTAACATCAATGCAGGCAGCAGCAGTAATTTCAGTGGAAAGGTCTGGGCGGTAAACCTTGATATTGAGGCGTCTTCCGGATCAAGTATTGATATTTCAGGAAAAGCAAAACATGCAGACGTGAGTGCTTCTTCAGGAAGTAGTATTTCTGCCCAGCAGGTTATTGCAGACAATGTAGAAGCTGATGCTTCCAGTGGTGCAAGTGTCCAGTTGAGCGCGGTGTCTTCTGTAAAGGCGTCAGCATCATCAGGTGGAAGCGTTGATATTTCTAAAAAAGGCGAACTGAAAAACGTAAGTAAAGACGAAAGCAGTGGCGGAAGCGTAAGCATTCAATAAATTAACCCTGGGAATCTTCCTCATCTTCTTCTTCGGTTGATGAGGAATCCTCCCAATTTTTAGTATCAAAATTAAGATTATCAAAAGCAAGTAATTCCTCCTCCCGTTGGAGGATTTCTTTTGTGGTAAATAATTCAATATCATCTTCCTCTTTCGATTTTGCCAGCTTTCTGATCGAAGCTTTATCAATAGCCATAAACCTTTGCCCCAGACGCCTTGCCGCATATTTTCTCATTCCCGTTTCATGAAGGACGTCAATAGCCATATCAACGGCAGTACCTAAGGTTTCACGGTAGATATGATTGATTCCGTTGTTAAGATATTCATACGCGTCGATTCTGTTTTTCGCCCGCACAAAAATCTTTACCTTCGGATAATGTTCACGAACAAGTTCTGCAATAAACATATTATCATCAGGGTCATCAAGGCATAAAACGAGTATTTCAGCATCTTCAATACCGGCCGCTCGTAAAATGGGAATTCTTGTGGCATCCCCATAATAGACTTTAAAACCATAACTTCTTAACAATTTCACACGGTCGGAGTCTCTGTCCAGCACGGTTGCTGATATTTTATTGGCTTTCAGAAGACGGCCTACAGTACTTCCGAAATGCCCAAATCCTACAATTATAATTTTCTTCTGGCTAATGTCACTGTCAAGAATATTAAAATCATGCTCCTCTTCAGGAATTTCCCTGATAAATTTCGGGGTGATAAATTTATCGTTGACAATGAGTAGAATAGGAGTGATACACATCGTGATAGCAGTTACAGCCATTAACTGAGCATTAAGTTCGGGACTTAACAGATAAAGATCGGAAGCATAGTTGATGAGGACAAATGCGAATTCTCCCACCTGCGAAAGGGCAAATGCATAAAACAAGCTTTGCGGATTATCCATTCTGAAAAACTTTCCGATGATGTACAAGACTACAAATTTTATTGTTACGACAGCAAAAACGGTAGTGAAAATAAAAAGAGGATCCTGCTGAATGATATTGAAATTTATCGTTGAGCCTACGCTTACAAAAAATACAGCCAGTAATAAGCCTTTAAAAGGATCGATCTGCGCTTCAAGCTCATGGCGGAATTCGCTGTTGGCGAGCATCACTCCCGCCAGGAAAGCTCCCAGTGCAGGTGAAAGTCCGATCACAATCATCAGCTCAGAAACTCCGATTACTAGAAATAGGGAAGAAGCTGTTAATAGCTCGGTCATTCCCGATTTTGAAACATACCGTAAAAAAGGAACGAATACATATCTACCCAATAAGATGAGTAAAGCCACTCCGAAAATTACTGTCCCGGCCTGAAGCCATTCCGGAAGTTTTTGAATCAGGATCTGAATTTCATTATCATGATGTTTTGCCTTATAATTAGCAACAATAGGGAGTATGGCTAAAATAGGGATGACAGAAATATCCTGGAATAATAAAGTTGAAAACGATGCTTCGCCAGCCATTGTTTTCAGGTTGTTTTTTTCATGCAGGGTTTGAAGAACGATAGCTGTGGAAGACAAAGCAAAGCACATGGCCACAGCAATTGCTTTATCTATTCTCCAGCCAACGGTGATGAATACAAGGAAAAGTAAAGAAATGGTAAGAAGCATCTGAGTAAGGCCTAATCCCATGATCTTTTTCGCATTTCCCAGAATTTCCGGGGCTCAAGTTCAAGTCCTACCAGGAATAACAGCATAATAACACCAAATTCACTGGCGTGCATGATGTCATTTACATTATGTCCTGTCAATTTCAACACATAAGGACCAATAATAATTCCTCCTAAAATATAACCGATTACAGAACTTAAACCCAATTTTCTGGCCAGTGGAACCATAATAATGGCTACACCTAAGAAAATTAATGTGTTCATCGCTAAGCTGGACTCCATATGCTATTGATTGAGTAGTTCTGTAAACTCTTTTTATGTAAAATAATTTCTTTTTTAGACAACTTATTAGCTTCGTAAACAATTTTGATATGTTTAATATCTGCTTTGAAAACTTTTAATGAAACAATAAGGCCGCTGATCAACTCGTCAACGGTATATTGATAGGTACCTGTTTTACTGAAAGACCTTTCTTTTCCGCCGGTGGTAATCAGAATGTAGACTTCTTTATTTTCCAGCGGGTTGTATTTTCCGGGCTGCAGCCAGTCTCTGTCAAAAACTTCATCAATCCATAATCTGAGCAAAGGAGGCATTCCGAACCATATTAAAGGAAACTGGAAAACAAACCGGTCGTAGTTGGCTAAACGTTTTCTTTCTCTGAAGGCTGCGATATGAAAATCAGGA